>NC_013521.1:1215260-1519076 GCF_000024925.1 Sanguibacter keddieii DSM 10542
CCGTCGGCCTCGAGGTCGCCTCCGTCGCGGACGGCGCCTGGGACCCGCGCGGCTGGGAGCTGCTGGCCCGGGCCGTCGAGCGTGGCACGCAGCTGTGGGCCGGGCTCCCGCCCGCCACGGTGTCGCAGTGCGCGGGCGCGGACGTCCGAGGTCTCGCGGACCTCGTGAGCGTCCCCTGGCGTCGCATGGGCCTGCCGGCCGACGGCCTCGCCGACGTGGTGCTCACCTCTTCGGGCAGCGCCGCGACGTGGACCGAGGACCGGACCCCTGACCGCGCCCGGGGTGCCCTCGGCACGGTGGTCCGCGCGGCGGAGATCCTCGCCGAGCGCGCCGGTGGCTAGCGGCCGCCGCCTCTTCGCCGACACCACCCCGCTGCGCGAGTCGCCGGCATTCCGGCGCCTGTGGTGGGGCCTGGGCATCTCGAACCTCGGCGCTCAGCTCACCGTGGTCGCGGTCGGCCTCCAGGTCTACTCGCTCACCTCGTCGACCTTCGCCGTCGGGGTGCTCGGCATCTGCGCGCTCGTCCCGCTCGTGCTGCTCGGGCTGTACGGCGGCGCGCTCGTCGACGCCTACGACCGCCGCAAGGTCGCGCTCTCGGCCTCGGTGGTGCTGTGGGTCGTGACGATGCTGCTCGCCGCGCAGGCGTGGCTCGACGTCGGGTCGGTCGGGCTGCTCTACGGGCTCGTCGCGCTCCAGTCGGCGGCCTTCGCGGTGAACAACCCGGCACGGTCGGCCATCATCCCCCGGCTGCTGCGCCCTGCGCTGCTGCCGGCAGCCAACACCCTCATGACCATCACCTGGAACGTCGCCCTCACGGTGGGGCCGCTCGTCGCGGCGCTCGTCGTGAGCCGGTGGGGCTTCGGCATCGTCTACACGGTCGACGTGCTCTGCTTCACCGCGGCCCTGTGGGCGCTGGTCCAGCTGCCCGGCATGCCGCCCGAGCCGTCCCACGCCGGCGACGGCGGGGACGGCGCCGAGGGCGCGGACGACCCCCGGGCCGGGGCCAAGGACGCCGCGCGCCGCCGGGTCGGGCTGTCGTCGGTCCTCGAGGGCCTGCGCTACCTGGCGACACGGCCGAACGTCCGGATGACCTTCCTCGTCGACCTCGTCGCGATGGTGCTCGCCATGCCCCGCGTGCTGTTCCCCGCCATCGGCGTGGTGATCCTCGGCGGGGGAGCGGCGACGACCGGCGCGCTCACCGCGGCGCTCGCCGTGGGCGGGCTGCTCGCCGGGCTGTTCTCGGGCGGGCTCACCCGCGTGCACCGGCAGGGCGTCGTCATCGCGTGGGCCATCGTCGCCTGGGGGCTGTCGGTCGCGGGCTTCGGCGTCGTGCTCGTGCTCGCCGGCCGGACCACCCCGGACCACGTGCTGGTGGTCGCCCTCGTGGCGGCGCTCGTCATGCTCGCGCTGTGCGGGGCGTCCGACGCGATCAGCTCGGTGTTCCGCCAGACGATCCTGCAGTCCGCGACCCCCGACGACATGCGTGGCCGCCTGCAGGGCGTGTTCATCGTGGTGGTCGCCGGCGGTCCGCGGCTCGGCGACCTCGCCCTCGGTGCGCAGTCGTCCTGGTGGGGCGAGGGCTGGGCCGCCGTGGTCGGAGGCCTCCTCTGCGTCGTGGTCCTCGCGCTCCTGCTCCGCTGGCAGCCCCGCCTCCTCGCCTACGACTCCCGCCACCCCGAGCCCTGACCTCCCACCATGAGGGACGGGGCGCGACGGCGAGGTACTCCGGGGAGTACCTCGCCGTCGCGCCCCGTCCCTCGAGGAGGCAGAGCAGGGGTCAGGCCAGGCGCTCCCAGAGGAACCTGTAGGCCAGGGCCTGCATGAACGAGGCCTGCTCGTTGTTCGCAGCGCCGCCGTGGCCGCCCTCGATGTTCTCGTAGTACGTCACGTCCTTGCCCGCCTCGACCATCGCGGCGGCGAGCTTGCGGGCGTGACCCGGGTGCACGCGGTCGTCGCGCGTCGACGTCGTGAAGAGCACCGGCGGGTACTCACGGTCGGCGTCGAACAGGTGGTACGGCGAGAAGGTCTGGATGAACTCCCACTGCTCGGGGTCGTCCGGGTCCCCGTACTCCGCCATCCACGACGCACCGGCGAGCAGGTGCGAGTACCGCTTCATGTCGAGCAGCGGCACCTGCACCACCACGGCACCGAAGAGCTCCGGGTGCTGGGTGAGCATGTTGCCGGTGAGCAGCCCGCCGTTCGAGCCGCCCTGCACGCCGAGGTGCGCGCGCGAGGTGACGCCGCGCTCGACGAGGTCCTTCGCGACCGACGAGAAGTCCTCGTACGCCCGGTGCCGGTTCTCCTGCAGGGCGAGCTGGTGCCAGCGCGGCCCGTACTCGCCGCCGCCGCGGATGTTCGCGACGACGTACACGCCGCCCTGCTCCAGCCACGCCCGGCCCAGCCCGCCCGAGTAGCCGGGGGTCAGCGAGATCTCGAAACCGCCGTAGCCGTAGAGCAGCGTGGGCGCGGTGCCGTCGAGCGCGAGGTCCTCGCGGCGCACCAGGAAGTACGGCACCTTGGTGCCATCGTCCGAGGTCGCGAAGTGCTGCTCGACGGTCAGCCCGGACGCGTCGAAGAACACCGGCATCGACTTGAGCAGCTCGGGCTCCTGCCCGACCGTCGCGATCGAGAGGGTGGTGGGCGTGAGGTAGTCCGTCGCGACCAGCCACACGTCGTCCGACGCGTCGGAGTCCACGGCGCGGACCGAGACGGTCCCGATGCTCGGTGCGCCGAGCATGTCGCTGTGCGCCCACGACCCCGCGCCGTCGGCCGGCGGGGTGAGCACGTGCAGGCGGTTCTTCACGTCGTCGAGGACGTTGAGCACCAGGTGGCTCTTGGTCCACGTCGCCCCGGCGAGCGAGGTCGAGCCGTCGGGCTCGAAGAGGACCGTGAGGTCCCGGCCGCCCGCGAGGAAGTCGTCGAAGCCCGTCGCGAGCAGGGAGCCCGAGCGGTACGTGGTGCCCTCGACGGTCCAGTCGTCACGGAGCTCGACGAGCAGCCACTCGCGCTTGAACCCGACCTCGGCCGAGTCCGGCACGTCGACCTTGGTGAGCGAGTCGTCGGCCGCGAGGACGTAGAGCTCGTTGCTGTAGAAGGCCAGGGCACGCGCCACGAAGTCGCGGACGAAGCCCGGGGTGTGGCTGCGGAAGGCCGAGATGTACATGTCGTCGGCCCGGCCCTCGTAGAGGACCGTCGCGTCCTCGAGCGGGGTGCCACGGTGCCAGCGCCGGGCGACCCGCGGGTACCCGGACGACGTCATCGAGCCCTCGCCGGTGTCGGTGAACACGTAGACGGTGTCGTCGTCGACCCAGGCGAGGTCACCCTTGGACTCCGGGCGGTAGAACCCGCCGTCCTCCGGGCTGACGAACTCCTTGGTCGCGAGGTCGAGCTCACGCGTGACGTCGGCGTCGGAGCCTCCGCGGGACAGGCTCACCAGGGCCTTGCGGTATGCGGGGCGCAGGATGCTCGCACCGTGCCACACCCAGCTCTCGCCCTCGGACTCGGCGAGCGCGTCGACGTCGAGGACGGTCTCCCACTCCGGCTCGGCCGTCCGGTACGACTCGAGCGTCGTGCGGCGCCAGAGCCCGCGCACGTGCTCCGAGTCCTTCCAGAAGTTGTAGAGGTGGTCGCCGACCTGCGACACGTCGGGGATCTTCGCGTCCGAGTCGAGGACCGCCCGGAGCGCGGCCTGCGTGCTCGCGAACTCCTCGGTCGCGGCGAGGGTGCTCGTGGTCTCCGCGTTGCGCTCCCGGACCCAGGCCAGGGCGTCGTCGCCCTCGACCTCCTCGAGCCACAGGCGCGGGTCGTCGGCGGTGGCCTCGGGGGCCTTCGTCCCAGTGGTCGTCCCAGTGTTCTCAGCAGTCATCGGACCACCCTACGGGCAGCGGCTGGCCGCTCGCCCGCGGGCGGGGCCGGCGTGCTCACCGAGGGGACCGGTCGCTCGCGCACGCCGCGACCAGGACGTCGCCGCAGGCAGGCGGGTCGGGGGAGCGGATGTGGGTGGTGCGCGGGATAATCGGACGGTGAGCACGAAGAAGCCTTCAGGTCCCCCCGCCGGCACGTCCGAGACGGACGAGCAGGCGAGCCCGGGCAGCGCAGCGCCGAGCGGCAGCGCGAGCTCCGCGACCGAGGCCAGCGCCGAGCTCAGCGCCGCCCGCACCCGGTGGGCCGAGCTCGCCGAGACCATCGAGGCGCACCAGTTCGCCTACTACGTCCGCGACGCCCCGACGGTCTCCGACGCGGAGTACGACACGCTGCTCCGCGAGCTCGGTGACATCGAGGAGGCGCACCCGCAGCTGCGCACCCCCGACTCGCCGACCCAGCGGGTGGGCGGGACCTTCTCGACGGACTTCGCGGCGGTCGACCACCGCGAGCAGATGCTCAGCCTCGACAACGCCTTCAACGCCGAGGACCTCGACGCGTGGGCCGAGCGCGTGCACCGTGAGATCGGCACCTCGCAGGTGCACTACCTGTGCGAGGTCAAGATCGACGGCCTCGCCATCGCGCTGCTGTACGAGAAGGGCCGCCTGGTCCGTGCCGCCACGCGTGGCGACGGGCGCACGGGTGAGGACGTCACGCTCAACGTCCTCACCATCGAGGGGATCCCGAAGGCGCTCGACGCGTCGGTGAGAGAGGTGCCCGACCTCATCGAGATCCGCGGCGAGGTCTTCATGCTCGTCGACCAGTTCGCCGCTCTCAACGAGGCGCAGGTCGCGGCCGGCAAGCCGCCCTTCGCCAACCCGCGCAACGCGGCAGCAGGCTCGCTCCGCCAGAAGAACCCGAAGATCACCGCCGGCAGGCCGCTGCGCATGTACGCCCACGGGGTCGGTGCGCTGCACTGGGAGGCGGGGACCCCGTCGGAGCTGCGCCGCCAGTCCGACGCCTACGACTACTTCCGGGCGTGGGGCGTGCCGGTCTCCGACCACAACCGTGTGGTCGAGGGCATGCCCGGCGTCCAGGAGATGATCGACTACTACGGCGACCACCGGCACGACATCGAGCACGAGCTCGACGGCATCGTCGTCAAGGTCGACGAGCTCGCGCTCCAGCGTCAGCTCGGCGCCACCAGCCGGGCCCCGCGCTGGGCGATCGCCTACAAGTACCCGCCCGAGGAGGTCAACACCACGCTCCTCGACATCCTCGTCAACGTGGGGCGCACCGGGCGGGTGACACCTTTCGGGATGATGGAGCCCGTGCTGGTCGCCGGGTCGACCGTCTCGATGGCGACCCTGCACAACGGCAGCGAGGTGCGCCGCAAGGGCGTGCTCATCGGCGACACCGTCGTGCTGCGCAAGGCAGGCGACGTCATCCCCGAGATCGTCGGCCCGGTGGTCGACCTGCGCGACGGCTCCGAGCGCGAGTTCGTCATGCCGACCGAGTGCCCGTCGTGCGGCACGACGCTCGCCCCCGCCAAGGAGGGCGACGTCGACATCCGCTGCCCCAACCAGCGGTCCTGCCCGTCGCAGCTGCGCGAACGCGTGTTCCACCTCGCGGGCCGCGGCGCCTTCGACATCGAGGCGATGGGCTGGGAGGCCGCGATCGCGCTCGTGGACCCCGAGCACAACCGGCCGGAGTCCGCGGACGCGGAGGGCGTCCCGGTCCAGGTCCCCGTCCTGGAGACAGAGGCCGGGTTCTTCGACTTCGAGGTCGACGCGCTCGCGGACGTCCTGGTCTGGCGCGAGAAGAAGAAGGCCGGCGTCGGAACCGGCGTGTGGGAGCAGGTCCCGTTCTTCTGGACCAAGGCGACCGCCAAGACGCCGTCCAAGCCCTCGGCCACCACGGTCAAGTTCTTCGAGGAGCGCGAGAAGGCGAAGGCGCGTCCGCTGTGGCGGGTGCTGGTCGCCCTCTCGATCCGCCACGTGGGCCCCACCGCGGCGCGCGCCCTCGCGACGGCCTTCGAGTCGGTCGAGGCGATCATGGCCGCGACCGAGGAGGAGCTCGCCGCCACCGAGGGCGTCGGTCCGACCATCGCGCGTGCGGTCCGGATCTGGTTCAACGGGCGGTCCTCGGTCGAGCCTGTGCCGGTGGCAGCCGCGCCGACTACCGAGGCCGACACCGACGAGGCCGACACCGACGAGGCCGACACCGACGCGGTCCCCGGTGACGGCGTCGAGCTGCCGGCCGACGCCGTCCCCGGCGACGGAGCGCCTCCCGCGGACGCACCGGACCCGGGCAAGGCCTCCTCCGCGGACGAGGTCCACGACGAGGACGACGACGTCGAGATCGACGGCTCCGACTGGCACCGCGAGATCATCGACCGCTGGAGGGCCGCAGGCGTGCGGATGCGTGACGAGCGCGACGAGTCGATCGTCCGCACCCTCGAGGGGTTCACCGTCGTGGTGACCGGATCCTTGGAAGGCTTCAACCGGGACCAGGTCAAGGAGGCGATCATCGTCCGTGGTGGCAAGGCTGCCGGGTCCGTCTCGAAGAAGACCGACTTCGTGGTCGTCGGGGAGAACGCCGGGTCCAAGGAGGCCAAGGCGCGCGAGCTCGGCCTCACTATCCTCGACGAGGCCGGCTTCGTCACGCTCCTCGCCGAGGGACCGCCCGCGGCGGCAGAGCCGCTGCTGGACGACGACGGGGAGCCGGTCGTCGACGGCGAGCCGGCCGTCGGTGAGGTTGAGGCCCCGCTGAGCTGACCCCGGGCGCCCGGGGTCAGCCGATGAGCGCGTCGATGGCCGCGGACGAGAGCACGTGGTCCACGGCCATGGCGCTCGCCCCGAGCACACCGGCGCGGTTCCCGGTCCGCGAGGCGACGATCCGCAGGTGCTGGGTGGCCAGCGGCAGCGAGCGACGGTAGACCACCTCGCGGATCCCGGCGATGAGGTGCTCGCCCGAGCTCGCGACGACCCCGCCGACGACGATCATCGACGGGTTGAGCAGGCTCACGCACCCCGCGAGCACGGTCCCGATGTCGCGCCCGGCCTGCCGGACCGCGCGGCTCGCGTAGAGGTCGCCGGCACGCACGAGCGCCACCACGTCGTTCGACGACGTCGCGGCGAGGCCCGTCGCGGCGAGCTGCGCGGCGACGGCCTGCCCGCTGGCGACAGCCTCGAGGCAGCCGAGGTTCCCGCAGCGGCACGGCACCTCCGAGCGGTCCGACACCGCGACGTGGCCGATGTCGCCGGCGGCACCCTGGGCTCCGCGACGCAGCGCGCCGTCGCTGATGATGCCCGCGCCGATGCCGGTCGCGACCTTGACGAACAGCAGGTCGCTCACGCCCGGCCACTCGGTGCGGTGCTCGCCGAGCGCCATGATGTTGACGTCGTTGTCGACCAGCACCGAGGCGCCGAGCCGCGCGCTGAGCCCCCCGGGGACGTCGACGTCGTCCCACGCGGGCATGATCGGCGGGTTGATCGGTCGACCGGTCGAGTGCTCGACCGGCCCGGGGAGCCCGACGCCCACGGAGACCAGGTCGTCGAGGGTGCGGCCGGTCGACAGGACCAGCTCCTCGCCGGTCTGCGCGACCCAGCCGAGGATCACGTCGGGTCCGTCGGCGATGGCGATGGGGGCCTCGAGCTCGGCGAGCACCGTGGAAGCCAGGTCGGTGACGGCGAGGTGCGCGTGCGTCGCGCCGAGGTCGACGGCGAGCACGACGCGGGCCGCGGGGCTGAAGGCGAAGGTGGCCGGGGGCCGTCCGCCGGTCGAGCTGGCCTCGCCCGCGGGGGCCACGAGACCGGAGGCCATGAGCAGGTCGATGCGGGCGGCGATGGTCGAGCGGGCCTGGCCGGTGACGGCGGCGAGCTCGGCGCGGGTGCGGGGCTGACCGTCCCGCAGCAGCTGGAACAGGTCGCCTGCGCCTGTGGTGCGCGGGACGACGCGGAGCGCCTCCTCGGCCGTCATGGGGTCCACCTCTCGCCGCAGATGAGCGCGACTTTAGCAGATCACGAGCGGATAACGATCAACAAGTTCTCATCTTTTGCTTGACGGTCGACAGAAGTAGCCCCTAGGTTCAGACCCATGGTCACCGTGGACCCACCCTCAGCAGCAGTGCCGCTCCTGCAGATGCGCAGCATCGTCAAGCAGTTTCCCGGCGCCCGTGCACTCGACGGCGTCGATCTCGAGATCCTCCCCGGAGAGGTGCACTGCCTCCTCGGCCAGAACGGCGCCGGCAAGTCCACCCTCATCAAGGTGCTCGCCGGAGCCCACCAGCCCGACGAGGGCCAGGTCCTCGTCCGCGGGGAGGTCGTCACCATCCCGCACCCCGTCGCCGCCCTCGGCCTCGGCATCGCCACCATGTACCAGGAGCTCGACGTCGTCGACGGCCTGAGCGTCACCGAGAACGTGTACCTCGGGCACGAGCTCGCCACCGCGGGCTTCTCCCGCCGCCGGGCCGCCGTCCGCCGCACCCGCGAGCTGCTCGCCCGTCTCGGGCACCCCGGCATCTCGCCCACCCAGGACGTCGGCTCGCTGTCCGCCGCAGGCAAGCAGATCGTCTCGATGGCCCGGGCGCTCTCCCGCGACGCGAGCGTCATCGTCATGGACGAGCCCTCGGCGGTCCTCGACTCCGAAGAGGTCGAGAACCTGTTCCGGGTGGTCCGCGAGCTCACCGCCTCGGGCGTGGCGATCGTCTACATCTCGCACCGTCTCGAGGAGATCCGCGCGATCGGCGACCGCATCACCGTCCTCAAGGACGGCCGCACCGTCGCCCAGAACCTCGCGGTCGCCGACACCCCGACCCCCGAGCTCATCCGGCTCATGACGGGCCGCACCGTCGAGCAGGTCTTCCCGCCGAGCACCCCGCTCGCGGGGGACGCGGAGGTGCTCCTGCGCGTCGAGGGGCTCGGGCTCGCCGGGACGTTCCAGGGCGTGTCCTTCGAGGTGCACGCCGGCGAGGTCGTCGGCCTCGCCGGGCTCGTCGGCTCCGGACGCTCGGAGATCCTCGAGACCGTCTACGGAGCCCGCCGCGCGACCGCCGGGACCGTCCACGTCGCCGGACGACGGACCCGCCCCGGCTCCGTCGGCTCGGCCGTCGACGCCGGCGTCGGGCTCTGCCCCGAGGAGCGCAAGAGCCAGGGGCTGCTCCTCGACGAGCCCGTCTACCGCAACATCACGCTCTCGACCTTCGGACGCTTCGCCCGCGGCAGCCTCCTGCACGAGGGCGACGAGCGGGCCGCCGCGGTGCGGGAGGCCGACGCCCTCGACCTGCGGCCCCGCGACGTCGAGCGCACCGCCCGGACGCTCTCGGGCGGCAACCAGCAGAAGGTGCTGCTCGCCCGCTGGCTCGTGCACGGCTGCCGCGTGCTGCTCCTCGACGAGCCCACCCGTGGCGTCGACGTCGGCGCCCGCGCCGAGATCTACGCCCTGGTCCGCAGGCTCGCCGACGACGGCGCCGCCGTCGTCGTGGTCTCGAGCGAGATCGACGAGGTCCTCGGCATGTCCGACCGCGTCCTCGTGGTCTCCGAAGGATCCGTCGTCTACACCGGCCCCGCCGACTCGATCGACGAGCACGGCGTGCTCGCCCTCGTCATGGAAGGACGTGCCGCATGAGCGAGCACAGGACCACACCCCCGTCAGGGACCGGCGACCGCACCGGTCCTCCACTCACGAAGGGCGGGGCGCGCACCTCGAGCGATCGCCCCGACGACGCCGGGGTCGCCCTCAGCACCCCCGAACCCCTCGACAGCCCCGCCACCACCTCGACCGACAGTCCGCGGCACCAGGGGCTCCCCGGCCTGCACGGCTCCGTCGGCCGCAACCTCGGCCTCGTCCTCGCGCTCGTCCTGCTCTGCGTCGTCGGGGCCGTCACCGGCGGAGAGCGCTTCGCGAGCTTCGACAACGCCCTCACCATCCTCCGGCTCGCCGCCGTGCTCGGCGTGCTGTGCATCGGCATGACCTTCGTCATCACCGGGGGAGGGATCGACCTCTCCGTCGGCTCGGTGCTCGGTCTCGCCACGGTGTGGGCCAGCACCCTCGCCACGCAGACGATGGCGCGAGACACCCACTGGCTCGTCATGGTCGGTGTCGCGCTCGCGGTCGGTGTCGCCTGCGGGCTCATCAACGGCATCCTCATCGCCTACGGCAAGATCGTCGGCTTCATGGCGACGCTCGCCATGATGGTCGGCGCCCGCGGCCTCGCCGAGATCATCGCCAACCGCAAGACCCAGGTGGTGAGCGTCCCGGAGTTCCTCGACGTCTTCCGGGCATCGGTGCTGGGCGTCCCCGTGCTCGTGTGGATGTTCGCGCTCGTGTCGGTCGCCGGCTGGGTGCTCCTCAACCGTACGACCTTCGGCCGCCGCACCGTGGCCGTGGGCGGCAACCCCGAGGCTGCGCGCCTCGCCGGGATCAAGGTCAAGCGCCACACCATGTACCTCTACGCGCTCTCCGGCCTCACCGCAGGCATCGCCGGAGTCATGATGCTCGCCCGGACCACCGCGGGCTCGTCGACCAACGGCCAGATGTACGAGCTCGACGCCATCGCGGCCGTCGTCGTCGGCGGCACGCTCCTCGCCGGAGGCCGCGGCACCATCGTCGGCACCGTCCTCGGTGTGCTCATCTTCACGACCCTCACCAACGTGTTCACGCAGAACAACATGTCCACCTCGGCGCAGGCCGTCGTCAAGGGCGTGATCATCGTCGTGGCCGTCCTCGTCCAGCAGAGGTTCGCGACCCGCAGCCGCACCACCTGACGCCTTCCGGGTGCCCTCCCGGGTGCCCGACCACCACCCCAGACCCGCAGCAGGACGACGATCACAGGAGATTCTCATGTCCGCTCGACTGTTCAGCCAGACCCCGCAGGCCCGCATCGGATCCCCGGAGCGCGGCACCGACCGACGACGCGTCCCCGCCCTCGTGGCAGGCCTCGCCGTCGCAGGCCTCGCACTCTCGGCCTGCACCTCCAACACCCCCGCACCCTCCGACTCGTCGGCCGCCGCGGCACCGGCAGCGGCCTCCGACAACGACGCCTCCGGTGACACCGTCGTCATCGGCTTCTCGGCCCCGGCCGCCGACCACGGGTGGATGGGCGCGATCACCGAGGCCGCCAAGGCCGAGGCCGAGAACTACCCCGACGTCGAGCTCCGCGTCGCGGAGGGCACCAACGACGTCAGCCTCCAGATCAGCCAGATCGAGACCTTCATCAACGACGGCGTCGACGCCATCGTCCTGCTGCCCTTCGACGGGGCGGCCCTCACCGAGATCGCGACCGAGGCGATGGAGGCCGGGATCGTGGTGATCAACGTCGACCGGGAGTTCTCGAGCCCCTTCGCGGCCCGGGCCACGGTGCTCGGCGACAACTACGGCATGGGCGTCAGTGCCGGTACCTACATCTGCGAGCAGCTGGGCGACAACCCCGACGCGGTGGTCGCCGAGATCGCCGGCATCGACTCGCTGCCCCTCACCCAGGACCGCAGCCAGGGCTTCGCCGACGCCCTCGAGGGCTGCGGGCTCGACGTCGACAACCGCGTCGCCGCCGACTTCACCATCCAGGGCGGCGAGTCCGCGACCGCCAACCTGCTCCAGGCCGCACCGCAGATCGACGCGATCTGGAACCACGACGACGACCAGGGCGTCGGCGTGCTCGCCGCCATCGAGAGCGCGGGCCGCGACGAGTTCTTCATGGTCGGCGGTGCCGGCTCGGCCAACGTCATGCGGTCCATCGAGGCCGGCGACACCGTCCTCCAGGCGACCGTCGTCTACCCGTCGACGCAGGCGGCCGACGGCATCAAGATGGCCCGGCTCGCCGTCCAGGAGAAGTCCGTGAGCGACCTCGCCTCCCTCGGCGTCCCGCGCCAGGTCCAGCTCTACGCACCGGTCGTCACCGCTGACAACGTCGACCAGTTCCTGCCCTCCGCCTTCGAGTCCTGACCGACCACCACGACACCGGTGGGACCGGGCGCCTGCCCGGTCCCACCCCACGGAGGGAGCGGACCATGTCCGACGACGGACGACCCCGGCTGGGGGTCGGGATGGTGGGGCACGCCTTCATGGGCGCGGCGCACTCGCAGGCGTGGCGGACCGCACCGCGGTTCTTCGACCTGCCGCTGCGCACCGAGATGACCGCGGTCGCCGGGCGCACCACGGAGAGCGCGAGAGCCGCGGCGGACCGGCTCGGCTGGCTCGGCTCCGAGGCCAGCTGGAAGGACCTCGTGGCGCGCGACGACGTCGACCTCGTCGACATCTGCACGCCGGGCGACACCCACGCCGAGATCGCGATCGCCGCGCTCGAGGCCGGGAAGCACGTGCTGTGCGAGAAGCCGCTCGCGAACTCGGTCGCGGAGGCCCAGCAGATGGCCGACGCGGCCGACGCCGCGGTGCTGCGCGGTGTGGTGGCGATGGTGGGCTTCACCTACCGTCGGGTGCCCGCCGTCCGTCTCGCCCGGCAGCTCGTCGAGGAGGGGCGCATCGGTACGGTGCGGCACGTCCGGGCGCAGTACCTCCAGGACTGGCTGACCGACGAGGAGTCGCCGCTGACCTGGCGCCTCGACAAGGAGCGTGCCGGCTCCGGTGCCCTTGGCGACATCGGGGCGCACGTGGTCGACCTGGCCCAGTTCGTCACGGGGGAGCAGGTGACCGGGGTCTCGGGCATGCTCGAGACCTTCGTCGCCGAGCGCCCTGTCGCGTCGTCGTCCTCGGGGGCGTCGCCCGCAGGGCTGGGCGGCGTCGCCGGGCAGGGGCGCGGGCCCGTCACGGTCGACGACGCGACAGCCTTCCTCGCCCGCATGAGCGGGGGAGGGATCGCGGTCTTCGAGGCGACGCGGTTCGCCACCGGTCGCAAGAACGCCATCCGCCTCGAGGTCGACGGGTCCCTGGGCTCGCTGTCCTTCGACTTCGAGGACATGAACGTCCTCCACCTGTACGACGCCCAGGAACCCGCGAGCACGGCAGGCTTCCGCAGGATCGTGGTGACCGAGCCCGAGCACCCGTACGTCGCCCACTGGTGGCCGGCCGGTCACGGCCTCGGGTACGAGCACGCCTTCACGCACCAGGTGGTCGACCTCGTCGAGGCCCTCGCCACCGGGACCCAGCCGGCCCCGACCTTCCGCGACGGTCTCGTCGTGCAGAAGGTGCTCGCAGCCGTCGAGGAGTCGGCCGCCGACCGCAGCAGCTGGAGGGACGTGTGAGGAACCGACACTGACCCGGAGACCCGGAGCGGTCCGCTGACCGCCGAGGAAGACCTGCTCGACCACCCCAGTCCGTCAGCCCGACCGAAGGAGCCCGTCATGGTCCGTCCGATCACCCTCTTCACCGGCCAGTGGGCCGACCTGCCCTTCGAGGAGGTCGCGGCGCTCGCGGCCGGGTGGGGATACGACGGTCTCGAGATCGCGTGCTGGGGAGACCATCTCGACCCGTGGCGGTGGGACGACGACGAGTACGTGCAGGGACGCCTCGACATCTTGGCGCGGCACGGCCTCCAGGTGCACGCGATCTCCAACCACCTCAAGGGGCAGGCGGTCTGCGACGACCCCATCGACCAGCGGCACCGCGACATCCTGCCCGACGTGGTCTGGGGAGACGGAGACCCGGAGGGGGTGCGCCAGCGTGCCGCCGAGGAGATGAAGCACACCGCGCGCCTGGCAGCCCGGCTCGGGGTGAAGACCGTGGTGGGGTTCACGGGCTCGTCGATCTGGAAGTACGTGGCGATGTTCCCGCCGGTGAGCCAGGAGGCCGTCGACGCCGGGTACCAGGACTTCGCGGACCGCTGGAACCCGATCCTCGACGTCTTCGACGACGTGGGGGTGCGTTTCGCGCACGAGGTGCACCCGAGCGAGATCGCCTACGACTACTGGACGACCGTCCGCACCCTGGAGGCCATCGGTCACCGCGAGGCCTTCGGGCTCAACTGGGACCCGAGCCACATGGTGTGGCAGGACATCGACCCCGTGAGCTTCCTCTGGGACTTCAAGGACCGGATCTACCACGTGGACTGCAAGGACACGAAGAAGCGCATGAGCAACGGCCGCAACGGCCGGATGGGCTCGCACCTGGCGTGGGCCGACGGCCGCCGCGGGTGGGACTTCATCTCGACCGGGCACGGCGACGTCCCGTGGGAGGACGCCTTCCGGATGCTCAACACCATCGGGTACGCAGGGCCGATCTCCATCGAGTGGGAGGACGCCGGCATGGACCGGCTGGTCGGCGCGCCCGAGGCGCTCGAGTTCGTGCGCAGGCTCGCGCTCGACGCACCCGAGGCTGCGTTCGACGCGGCGTTCAGCGCGCGCTGAGCGACGCTCTGACCAGGGTGACCGCGGTCACGGGGGAGCGGCTTGGCAACGGCGAGGGCGTCGCGTAATGTTCTCGAGGTCAGCCCGACCGGGAGACACAGACACCACTGCGAAGCTCTTCGGAGCCGGCGCGAAGTGGCTGGTCCCGGGGTTCGGCATCCTCCTCATGAAGGCTTCGCAGGTCCGCCTGCGCCTGGTAGTGTGGAGGGCCTGGTTCGGCCGGTGCGGGACTTCGAGTCTGGTGCTGGTAGATGCGGTTCGAGTCGCTCGGAAGAGTGGTTCGGAGGGCCGCGGAGATCAGGTAGTCTTCACCAGGCCCGCTTCACCGGGTTAATGCGCTGGAAACGGCGGGTTGACGCAGGGTTGCGAGTCGGGTAAGTTTGAACGGTTGCCTCACGCCAGACGCTCAGTAATGAGTGAACGGGTGATGCGCGTCCGCTCCTTGAGAACTCAACAGTGTGCTTAATAGTCAATGCCAAGACCCCTCGTCTTGGGTTGGTACCTGATCTTTCGGTCGGGGCTGATGTTGGACGAGGTTTATTTGGTATGAATTGAAAACGCAAGTTTTCGGTTTGTAGCCTTGATTAATCAAGTTCTCTCTTTGCAGGGAGGCTTGCTTCGTATGGTTGTTAACTGGTTTCGGCTGGTTGATAGCAAACATTTACGGAGAGTTTGATCCTGGCTCAGGACGAACGCTGGCGGCGTGCTTAACACATGCAAGTCGAACGGTGACGCTAGAGCTTGCTCTGGTTGATCAGTGGCGAACGGGTGAGTAACACGTGAGTAACCTGCCCTTGACTCTGGGATAACTCCGGGAAACCGGGGCTAATACCGGATACGAGACGCGATCGCATGGTCGGCGTCTGGAAAGTTTTTCGGTCAAGGATGGACTCGCGGCCTATCAGCTAGTTGGTGAGGTAACGGCTCACCAAGGCGTCGACGGGTAGCCGGCCTGAGAGGGCGACCGGCCACACTGGGACTGAGACACGGCCCAGACTCCTACGGGAGGCAGCAGTGGGGAATATTGCACAATGGGCGAAAGCCTGATGCAGCGACGCCGCGTGAGGGATGAAGGCCTTCGGGTTGTAAACCTCTTTCAGTAGGGAAGAAGCGAAAGTGACGGTACCTGCAGAAGAAGCGCCGGCTAACTACGTGCCAGCAGCCGCGGTAATACGTAGGGCGCAAGCGTTGTCCGGAATTATTGGGCGTAAAGAGCTCGTAGGCGGTTTGTCGCGTCTGGTGTGAAAACTCAAGGCTCAACCTTGAGCTTGCATCGGGTACGGGCAGACTAGAGTGTGGTAGGGGTGACTGGAATTCCTGGTGTAGCGGTGGAATGCGCAGATATCAGGAGGAACACCGATGGCGAAGGCAGGTCACTGGGCCACTACTGACGCTGAGGAGCGAAAGCATGGGGAGCGAACAGGATTAGATACCCTGGTAGTCCATGCCGTAAACGTTGGGCACTAGGTGTGGGGCTCATTCCACGAGTTCCGCGCCGCAGCTAACGCATTAAGTGCCCCGCCTGGGGAGTACGGCCGCAAGGCTAAAACTCAAAGGAATTGACGGGGGCCCGCACAAGCGGCGGAGCATGCGGATTAATTCGATGCAACGCGAAGAACCTTACCAAGGCTTGACATACACCGGAATCGGCCAGAGATGGTCGCGTCTTCGGACTGGTGTACAGGTGGTGCATGGTTGTCGTCAGCTCGTGTCGTGAGATGTTGGGTTAAGTCCCGCAACGAGCGCAACCCTCGTCCTATGTTGCCAGCACGTCATGGTGGGGACTCATAGGAGACTGCCGGGGTCAACTCGGAGGAAGGTGGGGATGACGTCAAATCATCATGCCCCTTATGTCTTGGGCTTCACGCATGCTACAATGGCCGGTACAAAGGGCTGCGATACCGCGAGGTGGAGCGAATCCCAAAAAGCCGGTCTCAGTTCGGATTGGGGTCTGCAACTCGACCCCATGAAGTCGGAGTCGCTAGTAATCGCAGATCAGCAACGCTGCGGTGAATACGTTCCCGGGCCTTGTACACACCGCCCGTCAAGTCACGAAAGTCGGTAACACCCGAAGCCGGTGGCCTAACCCCTTGTGGGATGGAGCCGTCGAAGGTGGGATTGGCGATTGGGACTAAGTCGTAACAAGGTAGCCGTACCGGAAGGTGCGGCTGGATCACCTCCTTTCTAAGGAGCTACACACTGGCTCGTTCCGGGGACTACCCCGGTCGGGTTCAGGTGGCCGCTTCCACACTCCGAATGAGGGTGTGGGCGGTTGCTCACGGGTGGAACATTGACTAGGACTCGTCATGAGGTCCGCTGCTAGTACACCAGCTTCGTCTGGTTGGAAGAGAGTGGGTCGAGGGGTGGGGACATGAGCACACTGTTGGGTCCTGAAGGCACGGGCGTCTTGACGCAAGTGAACTTCAGGCGCCAAGCCGGCTGAGACCTCTGGGTCTTGGCGGATCGGGTTGGTTGCCACGACACGGGTCACCCTGAACCAGTTGAACCGCTCTTGAGCCTAGCTCGGGGGTAGGCGGTGGTGTTGGGTGGGATCGTCCGTAGCTTGAGAACTGCACAGTGGACGCGAGCATCTTTGTAAGATCAAAGATTTATCTTTGTTCTCTGCAATTTTATTGTTGTCAAGTTTTTAAGGGCACAGGGTGGATGCCTTGGCACTAGGAGCCGATGAAGGACGTAGTAGCCTGCGATAAGCCTCGGGGAGTTGGCAAACGAACTGTGATCCGAGGATTTCCGAATGGGGAAACCCAGCACGAGTTATGTCGTGTTACCTGCACCTGAATATATAGGGTGTGTGGAGGGAACGTCGGGAAGTGAAACATCTCAGTACCGACAGGAAGAGATATTCCGTGAGTAGTGGCGAGCGAAAGCGGATGAGGCCAAACCGTTCATGTGTGATACCCGGCAGGGGTTGCATGGGCGGGGTTGTGGGACCTTTCAGATGAGTCTGCCGGCTTGTCAGGGAGTCAGAAAGTCATGTGATAGTCGAAGGGCATTGAAAGGCCCGGCGTAGAGGGTGTGACCCCCGTAGACGAAATCATGTGGCCTCCCGAAGGGGATCCCAAGTAGCACGGGGCCCGAGAAATCCCGTGTGAATCCGTGAAGACCACTTCATAAGCCTAAATACTACCTAGTGACCGATAGCGGACAAGTACCGTGAGGGAAAGGTGAAAAGTACCCCGGGAGGGGAGTGAAATAGTACCTGAAACCGTGTGCCTACAATCCGTTGGAGCCTCCTTAGCAGGGGTGACAGCGTGCCTTTTGAAGAATGAGCCTGCGAGTTAGTGCTCAGTGGCGAGGTTAACCCGTGTGGGGAAGCCGTAGCGAAAGCGAGTCCGAATAGGGCGTCAGAGTCGCTGGGTCTAGACCCGAAGCGAAGTGATCTACCCATGGGCAGGTTGAAGCGCGGGTAAGACCGCGTGGAGGACCGAACCCACCTAGGTTGAAAACTGGGGGGATGACCTGTGGGTAGGGGTGAAAGGCCAATCAAACTTCGTGATAGCTGGTTCTCCCCGAAATGCATTTAGGTGCAGCCTCGCGTGTTTCTTGCCGGAGGTAGAGCTACTGGATAGCCGATGGGCCCTACAAGGTTACTGACGTTAGCCAAACTCCGAATGCCGGTAAGTGAGAGCGCGGGAGTGAGACTGCGGGGGATAAGCTCCGTAGTCGAGAGGGAAACAGCCCAGACCACCAGCTAAGGCCCCTAAGCGTGTGCTAAGTGGGAAAGGATGTGGAGTTGCACAGACAACCAGGAGGTTGGCTTAGAAGCAGCCACCCTTGAAAGAGTGCGTAATAGCTCACTGGTCAAGTGATTCCGCGCCGACAATGTAGCGGGGCTCAAGTACACCGCCGAAGCTGTGGCATTCACATAATAACCAGGCCTTCGTGGTCCAGGTGTGTGGATGGGTAGGGGAGCGTCGTGTGGGCAGTGAAGCTGCGGGGGAACCCAGTGGTGGAGCCTACACGAGTGAGAATGCAGGCATGAGTAGCGAAAGACGGGTGAGAAACCCGTCCGCCGAATGATCAAGGGTTCCAGGGCCAGGCTAATCCGCCCTGGGTAAGTCGGGACCTAAGGCGAGGCCGACAGGCGTAGTCGATGGACAAGGAGTTGATATTCTCCTACCGGCGAAGAACCGCCCATACCGAGCCCGGTGATGCTGACCGCCCAAGCCTGGTCTACAGGCCCTTCGGGGCTGAGGACTCAGGGGAGCGCGGGACCCGAACCGGTAGTAGGTAAGCGTATTAACAGGAGTGACGCAGGAAGGTAGCCAAGCCGAGCGACGGTTGTCTCGGTCTAAGGACGTAGGGCGAACAGTAGGCAAATCCGCTGTTCACATAGCCTGAGATCTGACGGGACCCACCCTAGGTGGGGATTTGGTGATCCTATGCTGCCGAGAAAAGCTTCGACGCGAGGTTCAAGCCGCCCGTACCCTAAACCGACTCAGGTGATCAGGTAGAGAATACTAAGGCGATCGAGAGAATCATGGTTAAGGAACTCGGCAAAATGCCCCCGTAACTTCGGGAGAAGGGGGGCCCGGAGCGTGAAGCCACTAGCTGGCCGAGCGTGCAAGGGCCGCAGAGACCAGGGAGAAGCGACTGTTTACTAAAAACACAGGTCCGTGCGAAGTCGCAAGACGATGTATACGGACTGACGCCTGCCCGGTGCTGGAAGGTTAAGAGGACGGGTTAGCACTTGTGCGAAGCTCAGAATTTAAGCCCCAGTAAACGGCGGTGGTAACTATAACCATCCTAAGGTAGCGAAATTCCTTGTCGGGTAAGTTCCGACCTGCACGAATGGCGTAACGACTTCTCCGCTGTCTCAACCGTGAACTCGGCGAAATTGCACTACGAGTAAAGATGCTCGTTACGCGCAGCAGGACGGAAAGACCCCGGGACCTTTACTATAGTTTGGTATTGGTGTTCGGTGCGGCTTGTGTAGGATAGGTGGGAGACTGTGAAGCGGGCACGCCAGTGTTCGTGGAGTCAACGTTGAAATACCACTCTGGTCGCTCTGGACATCTAACCTCGGTCCGTAATCCGGATCAGGGACAGTGCCTGATGGGTAGTTTAACTGGGGCGGTTGCCTCCTAAAATGTAACGGAGGCGCTCAAAGGTTCCCTCAGCCTGGTTGGCAATCAGGTGTCGAGTGCAAGTGCACAAGGGAGCTTGACTGTGAGACTGACAGGTCGAGCAGGGACGAAAGTCGGAACTAGTGATCCGGCGGTGGCTTGTGGAAGCGCCGTCGCTCAACGGATAAAAGGTACCCCGGGGATAACAGGCTGATCTTGCCCAAGAGTCCATATCGACGGCATGGTTTGGCACCTCGATGTCGGCTCGTCGCATCCTGGGGCTGGAGTAGGTCCCAAGGGTTGGGCTGTTCGCCCATTAAAGCGGTACGCGAGCTGGGTTTAGAACGTCGTGAGACAGTTCGGTCCCTATCCGCTGCGCGCGCAGGAAACTTGAGAAGGGCTGTCCCTAGTACGAGAGGACCGGGACGGACGAACCTCTGGTGTGCCAGTTGTTCCGCCAGGAGCACGGCTGGTTGGCTACGTTCGGAAGGGATAACCGCTGAAAGCATCTAAGCGGGAAGCCTGCTTCAAGATGAGGTTTCCATGAGGGCTTGACCCTCGAGAGGCTCCCAGCAGACCACTGGGTAGATAGGCCGGACGTGGAAGAGAGGACTAACGACTCTCGGAGCTGACCGGTACTAATAAGCCGATAACTTGATAACACTCAATTTTTGTGTGCTACGCGTCCACTGTGCGGTTCTCGGGTAACGGCCGAGAACCGGTTGACAACCCAATAGAGTTACGGCGGTCAT
The DNA here is from genome assembly GCF_000024925.1 of Sanguibacter keddieii DSM 10542. Taxonomy (NCBI): domain Bacteria; kingdom Bacillati; phylum Actinomycetota; class Actinomycetes; order Micrococcales; family Sanguibacteraceae; genus Sanguibacter; species Sanguibacter keddieii. Next base: position 1,235,262 of record NC_013521.1, read on the forward strand.
AGCGAGGGGGAAACGCCCGGTCCCATTCCGAACCCGGAAGCTAAGCCCCTCTGCGCCGATGGTACTGCACGGGAGACTGTGTGGGAGAGTAGGTCGCCGCCGGACAATCATTCAACGAAAGCCCACCCCTTCTGGGGGTGGGCTTTCGTCGTACCCAGGAACGTCCTCGGTGCTGCGGGCGTGCCTGTCGGAGCCCCGTACGGCGCGAGATCTCTCACTCCTCGACAGCTCGGAGGTCCCTGCTCTGGGACGTCCTGCTGGCCTAGACTGGGGGCATGTCCACACTCTCCCGTGACGAGGTCGCGCGCGTCGCAGCGCTCGCGCGCATCGACCTCAGCCCCGAAGAACTCGACCGCCTCGCAGGCGAGCTCGTCGTGATCGTCGACGCGATCGCCGAGGTCAGCGCCGTCGCGACGCCCGACGTACCCGCGACCAGCCACCCGCTGCCGCTCTCCAACGTCTTCCGTGACGACGTCCCCGTCGCACCGCTCGACGTCGACGAGATCATGGCCAGCGCACCCGCGAGCGAAGACGGACGGTTCCTCGTCCCTCAGATCCTGGGGGAGGACTCATGAGCGACCTGACCCGCAAGAGCGCCGCGGAGCTCGCGGCCCACCTCGTGGCCGGCGACGTCTCGAGCGTCGAGGTCACGCAGGCCCACCTCGACCGCATCAGCGCCGTCGACACCGACGTCCACGCCTTCCTCCACGTGAGCGCCGACGAGGCGCTCGCCACGGCCCGCGACATCGACGCCCGCCGCGCTGCCGGCGAGGACCTGCACCCGCTCGCCGGGGTGCCGATCGCCGTCAAGGACGTCGTCGTCACCAAGGGGCTCCCGACCACGGCCGGCTCCAAGATCCTCGAGGGCTGGATCCCGCCCTACGACGCCACGCTCGTCGAGAAGATCAAGGCCGCCGGCCTGCCCATCCTCGGCAAGACCAACATGGACGAGTTCGCCATGGGGTCCAGCACCGAGCACTCTGCCTACGGCAACACCCGCAACCCCTGGGACCTCGACCGGATCCCCGGTGGCTCGGGCGGTGGCTCGGCCGCGGCGGTGGCCGCCTTCGAGGCGCCTCTCGCGATCGGGACCGACACCGGAGGCTCCATCCGCCAGCCCGGCGCCGTCACCGGCACGGTCGGCGTGAAGCCCACCTACGGTGGCGTCTCCCGCTACGGCCTCATCGCGATGGCCTCGTCCCTCGACCAGGCCGGCCCCGTCACGCGGACCGTCCTCGACTCCGCGCTCCTGCACGAGCTCATCGGCGGTCACGACCCGCGCGACTCGACCTCGTTGGACGAGCCCGTCCCGACGCTCGTCGACGCTGCCCGTCAGGGTGCGCTCGGCGACCTCACGGGCGTCCGCGTCGGTGTGGTCAAGGAGCTCAGCGGCGAGGGCTACCAGGCCGGTGTCTCCGCACGCTTCGAGGAGTCCCTCGAGCTGCTCAAGGCTGCTGGCGCCGAGGTCGTCGAGGTCTCCTGCCCGCACTTCGTCAACGCCCTCGCGGCCTACTACCTCATCATGCCCGCCGAGGCGTCGAGCAACCTCGCGAAGTTCGACGGCATGCGCTTCGGCCTGCGCGTCGAGCCCACCGAGGGCCCGGTCACCGCGGAGCGCGTCATGTCCGCGACCCGCGGCGCCGGTTTCGGCGACGAGGTGAAGCGCCGCGTGATCCTCGGGACCTACGCGCTGTCCGCCGGCTACTACGACGCCTACTACGGCTCGGCCCAGAAGGTGCGCACGCTCATCCAGCGCGACTTCGCGGCCGCCTTCGAGAAGGCCGACGTGCTCGTCTCCCCGACGTCGCCCACCACGGCGTTCAAGTTCGGCGAGAAGCTCGACGACCCCCTCGCGATGTACCTCAACGACGTCGCGACCATCCCGGCCAACCTCGCGGGCGTCCCGGGCATCTCCCTCCCGAACGGTCTCTCGGACGACGGCCTCCCCGTCGGCTTCCAGATCCTCGCCCCCGCCCGTGCTGACGAGCGCCTGTACCGCGTCGGTGCGGCCCTCGAGGCCGCCCTCGAGAACGCCTGGGGCGGACCGCTCCTCGACCAGGCACCTGAACTGGAGACCCGCTGATGAGCCACTCTGCCCACGTCGACCTGGTCGACTACGACGAGGCCGTCGCACGCTTCGACCCCGTCATCGGCATCGAGGTCCACGTCGAGCTCGGCACCAAGACCAAGATGTTCTGCGCGGCCGAGGTCGAGTTCGGTGGTGCGCCGAACACGCAGACCACCCCTGTCTCGCTCGGCCTGCCGGGTGCGCTGCCCGTGGTCAACGGCAAGGCCGTCGAGTCGGCCATCAAGATCGGCCTCGCGCTCAACTGCTCGATCGCCGAGTCCTGCCGCTTCGCGCGGAAGAACTACTTCTACCCGGACGTCCCCAAGAACTTCCAGACGTCCCAGTACGACGAGCCCATCGCCTTCGACGGGTACCTCGACGTGGAGCTCGACGACGGCTCGATCTTCCGGGTCGAGATCGAGCGCGCCCACATGGAGGAGGACGCCGGCAAGAACACCCACGTCGGCGGCAGCACCGGGCGCATCCACGGGGCGGACCACTCGCTGGTCGACTACAACCGTGCCGGGATCCCCCTCGTCGAGATCGTCACCCGTCCGATCACCGGCGCCGGCACCCGCGCCCCCGAGGTCGCGCGGGCCTACGTCCAGACGTTGCGCGACATCTTCCGGGCGCTCGACGTCTCCGAGGCCCGCATGGAGCGCGGCAACGTCCGCGCCGACGTGAACCTCTCCCTGCGCGCGACCCCCGAGTCGCCGCTCGGCACCCGCACCGAGACCAAGAACGTCAACTCGTTCCGGTCCATCGAGCGCGCGGTGCGCTACGAGGTCTCCCGCCAGGCTGCGGTGCTCGACGCCGGGAAGACCGTCACGCAGGAGACGCGGCACTGGCACGAGGACACCTCGACCACGACGGCCGGACGTGTGAAGTCCGACGCCGAGGACTACCGGTACTTCCCCGAGCCCGACCTGGTCCCGGTCGAGCCGAGCCGCGCCTGGGTCGAGGAGATCCGCGCGACCCTCCCGGAGATGCCGGCCGACCGCCGTCGTCGTCTGCAGGGGGACTGGGGCTTCTCCGACCCGGAGATGCGCGACGTCGTGAACGCCGGCGCGGTCGAGCTCATCGAGACGACCATCGCGGCAGGCGCCAGCCCCGCGGCAGCCCGCAAGTGGTGGATGGGCGAGCTCGCCCGTGCCGCCAAGACCACCGAGGTCGAGCTCGCCGACCTCCCGGTCACCCCGGAGCAGATCGGTCAGCTGCAGTCGCTCGTCGACTCGGGGCGCATCAACGACAAGATGGCCCGCCAGGTCCTCGAGGGCGTGCTCGCCGGCGAGGGGTCGCCGGAGGAGGTCGTCGTGGCCCGCGGTCTCGAGATCGTCTCCGACGACGGCCCCCTGCTCGAGGCCATCGACACCGTCCTGGCCGCGCAGCCGGACATCGTCGAGAAGATCCGCTCGGGGAACCTCGGGCCGATCGGCGCCGTCATCGGTGCGGTCATGAAGGCCACCCGCGGGCAGGCCGACGCGGCCCGCGTCCGCGAGCTGGTCGTCGAGCGCATCGGCTGACACCTCGGGCGCCGGGAGACCAGCGCCCGACCAGCACGTCCCGCGGGGCGGGTACGGCGGACCACCGTCGTACCCGCCCCGCCTCGCTCCACACCCCGCACGAGTACCAGCACGACGAGGAGAGACCATGACACGCGGACCGGTGCTCACCGGCGAGATCGCCCGGCTCAGGCCTGTCGAGGCGACCGATGCCGAACGGATGTGGGAGTCGCTCCAGGACCCGGAGGCCATGCGCCTCACCGGGACCACGGCAGACTTCGACCGCGCTCAGGTCGAGGAGTGGGCGCGCACCGTGAGCGACCGCCCCGGCCGCTACGACTGGGCGGTCACACCGGCGCTCGAGCGGGACGGGCAGCTGGTGAGCGACGAGATGATCGGCGAGATCGTCCTCAACGAGATCGACGAGGACACCCGCTGCGCGAACCTCAGGCTCGCCCAGCTGCCCGACTACCGCGGTCGTGGCTACGGCCGTGACGCCATCGACCAGGTCCTGCGCTACGCCTTCGACGGCGACGGCCAGGGCGACGACGGCCCGCGCCTGCACCGCGTCCAGCTCGACGTCCTGGCGATCAACCCGCGCGCCCGCGCGCTCTACGAGTCTCTCGGCTTCGTCCTGGAGGGCCGCCAGCGGGACGCCGCGCTCGACGGCGACTCCTACTGCGACGTCTTCCTCATGGCCGTCCTCGAGGACGACTACAGGTCCCGCGACACCGAGCAGCGCTGACCGACCAGCGCTGACCGACCAGCTCTGACCGAGCCTGCCGAGGCGCCGGCAGGGTCTTGACGGCGAGGGGCGTGCGGTGGTGACCATGGGACACCACCGCACAGCCGCCGAGCACGGAGCCTGCCATGTCGATCACCCTGGACCGGACCGTCGTCCCCGCCATGACCGTCGTCGCGCTGCGCGGCACCGTCCCGACCTACGCCGACGAGGTGCAGCTCTGGGAGCGGATGATGCCTCTCCTCGAGGCCCAGGCGATCACCCCGTCCGGTCCGGGCGGTGTCATCGAGCACGACGACGAGTACACCCCGCACGACGTCGAACTGTCGATCTTCGTGCCCGTCGCACCCGGCACCCTGGCCGTGCCCCCGCTCGAGGTGCTCGAGCTGCCGAGCCGTGACTGCCTCGTCGCGCGGGTGCTGGGCTCGTACGACCAGATCACCGAGGCGCACCGTCGCATCGACGAGCGGGTCGCCGCGGAGCACCTGACCTTCGCCACGGGGGAAGCGGTCGAGCGCAAGGCCTTCAACCTCTACCTGAGGACCCCCGACCAGGTGGGCGAGCAGGACCTCGTCACCGAGGTCTGCGAGCCTCTCGCCTGATGCGGCCCCGGAGGACGCCCGGGAGCACGCCCGACCGCCGCGGCAGGGCAGACCGCGCTCAGCCGTCCTTGAAGCGCGCGTAGGCGTCGAGGGACTCCTTGCGCTCGCGCCCGTGGTCGACCAGCTGGTCGGGGTAGTCCTCGGGCGGCGTCGGCAGCTTCCAGGGTTCGTGGACCGCCTTGCCCGGGATCCCGCGCAGCTCGGGGACCCACCGGCGGACGTACTCGCCGTCCGGGTCGAACTTCAGGCCCTGCGTCACGGGGTTGAAGATGCGGAAGTACGGGGAGGCGTCCAGCCCCGTCCCGGCGACCCACTGCCAGTTGAGCTGGTTCTGGGAGCGGTCGGCGTCGAGCAGGTGCTGCATGAAGTGCCGAGCGCCGCGCTGCCACGGGATGTGGAGGTCCTTGACGAGGAACGACCCCACGAGCATGCGGACCCGGCCGTGCATCCACCCCTCGGCGAGCAGCTGGCGCATGCCGGCGTCGACCATCGGGTACCCGGTGCGGCCCTCCGTCCACGCCTCGAACCAGCGGTCGGCCTGCGAGCGCGGCGTCCACGCGTCGTCGGGCATGACCTCGCGGATCGAGAGCGTCGCGGCCTCGGGGGAGTGGAACAGGACGTCGGCGTGGAACTCGCGCCACGCGAGCTCGGAGCGGAAGCTCGCGGCTCCCTCGTCCCGGAGGTTCTTGAGGTCGGCGAGCAGGGTGCGGGGGTGGATCTCGCCCCACTTGAGCGGGACGGACAGCCGGGAGGTGAGGTCGAGGTCGGGTCGGTTGCGGTCGTCGTCGTAGCCGGCGACGTCCTCGAGGAACTCGTGCCAGCGTTCGAGGGCCGCCTCCTCGCCCGCAGGGCGCAGCGGCTCGCCGTCGGCCTCCGGGAGGTCCTCCGACGGCAGCTCTGCCCAGTCGACCTCGCCCGGGTCCTGCGCGGGGCCGCACCACCCGTGGTCGAGCCACGCGGTGCGGAACGGGGTGAACACCCGGTAGGGCGTGCCGGTGCGGGTGAGGACGCGTCCGGGGGAGACGGCGTAGGCGGACCCGGTGCGGCGCAGCTCGACGTCGTCCTCGGCGAGCGCCGTCTCGACCTCCTCGTCGCGAGCACGGCCGAAGGGCTCGAAGGACTCGGCGACGTGCACGGTGCGCGCCCCGACCTCGCGGGCCACGGCGGGCAGGACCTCGGTCGGGGCACCGCGGCGGACCACGAGCCTGCCGCCCATGCTCTCGTCGAGGGCGCGCAGGCTGGCGAGCAGGTAGTCGCGTCGGGGCGACCCGGACGGTCCCCAGAGGCGGTCGTCGAGGACGAACAGGCCGACGACCTGCGAGCCGTCGGCCTGGGCCTGCTCCCACGCGCTGTTGAGCGCAGGGTTGTCGGCCAGCCGGAGGTCGCGTCGGAACCAGTGGATCGTGGTCATCGGGCCACCCTAGTGCGGCGCCGGTCGGTCGGCAGGCCGGGAGGGGAGGGGGCCGGACCCGGCCGCGCCCCCACGCAGGGAAGGCCCCGTCGCTGTGGCGACGGGGCCTTCCGAGGTGCCCTGCGAGTCTGGGTGCGGCTCGCGGGAGATGGTGACGCTGGTGTCAGCGGAGCCAGCCGTACTGCTTGACGACCGGCAGGTTGGCCCACCACTTGCCGAGGCCCCAGGTGTCACCGGCCAGCGTGTAGGCGACGACGATCAGGACGAGGGCGTAGATGATGTGGTAGTCCATGAACGGGTTGGTGCCAGCCTCCATGGGCCACTCGGCGACCCACATGAGGAACATGATGAGCGAGCCGGCGACCGCTGCGACGCGGACTCCCATGCCGAGCATCACCGCGAGACCCACGGCCAGCATGCCGAGCATGAACAGGACGTCCGTGGCAGGGCTGGCGATGCTGGCGAAGAAGTCCTTGAAGGGGCCGACGACGGCGTCGCTGTTGAGGAAGCCCTGGCTCGGGTTGCCGCCGTTGATCCAGGCGCGCTCGGTCGGCGTCGAGTACCCGAGGCCGAAGGTCTTGTCGAGGAAGGCCCAGAGGAAGATGAACCCGGTCGACAGACGCGCCACGGCGAGCCAGCGGCGTGCCCCAGGACGGACCACGATGTCGTCGCCGGTGACGACGGCGGTGGTGCCCTGTGTTCGAGTGGTCGTTGCTGCGGTCATTGCTCTCATCCCCTCAGATGAACTGTGCTGCACTGGTGTGTGCTGATGACTCAATCCTCGACCCCTGCCAGGGTCGTCTCGTGGGCCGTAGGTCCCCAGATCTGGGGGACGTAGGTCCCGTCCGAGGAGTGACCCTGCGACGTGTGCTGCGCGCGTGCGGTCCTACACTCGACGCATGACCGCAACGCCACAGACCGACACCGAGAACGCCGGCACGGACGGGGCCACGGCCCCGGGTGTCGACATCAAGCCCCGTTCGCGCAAGGTGACCGACGGGATCGAGGCCACCGCGTCGCGCGGCATGCTCCGCGCCGTCGGCATGGGCGACGACGACTGGGTCAAGCCCCAGATCGGTGTCGCGAGCTCGTGGAACGAGATCACCCCCTGCAACCTGTCGCTCGACCGCCTGGCCAAGGCCGTCAAGGGCGGCGTGCACGCGGGCGGCGGGTACCCGCTCGAGTTCGGCACCATCTCCGTCTCGGACGGCATCTCGATGGGCCACGAGGGCATGCACTTCTCGCTCGTCTCGCGCGACATCATCGCCGACTCGGTCGAGACCGTCATGCAGGCCGAGCGCCTCGACGGCTCCGTGCTCCTCGCAGGCTGCGACAAGTCGCTCCCGGGCATGCTCATGGCAGCGGCCCGCCTCGACCTGTCCTCCGTGTTCCTCTACGCGGGCACGATCATGCCGGGCTGGGTCAAGCTCGAGGACGGCACCGAGAAGGACGTCACGCTCATCGACGCCTTCGAGGCCGTGGGCGCCTGCGCCAAGGGCCTCATGAGCAAGGGCGACCTCGACCGCATCGAGCGCGCGATCTGCCCGGGCGAGGGGGCCTGCGGCGGCATGTACACCGCGAACACGATGGCCTCCGTCGCCGAGGCGATGGGCATGTCGCTGCCGGGCTCGGCCGCGCCGCCCTCGGCCGACCGTCGCCGCGACGCCTTCGCGCACAAGTCCGGCGAGGCCGTCGTCGAGCTGCTCCGCAAGGGCATCACGGCCCGCCAGATCATGACCAAGGAGGCCTTCGAGAACGCGATCGCCGTGGTCATGGCCTTCGGCGGCTCGACCAACGCGGTCCTGCACCTGCTGGCCATCGCGCACGAGGCCGAGGTCGAGCTCACGCTCGACGACTTCAGCCGCGTCGCCGCGAAGGTGCCGCACCTGGGTGACCTCAAGCCCTTCGGCCGTTACGTCATGGCGGACGTCGACCGCATCGGCGGCGTGCCCGTCGTCATGAAGGCGCTGCTCGACGCCGGGCTGCTGCACGGCGACTGCCTCACGGTGACCGGCAAGACCGTCGCGGAGAACCTCGCGGACATCGCTCCGCCCGACCCCGACGGCAAGATCCTGCGCGCGCTGAGCAACCCGATCCACAAGACCGGTGGCATCACCATCCTGCACGGCTCGCTGGCTCCCGAGGGTGCCGTCGTGAAGTCCGCAGGCTTCGACTCCGACGTCTTCGAGGGAACCGCCCGCGTGTTCGAGCGGGAGCGCGCCGCGATGGACGCCCTCGAGGACGGGACCATCCAGGCCGGCGACGTCGTCGTCATCCGCTACGAGGGCCCCAAGGGCGGACCGGGCATGCGCGAGATGCTCGCGATCACCGGTGCCATCAAGGGAGCCGGCCTCGGCAAGGACGTGCTCCTGCTCACCGACGGCCGCTTCTCGGGCGGCACCACCGGCCTGTGCGTCGGCCACGTCGCGCCCGAGGCCGTCGACGGCGGCCCGGTCGCGTTCGTCCAGGACGGTGACCGCATCCGTCTCGACGTCGCCAACGCCACCCTCGACCTGCTCGTCGACCCCGAGGTCCTCGAGGCGCGCAAGGCCGGCTGGGAGCCGCTCGCCCCGACGTACACGCGCGGTGTGCTGGCCAAGTACGCCAAGCTCGTCCACTCCGCGTCGCAGGGTGCCGTCCTGTACTGAGCACGACGTGGGCGTCCTCAGGCGCCGCGCGCACCGTCGACGGGCGGGTCGGACCTCACGGTCCGGCCCGCCCGTCGTGCGTCTGCGGGGGAGGCGAGCAGGAGGAGGGCAGCCCGAGGAGGGCTCAGCCGGCCGGGGTGAGCGGGACGTCGAGGGCCGCAGCCGCGAGCGAGCCGGCCCCGTCGACCGTCATCGCGTCCGGGCGGTTCGCGACGAGGGTCGCCCCGTCGACGGCCTCGCGGTCCACCGCGAAGGCCACCCAGCCGCGCTGGGTGCCGCCCGTCCGGGTCTCCGTGAGGGGCCACAGGGACTCGTCCTGGAGCGTGCGGTCGACCGTGGTCAGCGCGGCGCTGACCTCGCCCGAGGAGGTCCGCAGCTCGAAGTCGCCGCGGCGGACGGAGAACGTCCGGTCCGGGCCGACGCTCACGGTCACGTCGACCGCGACGATCACCGGGTCCTCGATGCCGCCCCCGGCGTCGAATCCCACGGGCGTCGCGATGTCGGGGACGTAGCCGTGGACTGTCGTCGTCTGCGACGTCTCGGCGTCGACGACGGTCCGGTCGACGGCCACGTGCGAGAGGGTGTCCGGGTCGTCGCCGCAGGCGGACAGCGACAGGACGAGCGAGAGAGCTGCCGCGAGGGAGACGGATCGCCAGGTGGGGGTCCGGACGGCCACGGGGCGGTGCTCCTGTCTCTGCGGCGGGCGTTGTGGTGTCCCACTCTAGGTGCCACAGTGGCTGACATGACTGATCTGACGACCGGTGAGATCGAGGCGGCGCTCGCGGGCACGCCCTGGCGCGTGGTCCTCGGGCGCCTGGTCGCCCACTTCGCCACCCCGGACTTCGCCTCCGCGCTCACCTTCGTCGAGCGCGTCGCCGAGGAGGCCGAGGCGGCGGGCCACCACCCGGACGTCACGCTGGGCTACGGGTACGTGGCGCTGTCCGTGGTGAGCCACGACGTCGGGCGGCTCACCGAGCGCGACGTCGACCTCGCCGCACGGGTGGCGCTGGTCGCGGTCGAGCTCGGCGTCGAGCAGGCGCCGGGTGCGCCCCAGGCGGTCGAGATCGCGGTCGACACCACGGACGACGCGCGGGTCCGGCCCTTCTGGGCGGCGGTCCTCGGCTACGAGGCGGCCGGCGACGACCCGGACGCGCTCGCCGACCCGCGCGGTACCGGGCCGCGCGTCTGGTTCCAGGACAGCGACGACGTGCGGACCGAGCGCGGGCGTCTGCACGTCGATGTCTCCGTCCTGGTCGACGAGGGACCAGCCCGGGTCGAGGCCGCGCTGGCGGCGGGCGGCCGGCTGGTCTCGGACGAGCACGCTCCCAGCTGGTGGGTGCTGGCGGACGCCGACGGCAACGAGGTGTGCGTGTCGACCGCGGCCGGGCGTGACTGAGCGAGATGCACCGCAGCGGCGTGACGCAGAGGAGCAGGGAGCGTCGAGCCTCCTGAGGGCTCTCCTCGTCGTCTCACGGTGGGCGGCTCTGTCTCAGCGGGCGAGACGGTTCGAGGGCCGCATGACATCGCTGCGGGGGAGGCGTACTCTCCTTCGTATGCAGACGAACATCCTCGTAGTACTTACCGAGCGCGCCGGCTGAGGCCCAGCACTTCGGTTTCGTCAGCGCGCTCACCCCTCGAAGGCCCCTACCCGGGGACGAGGGGTTTTTTCATGTCACGACCTGCGACCAGCGGGTCTTCACGCACCAGCAGCCCACACGCAGCCCACAAGCACTGACCGGTAAGCACTCCCGCCACACGTCGTACAGCACCCAGGAGAACCCGATGGTCCAGGGCCCCACACCCGCACCGCCTCGCGGCGGAGCGCCGGCAGGAGCGGCTCCCGCCGCCACGCCGAGCGCACCGAAGCCAGCCCCCGGCGACGCCGTGCGCCGGCCGCGCACCGACGTCTCGACCGCCGAGGTCACCGGCGCCGAGTCGATCGTCCGCTCGCTCGAGGCCGCGGGCGTCGAGACCGTCTTCGGCATCCCCGGCGGCGCGATCCTCCCGACCTACGACCCGCTCATGGACTCGAAGAAGATCCGGCACATCCTGGTCCGGCACGAGCAGGGCGGCGGCCACGCCGCGTCCGGCTACGCCCACGCGACCGGCCGCGTCGGCGTCACCATGGCGACCTCGGGCCCCGGTGCGACGAACCTCGTGACCCCGATCGCCGACGCGAACATGGACTCGATCCCCATGGTCGCGATCACCGGCCAGGTCGGCGCGTCGCTCATCGGCACGGACGCCTTCCAGGAGGCGGACATCGTCGGCATCACCTTCCCGGTGACCAAGCACAGCTTCCTCGTGACGGACCCCGACGACATCCCGCGGACCATCGCCGAGGCCTTCCACATCGCCTCGACCGGTCGCCCCGGCCCGGTGCTCGTGGACATCGCGAAGTCCGCCATGCAGGCGAAGACGACGTTCAGCTGGCCGAGCGAGCTCAACCTGCCGGGCTACCACCCGGTGACCAAGCCGCACAGCAAGCAGATCCGCGAGGCGGCCCGTCTGCTCGCCTCGGCACGACGCCCCGTCCTCTACGTCGGTGGTGGCGCGATCCGCTCCGGCGCGGCGGCCGAGCTGCGCAAGCTGGTCGACCTCTCCGGAGCGGCTGCGGTCACGACCCTCATGGCCCGCGGCGCGCTGCCCGACTCGCACCCGCAGAACCTCGGCATGCCCGGCATGCACGGCACGGTCCCGGCCGTGTCCGCCCTGCAGAAGGCCGACCTGGTCTTCGCGCTCGGCGCGCGCTTCGACGACCGCGTCACCGGCAAGCTCTCGAGCTTCGCCCCGCACGCGACGATCATCCACGCGGACATCGACCCGGCAGAGATCGGCAAGAACCGTGCGGTCGACGTGCCGATCGTCGGAGACCTCAAGGAGGTCATCGCCGACCTGCTCCCCGAGCTCGCCCGCGAGCAGGAGACCCACGGCAAGCCGGACCTCGAGGCCTGGTGGCGCCAGATCGACTCGTGGCGCGAGACATACCCCCTCGGCTTCACGGAGCCCGAGGACGGTCACCTCGCCCCGCAGCACATCATCAGCCGCCTCGGCGAGATCTCGGGCCCGGACAGCATCTACGTGTCGGGCGTGGGGCAGCACCAGATGTGGGCCTCGCAGTTCATCCGCTACGAGCGCCCCAACACGTGGCTCAACTCGGGCGGCCTGGGCACCATGGGCTACTCGATCCCGGCCGCGATGGGAGCCAAGGTCGGTCAGCCCGACCGCACCGTCTGGGCGATCGACGGCGACGGCTGCTTCCAGATGACCAACCAGGAGCTCGCGACCTGCTCGATCAACGACATCCCCATCAAGGTGGCGCTGATCAACAACTCCTCGCTCGGCATGGTCCGCCAGTGGCAGACGCTGTTCTACGAGTCCCGGTACTCGAACACCGACCTGCACACAGGGCACGGCACCCGCCACATCCCCGACTTCGTCAAGCTCGCGGACGCCTACGGCTGCGTCGGCATCCGCGTCGAGCACGCGAACGAGGTCGACGCGGCGATCAAGCGCGCGGAGCAGATCAACGACCAGCCCGTGGTCATCGACTTCCACGTGTCGCGCGACGCCATGGTGTGGCCGATGGTGGCCGCCGGCGTGAGCAACGACGACATCCAGTACGCACGCGGCATCTCGCCCGCGTGGGACCGCGAAGACTGACCGGGAGCCCAGACCATGACTCGTCACACCCTCTCGGTCCTCGTCGAGAACAAGCCCGCCGTGCTCGCGCGCGTCGCAGGCCTGTTCGCACGCAGGGCCTTCAATATCCACTCTCTCGCCGTCGGACCGACGGAGCACGAGGAGCTCTCGCGGGTGACCGTCGTCGTCGACGTCGACGACCTCCCGCTGGAGCAGGTGACCAAGCAGCTCAACAAGCTGGTCAACGTCATCAAGATCGTCGAGCTGGACCCGGCAGCGGCGGTACAGCGCGAGCTCATGCTCGTGAAGGTGAGGGCAGACCTCAGCACGCGCACCCACGTGCTCGAGGTGGTGCAGCTCTTCCGCGCCCACGTCGTCGACGTCGTCCCCGACGCCGTCACGATCGAGGCGACCGGTAACCCGGACAAGCTCTCGGCACTCCTCGGGGCTCTCGAGCCCTTCGGCATCCGCGAGATCGTCAAGTCGGGGACCGTCGGCATCGGGCGCGGCTCGCGCTCGATCACCGACCGGGCGCTCGAGCGCGTCCCGCGCTCGGCCTGACACACTTCATGCACGACGAACGACACACATTTCTAACCAAGGAGATCTACGGTGGCTGAGCTGTTCTACGACGACGACGCTGATCTGTCCATCATCGCCGGCCGCAAGGTCGCCGTCATCGGCTACGGGAGCCAGGGCCACGCCCACGCGCTCAACCTGCGCGACTCGGGCGTCGACGTCACCGTCGGCCTGCGTGAGGGCTCTGCCTCGCGCAAGAAGGCCGAGGACGAGGGCCTGCGCGTCCTCACCGTCGCCGAGGCCGTCAAGGAGGCCGACGTCGTCGTCATCCTCGCGCCGGACCAGGTCCAGCGTCACGTGTACACCGACGAGATCGCGCCGAACCTCACCGAGGGCGCTGCCCTCGTGTTCGGCCACGGCTTCAACATCCGCTTCGGCTACATCAAGCCCGAGGCCGGCCACGACATCGTCATGGTCGCCCCCAAGGGACCGGGCCACCTCGTGCGCCGCGAGTACCTCGACGGCCGCGGCGTGCCCGTGATCGTCGCCGTCGAGCAGGACGCGTCCGGCTCGGCGTGGGAGCTCGCGCTCTCCTACGGCAAGGCGATCGGTGGCCTGCGCGCCGCCGGCATCAAGACGACCTTCACCGAGGAGACCGAGACCGACCTCTTCGGCGAGCAGGCCGTCCTCTGCGGCGGTGCCTCGCAGCTCGTCCAGTACGGCTTCGAGGTGCTCACCGAGGCGGGTTACCAGCCCGAGGTCGCGTACTTCGAGGTGCTGCACGAGCTCAAGCTCATCGTCGACCTCATGTGGGAGGGCGGCATCGCCAAGCAGCGCTGGTCCGTCTCCGACACCGCGGAGTACGGCGACTACGTCTCCGGCCCGCGCGTCATCACCCCCGAGGTGAAGGAGAACATGAAGGCTGTCCTCGCGGACATCCAGAACGGTGCCTTCGCCGAGCGCTTCATCTCCGACCAGGACAACGGTGCCCCCGAGTTCAAGGAGCTCCGTGCCAAGGGCGAGGCGCACCCGATCGAGGCCACCGGCCGCGAGCTGCGCAAGCTCTTCGCGTGGGTCAAGCCGAGCGACACGGACTATGTCGAAGGATCTGCTGGACGCTGATCCTCGTCTTTCCCCTGGTCGGGCCCGTCTGCGCTTTTGCAGGCGGGCTCGACCTGCTTGACTGGGGTCATGCCTCTCCACGGAACGTACGAGCCCAGCACGGACGACTTCTCGCGCGAGCAGGTCGAGCTCATCGAGCGGACGAACGGTGCCGAGGGCACCACGATGCGCGGCATGCCCGTGATCGTGCTCGTCTCGCGTGGGGCGAGGTCCGGCAAGATCCGCAAGATCCCGCTCATGCGGGTGGAGCACGACGGGCTCTACGCCGTCGTCGCCTCCTTGGGCGGCGCGCCCAAGCACCCGACCTGGTACTACAACCTCGTGGCCGACCCGCACGTGGAGCTGCGCGACGGAGCCGTCGTGCGGGACTACCTCGCCCGAGAGCTCGAGGGCGAGGAGCGCGAGACCTGGTGGGCGCGCTCGGTCGAGGCCTACCCCGACTACGCGGACTACGCGACCAAGACCTCACGGCTGATCCCGGTGTTCGTGCTCGAGCCCTTCGACGGCCAAGCGTCCGGTGCGGACGACGCGCAGGCGGCGGTGCTGCCTGCTGAGGGCGCGACCGTCGACGCCGAGCGCGGTGACGCCGCCACCTCCGGCACCGACCCGGCACTGCCCTACGAGCCGGTCGAGGAGGAGCTCGAGCGCATCGAGCGGTCGACCGAGCTCGACGACGAGATCGCGGAGTTCTGGGAGAGCTCGCGCGTCCAGGCCGGCCTCGGGCGGATCGCCGTGGTGGGCGGGCTGACGGTCGCGGAGGGCGTCGCGCCGGTGGCGTGGTCCTTCGGCGACAACCCGGAGCAGGCGGACCGTCTCCTCGAGCTGGTGCTCGCCGGGACCAAGACGGCGACGTCGTCGGCGCTCTCGGAGTACGACGACGAGGACGCCCCGCTGCCCAAGGCCGGCGACCTGTCGATCGTCGTCGACGGCGCGGGGCACCCCAAGGCCCTCATCCGCACCACCGAGGTCGAGGTCGTCCCCTTCGGCGAGGTGAGCGAAGAGCTCGCGGCCGCCGAGGGCGAGGGTGACCGCACGCTCGCGTCGTGGCGGGCGGACCACGCAGAGTTCTTCCGCCGGGTGCTCGGCATCGAGACGGTGCCGGAGGACTTCATGGTCGTCACGGAGCGTTTCGAGCTGCTCTACCCGCGCTGACACGCTCACGCCGTGAGGGCCGGTCCCCGCCGAGGGGGCCGGCCCTCCGTCGCACCTGGGGTCGTGCGTCAGGCGGTGGTGCGCTCGAGCGGGACGTAGGGGATGCCGAGGGACGTCGCGGCGTCCTCGAGCTCGCTCTCGAAGTACGGCGTGACGTCGTCGAACATGAAGGCGAGCTGCCCGACGACCTCCATGCCGATGACGCCGTAGAGCCGCACCCAGGTCCGCGCGAAGACGAAGAGCGCGGCGGGAGGGGGAGCGTCGGCGCTCGAGAGCGGCGACCCGAGGCAGTCTGCTGCGAACCGGCCGATCGCGCTGCAGGTGGCGGCCGAGGTGTCGGTGAGCTCCGGTGCCTCGAAGGGCTGTGCGGACCAGAGGCGCAGGTAGAGGTCGAAGAAGACCGCTGCGAAGCGTGAGGTGCTGTCCCCGTCGGCGTGGGTCCCCGTGTCGTGGCGGAACATGAGCGCGAACTCGTTGCGGTGCTCGACGGCCCAGGTGCGGAAGGTGCGGATGGCGGCGTGCATCGCCCGCCCGCCGTCGTCGCCCTCGGCCGCGATGGCGGCACCGATGGACTCGGTGATCTCCTCGAAGAAGTCCTCGCACATCGACGCGACGAGGTCGTCGAGGCTCGGGAAGTACCGGTAGAGCGCGGGGGCCGTCATACCCATGTCGCGGGCGATCGCGCGCAGGGTGACGTCCTGGACGCCGTCCTGGGCGAGCTGGCGGCGGGCGACGGACTTGATCTCGAGCTCGGTGGCCATCCGCTGCATCTCGCGGCGGGTCGTCTGTGCGGTCACGTCCTCGTCCTCCTCCGACGCGAGACCGCGCCACTTGACAGAAGTAAACACCAGATGCTCTAGTAAACGCCGTTAGCAAACAGCGTTCACGGGAGTGATCGGCTGTCACATCTTACGTCAGGGAGTCCGTCGTGTTCTCAGCCCTCGGGTCGTTCGTCTACCGCCGCAGAGGCCTGGTCCTGCTGCTCGCGGGGCTCCTCACCGTGATCGCCGCAGTCCTCGGCCCGGCCGTCACCGAGTCGGTCAAGAGCGGCGGGTTCGCGGACCCCGGGTCCCAGAGCGCCGCCGCCGACGCGCTGCTCGAGGAGACCTTCGGCCGGAGCGCCGCCGACGTCGTCGTGGTCTACGGCTCCGACGCCGTGACCACCGACGACCCGCTCTTCGAGCAGACCGTCACCTCAGCCCTCGCCGCGCTCCCGGCGGGCACCGCGGTCTCGACGCTCACACCCTGGACCGACGGCCTCCCCGTCGACGTCGCCGCCAGCCTGCTGGGGAGCGACGGGCGCAGCGCCCTCGCCGTCATCACCCTCTCCGGGGCCACCGAGGAGGACCGGCAGGCGCAGGTCGACGGTGTCGAAGAGCTGGTGGAGGCTCCCGCCGGATGGTCGACCGACGTCGGTGGGTCGGTCGTCGTCCTCGCCGAGATGCAGCACCTCTCCGAGTCCGACATCGTGCGTGCCGAGGTGCTCGCGATGCCCGTGCTGGTCCTGCTGCTCCTCGTGATCTTCGGCGGTCTCGTGGCCGCGCTGCTCCCGGTCACCATCGGCGTCGTCGCGATCCTCGGTGCCCTCGGCCTGCTGCGTGCCCTCACGACGGTCACGGACGTCTCGTCCTTCGCGGTCAACGTCACGACCATCCTCGGCCTCGGTCTCGCGATCGACTACTCGCTGTTCATGGTCAGCCGGTTCCGCGAAGAGCTCGCCCGGACCGGCGACGTCGAGCGGGCAGTCCGCACGACGGTCTCGACGGCCGGCCGCACGGTCGTGTTCTCGGGTGTGACCGTCCTCATCGCCTTCGCCGGGCTGCTCTTCTTCCCGCAGATGTTCCTCCGCTCGATGGGCGTCGGCGGCATGGTCGTAGTCCTCCTCGACATGCTCCTCGCCGTCACCCTCCTGCCGGCGCTGCTCGCCGTCCTCGGGCGCCGCGTCGACGCCGGTCGCCTGCCGCGCGGGATCACGTCGAGGCTCGCGGCCCTGCGGGGCGCCGGTCGGCGTGGCGGAAACCGGCGCAGCGGGGCGAGCGGCTGGGCCCGCGTGGCGTCCGTCGTCCTGCGGTTCCCCGGTGCGGTGGTCGCCGCCTCGGTCGGGCTGCTCCTGCTGCTCGCCCTCCCGCTGCTGGGCCTGCAGGTCGCCGACGGCGACGCCCGCGAGCTCCCTGCCGCCTCGGGGCCGCGGCTCGCGACCGAGCGTGTCGCGGAGCTCTTCCCCGGGCAGTCGGGGACCGTCGTCGAGGTGGCCGTGCGTGGGGCGGAGGGCGCGGGTGCGCTCGGTGCCGACGTCGCCGGGGGATATCTCGCCGACGTCGCCGCGCTCGACGGGGTGCTCGGCGCCGAGGTCGTCGCCCAGAGCGGCGACGTCACGCACGTCTCCGTGGTCACGGACCTCCTCACCGACTCACCCGAGGCCCGCACGTTGGTCGAGGAGGTCCGAGGGCTCGAGGCCCCGGCGGGGACCGAAGTGCTCGTCGGCGGTGCGGCTGCCACGAGTGCCGACTCCATCCGCGCGATCGTCACCACGGCGCCGTGGACGGCGCTGTTCGTCGCGGGCGTGACGCTCGTGCTGCTGTTCCTCGCGCTCGGCTCCGTGGTCGCCCCGGTCAAGGCGGTGGTGCTCAACGTGCTCTCGCTCGCGGCGACCTTCGGCGTGCTCACCTGGGCCTTCGTCGACGGGCACCTCGCCGGGCTCGCCGGCTTCACCGCAGCGGGCGCGGTGGCCCCGGGCAACCTCGTCCTCGTCGCGGTCGTGGCCTTCGGCCTCGCGATGGACTACGAGCTCTTCCTGCTGAGCCGCATCCGCGAGGCGCACCTCGCCGGGGCCGGGACCCGCGAGGCGATCACCACGGGTCTGGTGCGCTCGGGCAGCACCATCACGAGCGCCGCCCTGCTGCTCGTCGTCGTCCTCGCCGCGATGGCCACGAGCGGGGTCACCTTCCTCAAGGTCGTCGGCCTCGGGCTGGCCTTCGCGGTCGCCCTCGACGCGACCGTCGTCCGCGCCCTCCTCGTGCCGGCGACCCTCGCGCTCCTCGGCCGCGCCACCTGGTGGCTGCCCGCCCCGCTGCAGCGGTTCCACGACCGCTTCGGCGTGAGCGAGGGGGAGGGCGACGGCGCTGTGGACGAGCGTGCCGCGACGTCAGACGGCAGGTCGGTACCCGGGACGGTCCACCTGGCGGCCCCGGACCTCAGGGTCGGCTCTGACCGCTAGGGTGCCGCCATGGCACACGAGACCACCCGGCCCTCGACCCCCGCGGCACTCCGGCGGAGGTGGGACGAGCAGCGGGTCGACCAGGTACGAGACCAGCTGGAGCAGCAGGCGAAGGTCGCGCGCGGCCCGCACCGTGTCGTGTCGCCCTGGGGGGCTGCGGATGACGTTCCCGTCGACCTCCGAGGTCTCCCGGGTGGGAAGGACGGCCTGGCCGTCCACTACGTGACGCTCGGCTCGCTCGACCTCTCGCACATGAAGGGGCGGCTGCACGTCTACCAGTCCGAGCTCGCGGGGTGCACGCTGGACGGTGCGGCCCTCTCGGTGGGCAGCATCCTCGGGCGTCGGCTGGAGCGGTGCACCTTCGTGGCGGCACGGATGCCGAAGGTCAGGCTCGCCGGTACGTTCGTCGACTGCGACTTCACCGGCGCGTCGCTCCGGGGTGCGACGCTCGGGGAGAACGCGACCTTCGAACGGTGCTCCTTCGACGAGGCAGACCTCTCCGACGCGCGCCTCGTCGGTGGGCGGTTCGTCGACTGCACCTTCGGCGCGACCGTGGTCTCGCCGCTCACGTCCTTCGAACGGTGCGAGCTCCGGGGGAGCGGGCTCCCCGTCGGGGAGCTCCGGGTCGAGGGGTGCACCGTCGACGGCGAGCGGGTCGCCGACCGCTGGGACGGGCGGGTGTCCGCCGAGGAGATCGAGGACCAGTTCCTGGCGGCGTACGTAGAGGCCGCGGCTGCCGGTCGGGCAGGCGCGGTCCCGCTGGAGCCGGAGTCGCCCCTGCCGACGGACCGGGGCGACTCCGGAGGCCGCTAGCCCTGGCCGTCGACGCCCAGAACGACCTCGAACTCGAGGAGGCTCGCGCCGGAGGCCACTGACGCGGGGCGGGCGGCGGGTGCTCCGTCTGCACCGGCCGGGGGACCGGCGTGGGCGGCGCGGGCGGGGCCGTCGGCCCAGGCCTGGTAGGCCTCCTCCGTCTCCCACTTCGTGTAGACGAAGTAGCGGGTCTCGCCCTTGACCGGGCGCAGCAGCTCGAAGCCGAGGAACCCGGGGGAGTTCTCGACGGCCCCCTTACGGGCGGCGAACCGCTTCTCGAGCTCGGGGCCGGAGCCCTCGGGTACGTCGATGGCGTTGATCTTCACGACTGTCATGCGGTTCAGCGTCTCACAGGCGGCGGTGTCTCACGCAGGCCCTCGTGCTCTGGTGCCCAGGTGTCCCGTCGCCGTCTGGGGCAGGTAGGCGCTGCCCGCCGGCTCAGCTGCCTGCGGAGCCCCACGGGGCTGGCACGGCCGTCCGTGTGGTCGTGACGCGGAGGTCCGGGTCGTCGGTCCGGAGGGCTATGGACCACTGCCCTCGGTCGATGCTGGAGAAGCCTGCGTCGCGTGACCGAGGATCTCTCGACACCGCCACGACCTGGTCCGGGGTGCTGCTGACGATCTCGATCGTGAGGTCCCGGTAGGTGCCGTGCCTCGCGACCCGGAAGCACTCCAGCTGCTCGTCCGGCGCGACCGTCCGGAAGAACCGGCGCGTGCCGTGCTTCGTGAACCCGGTCGGGGTGAACCCGGGGGTCTGGTGCCCGGTCCAGAGCGCCCACGTGCTCCCTCGGTGGCCCAGCGGGTAGTCGACGCCGTCGAGACGTGCGTAGAGGCCTGGCGCGAGCTCGGGGGCGGTGCCGGTCTCGGGGGACCGTCGCTGACGCCGACCCACGCTCACCAGCCTGCTCTCTGGTCGAGAGCGACACCCTGGGGGGTCTGGAACATCGCGCTCAGGCTCCGGGCGGCACAGGTGAACGAGACCCGCGCACCAGACGCCAGGTCCCAGGTCGCCGACGTGGAGTCCTCGCGCCGTCGCATCGTCGGTGCGCCCCATGCGACCTCACGGGCACGCACGAGGAGGGCGAAGGTGTCGCCGAGGAAGGCGGTGGACTCCGCTGTGACCGGCCGGACCACGTCCGAGGTCCGCAGGCTGAGGTGGCTCAGGTCCCCGCGAGACCCGATGGTCGAGACGTCGGGCACGGTCAGCCCAGAGACGGTGTTGATGAGGTACGGGGTGCCGTCCTCGACCTCGACCGTCCAGCCGAGCTGCTCGACGGCGGAGCGGTGCACCTCGTCGCGCGTCTGCGGCCACGGCTGAGCCGCCCAGAAGTCCATGAGGTCGCAGACCTCTGCGGGGCTCATGGCCTTCCACGAGGGCGCAGCGGGCACAGCGGAGGTCTCAGGAGCCTGCCGCTCGTCCGGACCGATGCCGAGGGTGGGGAGCCGGAGTGCACGGTCGCCCCGGTCCATGCGCTCGACACGGTCGGTGGACCAGGTCTCCCCGGGCGGGATCATCTCCGGCTCGCGCCACGCCCGGTACCCGAGGTCGTCCGGGCTCGTGAGGCCGTACGCGTACCGCAGGGCTCTGGCGCACTGCCGTGCCACCCCGTGATGCTCGGTGGTGAGTGCGGGGATGGGGAGCGTGGCCGTCCAGCTCGGCTGTGCGACGCCCGGTGGGGTCCACCCTGCGGCGTCCAGGACGGTCTCGTCCGCGTCCGCGACGACGTCGGTCCCCGGTGCCTCGGCGTCGACCCGTTCGGGGCCCCCGGCGAGCTGGACGTACCGGACCGGCTCAGCGGTGGAGAAGATGATGAGGAAGACCCGTTCGGTCACGTTCCGCAGGGTCGTGGCCAGGCGCTCCTCGAAGTCGTCCCAGTCGGACATCACCCATCACCCAGCTCTCGTCGAGACGCAGCGCCCTGCGGGGCCCGCGCCGGAGGAGCCGCCGCGTGGGGTCGAGGATACAGATCGGCCCTCCGGGCATCTCGAGGGGGGGCGCTCACCTGCGAGAGGTTCGCATCGCGAGACCTGAGTCCCGACACGTGGGACTGCGTCTAGACTCTGGACCATGACGAGGAACATCGAGCTGGCAGTGGTGGCAGGCGACGGCATCGGGATCGAGGTCGTGGAGCAGGGCCTCGCCGTGCTCGACGCGGCGCTCGCGGGGACGGGGACCACGGTCAGCCCGACCCCCTTCGACCTGGGCGCCCAGCGCTGGCACCGGACCGGTGAGACCCTCACCGACGAGGACCTCGCCTCGATCCGCACCCACGACGCGATCCTGCTCGGCGCCATCGGCGACCCGTCGGTCCCGTCGGGCGTCCTCGAGCGTGGTCTCCTGCTCAAGCTGCGCTTCGCCCTCGACCACTACGTCAACCTGCGCCCCGGCAAGCTGTACCAGGGTGTGAAGTCCCCGCTCGCCGAGCCGGGCGAGATCGACTTCGTCGTGGTCCGTGAGGGCACCGAGGGCCCGTACGTCGGCAACGGCGGCGCGATCCGGGTCGGCACGCCCCACGAGGTCGCCAACGAGGTCTCGGTCAACACCGCCTTCGGCGTCGAGCGCGTCGTCCGCGACGCCTTCGCCCGTGCCCAGGCCCGCCCGCGCAAGCACCTGACGCTCGTGCACAAGCACAACGTCCTGGTGCACGCCGGCCACCTGTGGCGCCGCACGGTCGAGGCCGTGAACGCCGACTTCCCGGACGTCACGACGGACTACCTGCACGTCGACGCCGCCACCATCTTCCTCACGACGAACCCGTCGCGATTCGACGTCATCGTCACCGACAACCTGTTCGGCGACATCCTGACGGACCAGGCCGCCGCGATCACCGGCGGCATCGGCCTCGCGGCCTCGGCGAACATCAACCCGGACCGCACCGCACCCTCCATGTTCGAGCCCGTCCACGGGTCTGCGCCCGACATCGCCGGGCAGGGCAAGGCCGACCCCACGGCCACCGTCCTCTCGGTCGCGATGCTCCTCGACCACCTCGGCCTGACCGACGAGTCCCGTCGCGTCGAGGCCGCCGTCGCCGCGGACCTCGCCGAGCGCGGCACCCGAGTACGGTCGACGGCCGAGGTGGGCGCCGAGCTCGCTGACCGCGTGCGCGGCTGACTCTCGACACACCTCGGTCGTCTTCACCGGACTGCTCCACCGGGCGCGCGTCGCCGGACGCCGTCCTCGCAGACCCGGCGCGACTTCCCACGCCGTTGCCCCACCACGGGGCGCGGCGTGGGAAACTCGTCTGGTCGCCAGGTGAAAGGCCTACCACCATGAGTTCCACGCTCGACCACACGTCCGACGCCGCAGCCCGCGCCGCGTCGTTCGACATCCGCCCCTCCGACGCCCCGCTGCCCGACGCGGAGCGCGAGGCGCTCCTCGCCGAGCCGAAGTTCGGCACCGTCTTCTCCGACCACATGGCCAGGGTCACCTGGACCGCCGGGACGGGGTGGGCCGACCACCGCGTCGAGAAGTACGGCCCCCTCCAGATGGACCCTGCGAGCGCCGTCCTCCACTACGCGCAGGAGATCTTCGAGGGCCTCAAGGCCTACCGTCACGCCGACGGGTCGGTCTGGACCTTCCGCCCCGAGGCCAACGCGGCCCGCTTCGCACGGTCCGCGCGCCGCCTCGCGCTGCCCGAGCTCCCCGAGGAGGACTTCCTCGGTGCGATCACCGCGCTGGTGCGCGCCGACGCCGCCTGGGTGCCCTCGGGCGCCGAGGCCAGCCTCTACCTGCGTCCGTTCATGTACGGCTCCGAGGCGTTCCTCGGCGTCCGGCCGTCGCTCGAGGCCGAGTTCCTCGTCATCGCGTCCCCGGTCGGCCCGTACTTCGCGGGCGGCGTGAAGCCCGTGTCGATCTGGGTCTCCCAGGACATGCACCGCGCAGGGGCCGGCGGCACCGGCGACGCCAAGTGCGGCGGCAACTACGCGGCGAGCCTCAAGCCGCAGATCGAGGCCTTCGAGCACGGCTTCGAGCAGGTGCTCTTCCTCGACGCGTCGACCAACACGGCCATCGAGGAGCTCGGCGGCATGAACGTGTTCTTCGTCCGCGCCGACGGCTCGGTCGAGACCCCGGAGCTCTCCGGCTCGATCCTCGAGGGCGTCACGCGCATGTCGATCATCCAGCTGCTCAAGGACCGTGGGCACGAGGTCGTCGAGCGTCGCATCCTGCTCACCGAGGTCCAGGAGGGTCTGGCCGACGGCTCGATCGTGGAGGCCTTCGCGTGCGGGACCGCGGCTGTCGTCACGCCGATCGGTCGCCTGGCCGGCACCGAGTTCGACGCGACCATCTCGGGCGGCGGCCCGGGGGAGCTCACGCTGTCGATCCGTGACGAGCTCACCGGCATCCAGACCGGACGGGTCGCCGACCCGCACGGGTGGATGACCCGCCTCGTCTGAGCGGTCCGGCACCTCGACCAGGCATCCTGCCCGGTGACGCGCGAGCGTCGCCGGGCAGCGTGCTGTCCGGGTGCTCGGTGCGGGACGTCGGGTGCCGCGGCCGCACCGCGGACACAGAGTTGACTCCGGGCGCAGACGTGGCATCATGTGAGGCGTGACACACCACGTCAGCACTGCGCTCCTCATCGTGTAGCGCGTCCGGTTCCTTCCTCCGGACGCGCAGACCTCCCGTACCCCGGGGGGTTTTTTGTTTGTCCGGCACACCCCGCCGGGCAGCGAGCGCGGCGGAGGGGAGGGGCACCATCTTCACAGCACGAGAACTGTCTCCCCCAGAGAAGAGCCGACGAGTGACCTTCCACGTGTACGACACCACCCTGCGCGACGGCGCCCAGCAGGAGGGCATGAACCTCACTGTCTCGGACAAGCTGGCGATCGCGCCCCTGCTCGACGAGCTCGGGGTGGGGTTCATCGAGGGTGGGTGGCCCGGTGCGGTCCCCAAGGACACCGACTTCTTCGCGCGGGCCCAGAAGGAGCTGACGCTCCGCAACGCCGTGCTCGCAGCCTTCGGCGCGACCCGCAAGGTGGGCCTGCGGGCCAGCGAGGACCCGCAGGTGCTCGCGCTGCTCGCCTCGCAGGCACCCGTCATCACCCTCGTGTCGAAGTTCGACGTCCGGCACGTCGAGCGGGCGCTGCGCACGACGCCCGAGGAGAACCTCGCGATGATCACCGACACGGTGTCGTTCCTCGTCGCCGAGGGCCGGCGCGTGGTCGTCGACGCGGAGCACTTCTTCGACGGCTACCGGTACGACCCCGAGTACTCGCGCCGTGCCGCGCTGACGGCCTTCGAGGCCGGCGCCGAGGTCGTCGCGCTCTGCGACACGAACGGCGGGATGCTCCCCCACTGGGTGGGCGAGATCGTCGCGGAGGTCCGCGAGACCGTCGGTGAGGGGCCGGTCCTCGGGATGCACGCCCACAACGACACCGGCTGCGCCGTCGCGAACTCGCTCGCTGCGGTCGACGCGGGAGCGTCGCACGTCCAGGGCACCGTCAACGGCTACGGGGAGCGCACCGGCAACGCCGACCTCATCACCGTGGTCGCGAACCTCGAGCTCAAGGGCGGACGCACGCTCCTCGCCGGTGACGGTCTCGCCGAGTCCAGCAGGCTCGCGCACGCCATCAGCGAGATCACCAACATCTCGCCCTACGCCCGCCAGCCCTACGTCGGGGCGAGCGCCTTCGCGCACAAGGCCGGCCTGCACGCGAGCGCCATCAAGGTCGACCCCGACCTGTACCAGCACATCGACCCGACGCTCGTCGGCAACGACATGCGCATGCTCATCTCCGAGATGGCCGGGCGCGCCTCGATCGAGCTCAAGGGCAAAGAGCTCGGCTTCGACCTCGCCGGGCAGGGCGAGGTGCTCACGCGGGTGACCACCCGCGTCAAGGAGGCGGAGGCCAACGGCTACACCTACGACGCGGCCGACGCGTCCTTCGAGCTGCTGCTCACCGAGGAGGTCCGAGGGGAGCGCCCGCAGTACTTCACGGTCGAGAGCTGGCGGACCATCGTGGAGCGCACCGGGAGCCGGGGGACGGTCCCGACGGCCGAGGCGACCGTCAAGCTGCACGCCGGCGGCGAGCGCCACGTGGTCACGGGGGAGGGCAACGGGCCGGTCAACGCCCTCGACCACGCGCTGCGCCTCGCGCTCGCGACCGTGTACCCCGAGATCGCGCACTTCGAGCTCATCGACTTCAAGGTGCGCATCCTCGACCAGATGCACGGCACGGACGCCGTGACCCGCGTGCTCATCGAGACGACGGACGGCCAGAAGAGCTGGTCGACGGTGGGCGTCGGCGCGAACCTCCTCGAGGCCTCCTGGGAGGCGCTGACCGACTCGGCGATCTACGGCCTCGTCCACGCCGGCGTCGACCCTCGCTGAGCGGTCAGACCGGCCCGGAGCGGCTGGCTGGGGACCTGCGGCCGGGTTGGGCATAGGCTGACGGTGTGAGAGGCGAATACAAGGTCCCAGGTGGCAAGCTCGTAGCGATCGACCTCGAGGTCGAGGAGGGTCGGCTGGCGCGCGTCGCGGTCAGCGGCGACTTCTTCCTCGAGCCCGACACGGCGCTCGCCGACATCGACCGAGCGCTCGAGGGCATGCCCGTCGACGCGTCGGTCGCGGCGCTCGCGGAGTCGATCACCCGCACGCTCGACCCGACCGCGGTGCTCGTGGGCTTCAGCCCCGAGGCCGTGGCGATCGCGGCGCGCCGGGCGCTCGGCCGCGCGACCGGGTGGCACGACCACACCTTCGAGATCGTCCACGACGGCCCGCAGGCCCCCGAGATGCACATGGCGCTCGACCAGGCCATCTCCGAGTCGGTCGACGCCGGTCTGCGCCCGCCGACGCTGCGCATCTGGGAGTGGGGCGCCCCCGCCGTCGTCATCGGCTCGTTCCAATCGCTCAAGAACGAGGTCGACCCCGAGGGTGCCGACAAGCACGGCATCACCGTCGTGCGTCGTGTGTCCGGCGGTGGCGCGATGTTCATCGAGCCCGGCAACACCATCACGTACTCGCTCACCGTCCCGAGCTCGCTCGTCGAGGGCCTGAGCTTCGAGAAGTCCTACGCCTTCCTCGACGACTGGGTGCTCGGTGCCCTCGCCGAGCTCGGCGTCGCCGCGACGTACCAGCCGCTCAACGACATCGCGTCGCCCGCCGGGAAGATCGCCGGTGCCGCGCAGAAGCGGTTCGTCGGGGGAGCGGTGCTCCACCACGTGACCATGGCCTACGACATCGACGCGGACAAGATGGTCGAGGTGCTGCGCATCGGTCGCGAGAAGATGAGCGACAAGGGCACCAAGAGCGCCAACAAGCGCGTCGACCCCGTGCGCTCCCAGACGGGCATGTCCCGCGCCGAGGTCATCGAGTCCTTCAAGGCGCACTTCCGCGGCCGCTACGAGACCGTCGAGGGCACCGTGACCGAGGCCGAGTGGGCCCGCGCCCGCGAGCTCGTCGAGACCAAGTTCTCGACCCCCGAGTGGACCGCCCGCGTCCCCTGACCGACCACCCGCCACGATGACCGGGGCGCGACGGCGAGGTACTCCCCGGAGTACCTCGCCGTCGCGCCCCGTCCCTCGTCGTGAGGGGTGGTGGTCAGGAGCGGCGGTCGATGACGGCGACCGACACGACGAGCAGGACGAGCTGGGTCCAGAGCAGGATCGCCATGACGGCGTCGACCGGGGCGCCGAGGCCGGTGGCGACCGCGGCGGCTCCGCAGAGGGGCAGCGCGGCCGTCCCGAGGATCGAGGTCGACCGGCGCCAGACGGAGCGGTCGCGCTCGTCGGCCAACCCGGCGGCGATGCGGTCGCCGGCCTTGGCCTTGTCTGGCCGGCGGAGCGCCCGCCAGATGGCGAGCAGGCCGAGGGCCGCCCCGACGGCACCGCCCTGGAGCACGCCCTTGGCCATGCTCTGCGCGGTGTCGGAGTCGTTCGATCGCAGGAGCATCCAGATCGACACGACGGCGACGATCGCACCGAGCGCGGCGAGGGAGAGGTACAGGGCCGTCTTGGATCGGGTGGTCTCAGGCGTCGACATGGAAGATCTCCTCGACTGTCGTGGTGAAGTGGCGGGCGATGGCGATCGCGAGGGGGAGGGACGGGTCGTACTTCCCGGTCTCGATCGAGTTGATGGTCTGGCGCGAGACACCGAGCACGGTGCCGAGCGCGGCCTGGGACAGGCCGGCGGCCTCACGCAGGGCGCGGACGTCGTTGAGCACGGATCTCCTCGGTGGTCTGGGCCGGGTCTGCTGGGTGCGTGCCGGCTCTGATCGACTGTCAAGGGTGCTTGACTCATGTCAAGCATGCTTGGCGCCCGAACGCGTGTCAAGCACCCTTGACATGCGGACGTGCGAGAGCCCCTGACGGTGGGGTCACCGTCAGGGGCTCTGCGTGGTCCTGCGCTGGCGTCGGACCGGGGTCTACTTCCTGCCCTTCTCGACCCGCCAGAGGCGAGCCGACCCGAGTCCGGCCTTACCGACAGGACGGCCAGCGGTCCTGCTGCTGCGAGGTCAGCGACCGGCGAGCATCTCCTCGACGGTCTCCCGCGGCTCGGTCATCGCCACGAAGTCCACGCGGGTGTCCTCGAACTGCTCCTCGCCGTCCGTGAACATCTTCTCGGTGAGCGGGCCTGCGGCGTCCTCGTTGACGACGACGGTCACCCACACCGCGTAGTCCGACGGGGCGTCCGCCGGGACGGTCTCGCGGACCGACGGGCTCGCGAGCGACGCGATGGTCAGCTCGACGAGGCGTCGCAGGTCCACCTGCGTCTGGGCGTCCGCGCCCGTCTCGCCGAGCAGCACGATCTCGGTGCGCAGGCGCTCGTTCTCCTCGTCCCACACGAACACGGCGGGCACCAGGCCCTCGCTCGGCTCAGGACCGCGCACCACGGGCGCCACCGGCGCCGCGACGGCCTTCGGGGCAGCCTTCGCGGGCTCCTCCTCGACGACGACGGGCAGCGGCTGCTCGACGACCGACAGCGGGATCGAGCGACCGAGGCGCTCCTGCAGGATCTCCACGTTGCGCTTGGCCAGCGGGCCCAGCGGGGTGGTCGCGTCGACCTGGATCTGGACGCCCGCGCCCGAGGTGCCCTCGGGGATGCTGTGGCCGAAGTCGCCCGCCTGGACCGCGCGCACCACGGCGACGATCGCGTCGGACAGGGTGTCGGCGACCAGGCTCGCGTCCGGGCTGCTCGAGTCGAACGGCAGGTGCACGACGACGCTGTTCTCCTCGGCCGCCCACACCTCCGTGACACCAGGGGGCAGTGCAGCGGCAGCGGGCTTGCGGGAGAAGGGCATCTTCATGCCCTGACCTTATCCGGCCACGCCCGTCGGCTCAGCACCGGGGCGCCAGCTCTCAGCACCAGGGCGCGACTGCACGTGAGGTCAGCGAGCCCCGAAGACCGCGGAGCCGACGCGCACGAGCGTCGCCCCCTCGGCGACGGCCCACTCGAGGTCCTGCGACATGCCCATCGACAGCTCGGTGGCAGCCGAGGTCCCCGGCGCCCCCGACCCGAGGACCTCGTCGCGGAGCTCACGCAGCCTCGCGAAGCCTGCGCGGACCAGGCGCTCGTCCGACGACCGTGCCCCGATCGTCATGAACCCGGAGAGACGGAGACCGTCGACCTCGGCGACCGCGAGCGCGAGCTCGACCGCCGCCTCGGGGGAGACCCCGGCCTTGGACTCCTCGCCCGAGACGTTCACCTGCACGTAGACGTCGAGCGGGATGTCCGTGCTCCCGTCACCTGCCTCTGCGGCCGCTGTGAGCACCCGGCTGCCGATCTTCTCGGCGAGGGCGATGGAGTCGACGGTCTCGACGCAGGCCTGGCGGTGCTGGGCGAGCGCGCGCAGGGCGTGGTTGACCTTGTTGGACTGCAGGGCGCCGATGAGGTGCACGGTCAGGGCGAGGTCTGCCAGCGCCGGTGCCTTCGCGGTGAGCTCCTGCACCCGGTTCTCGCCGACGAGGACCTCGCCGGGGCGGCCTGCTGCGCGGTCGGCGAGCACGGCGGCGCGGACGTCGTCGGCGTCCTGCGTCTTGGTGGCGAGCAGCAGCCGGACCTTGTCGTCGCTGCCGTCGCTGCCGTCGCGGTC
Organism: Sanguibacter keddieii DSM 10542; assembly: GCF_000024925.1. Lineage (NCBI taxonomy): Bacteria > Bacillati > Actinomycetota > Actinomycetes > Micrococcales > Sanguibacteraceae > Sanguibacter > Sanguibacter keddieii. The sequence goes on from NC_013521.1 coordinate 1,264,731, forward strand.
GTCGCGCCCGGCGGAGGTGCGTGCTCGCTCGATGCGGTCGTGCACGCGGGCGAGTGCGTCTGCGAAGGACGGCGTGGGCGTCGGGTCGCTCGGGGCGGTCGGGGGCATGGACAGCATCGTAGTTCTCACGTTCGTGCGACAGACTGTCCCGGTGGACCAGGGGCACAGCGAACGCGAGCAGACCGCAGCGCCGACGGCCGGCGGTCGTCCCGGCGCGCCCGAGAGCGACGGGCGGGACGACCAGCAGGCCGCGCCACACGGCGAGCCCGGCGGCGACGTGCGGTCTGCGTCGCCCGAGAGCAGCCGCGTCGCGTCGGCGCTGAGGGCCGCCGTCCGCGGCCCCGTCGTGCACTGGCCGGTCACGGTGCTGACCCTCGTCGCCTTCCTCGCCTACCTCACGCTGTCGCTGGCCCGGTGGTACCGCTGGGAGAACCCGTCGTGGGACAACGCGATCTTCGAGCAGGCCATCGCTGGCTACGCGCGGCTGGGCGCCCCGATCGTGCCGATCAAGGGCCCTGACTTCAACCAGCTGGGGGACCACTTCTCGCCGCTGCTCGTGGTGATCGCGCCGTTCTACCGGGTGTTCCCGTCGCCGGTGACCCTGCTGGTGGCGCAGTGCGTGCTCGTCGCGGTGTCCGTCGTGCCGATCGCGCTCGTCGCGCGCCGACTGCTCGGTGCCTGGCCCGGCCTCGCGGTCGGCTTCGCCTACGCCTTCGCGTGGGGGATCCAGTCGGCGGTCGACGTGCAGTTCCACGAGTACGCGCTCGCGGTCCCGCTGCTGGCCTTCGGGATGGCGGCCTTCCTCACCGAGCGGTGGCGGGCGAGCGCCGTCTGGGTGGTCCTGCTGCTGGGGGTCAAGGAGGACCTCGGCCTGACGGTCGCGGCCTTCGGCGTCGTGCTGTGGCTGCGCGGGCAGCGGCGGCTGGGCACGGCCGTCGCTGCGGTAGGCGCGGCCGGCTTCGTGCTGGTGCTCACGGTGATCGTCCCCTTCTTCAACCCGCAGGGCCGCTACGACTACTGGGGCAAGCTCAGCGAGGACGGGTCGGCCGCCGGGTCGGGTGGGGCGGTCTCCGGTCTGCTCGACACCCTCACGGGGCTGCTGACGCCCGCCGTGAAGATCGAGACCCTCGTGATGCTGCTCGTCATCACCGCGCTGGTGGCGCTGCGGTCGCCGCTCGTGCTCGTGGCCGTCCCGACCCTCGTGTGGCGCTACGCCGGGTCGACGGAGTTCTACTGGGGGACGACGTGGCACTACTCCGTCATCCTCATGCCCATCCTCTTCGCGGCGGCGATCGACGGCATCGTGCGGCTGCGTGCGTCGAGGTCGGACCTGCTCCGCACCTACGCGCGGCTGGCCCCTGCCGCGATGGCGGTGGTCGCCGCGGTGCTCGTCACGCAGTTCCCGCTGCGTGACCTGTGGTCGCCCGCCACGTACGAGCGCAGCGAGCGTGTCGCGTCGGCCGAGCGTGCCGTCGCGGCGGTGCCGGCCGGGGCGAGCGTCGCGAGCGACCGCGGGCTCATCGTCCAGCTGGCCACGGACCGCGAGGTGTACTGGATCTCGACGTCACCGTCCGTGCGGCCCGACTACGTGGTGATCGACCAGCTGTCCTGGGGCGGGAACGCCCCCGTCGACGTCGAGCAGTACGCCGAGCGTGCCTTCCCGGGGACCGAGTACACCGTCGTCTTCGACGAGGCCGGGTACGTGGTGGTCGAGCGGACCGCCGGCTGAAGGGCCCTCGGCCGACGCTCGTCCGGCCCCGGGCCTAGGCTCAGACCATGAAGACGCTCCTCAACCTCATCTGGCTGGTGTTCGCCGGCTTCTGGATGGCGGTCGGCTACGCCTTCGCGGGCGTCGTCTGCTGCATCCTCATCGTGACGATCCCCTTCGGCATCGCGTCCTTCCGGATGGCCAGCTACGTGCTGTGGCCCTTCGGCCGCACGGTGGTGGACCACCCCGGGGCGGGCGCGTGGTCGACCATCGGCAACATCGTCTGGCTCGTCGTGGCGGGCTGGTGGCTCGCCATCGGGCACCTGGTCACCGGCATCGCGCTGTGCGTCACCATCATCGGGATCCCCATGGGCATCGCGAGCTTCAAGCTCATCCCGATCTCCCTGCTCCCCCTGGGCAAGCAGATCGTCCCCACAGACCGCCCCTTCGCCACCTACTGACCCGCCCCCCCGCCCCGCTCTCATGCTCGTGGCGCGACCGCAGGTACCTCCGCGGGGGTCTGAGCCCTCGCGCCACGGACATGAGAGTGGGCGGTCAGGCGGGGCGTGCGGCCCTGGGTGCGGGCTTGAGGTTCAGGCTCGTGTCTCCGTCGACGGAGACCACGGTGGCGCGCGCAGCGCATCGGACGGGGTCGCTGTGCTCGGCATGGTCGATGACGTCCCGTAGCCGGCCGAGGGTGGCGGTGAGGTCGTCGATCGTGGACGCCATGCGGTCGCGCTCGCGGACGAGGAGCTCGAGGGCTCCAGGGGTCGCCTGGCCGGCGTCGACGCTGGGCAAGATCTCTGCGATCGTCCGGCTCGGCAGCCCGGCGGAGTAGAAGTGCTGGACGAGACGCACGCGGTCGACCACACCCTCCGCATAGTCTCGTTGCCCGCCGGAGGTCCTGTCAGAGGTGATGAGGCCCTGCTGCTCGTAGTACCTGAGCGACCGGACGCTCACGCCAGACCGGGCCGCGACGTCACCGATGCGCACGGGGTACCTCCTGCTCGCGGGCTTGCACCTGACACGGGTGTCAGGTCCTACGGTAGCCGGACGCGGCCGGCAGACCGTCCGCGCCGCGCCTCCGGACGAATCGAGAAGCACATGAACCTCTCAGAGCACACCGCCCTGGTCACCGGCGCCAACCGAGGGATCGGCAGCCACTTCGTGGCCGAGCTCCTCGAGCGTGGCGTCCGCAAGGTCTACGCCACAGCCCGCCAGCCTGAGCTCCTCCAGGTCCCAGGGGTCCAGGTGCTGAGGCTCGACCTGCTCGACCACGAGTCCGTCGCCGAGGCTGCCCGGGTCGCGAGCGACGTGACGCTCCTCGTCAACAACGCGGGGATCGGCACGTCCGCGCCTCTGCTGACCGGGGACCTCGCCGAGGCCCATCGCCACATGGACACGCACTTCTGGGGGACGCTCGAGGTCATCCGTGCGTTCGCGCCGGTGCTCGCCTCGAACGGCGGAGGCAGCATCGTCAACGTCCTCTCGGCGCTGTCGTGGTTCGTGTCCCCGGGCAACGGGGCGTACGCCGCCGCGAAGTCCGCCGAGTGGAGCCTGACCAACGCGGTCCGCCTGGATCTCGCGGCGCAGGGGACCTTCGTCCAGGGCGTGCACCTCGGAGCGGCGGACACCGACATGATGTCCGGCTACGACGGGCCGAAGACAGACCCGAGGGCGGTGGCGCGGGCGTCGCTCGACGGTCTGGCGGCCGGTCGGTTCGAGGTGCTGGTCGACGACACGGCGGCGATGGTCAAGGCCTCTCTCGCGGGGGACCCCGCAGACCTCTACGGTGCGATGCTCGCCGGCTGACCACTCTCGACGACGCCGGTGGCTGGGCCGGCCGGACCTCAGACGCGGGCGATGTCGGCGGTCTTGGCGCTCGTGGAGGTCACCAGGTCGGTGGGGGAGAGGCCGATGTCGAGGCCCCGGCGGCCGCCGGAGACGTAGACGGTGTCGTGGGTGAGCGCTGAGGAGTCGACGACGGTCGTGTGGGGTGAGCGCTGGCCGAGCGGGGAGATGCCGCCGACGACGTAGCCCGTCGCGCGCTCGGCGGCGGCCTTCTCCGCCATCGTCGCCTTCTTGCCGCCGACGGCATGGGCGAGCGCCTTGAGGTCGAGCGTGCGGTCGACCGGGACGACGCCGACGACGAGGTGGCCGTCGACCGAGGCCATCAGCGTCTTGAACACCTTGGCGGGCTCGACGCCGATCGCCTGCGCGGCCTCGAGGCCGTAGCCGAGGTCGCTCGACGGGTCGTGCTCGTAAGGGTGCACGGTGTGCACGACTCCGGCCTTCGCGAGGGCGACGATCGCCGGGGTGGCGCCGTGGGCGGCGTGGTCGTCCTTCTTCGCGTGCTTCGACATGCCTCCACGCTAGCCCTTCTGACCGGGGGAGACGCCCTCGGCGTCGCGGACGACGGCGAGCAGACGCATGGTGGGCGTCCCTGGTCGGTCGCAGGCCGCCCCGGCTAGGGTCGGCCCATGACTCGCAGCCGCGCCTTCGCCCAGGTCGACGTGTTCACCTCCGTGCCCTACCAGGGCAACCCCGTCGCCGTCGTGCTCGACGCCGACGGCATGACCGACGAGGAGATGGCGGCCTTCGCGCGCTGGACCAACCTCTCGGAGACCACCTTCGTGCTGCCGGCACGCGAGACCGGTGCGGACTACAGGCTGCGCATCTTCACGACGCGCGGCGAGCTGCCCTTCGCCGGGCACCCGACGCTCGGCAGCGCGCACGCGTGGCTCGAGGCCGGTGGGCGCCAGTGGGGCGTCGACGTCGTCCAGGAGTGCGAGGTGGGCCTGGTGCGCATCCGTCGCGACGGGTCCCGGCTCGCCTTCGCGGCGCCGCCGCTGCGTCGCTCGGGCCCGGTCGACGAGACGACCAGCGGGCACGTCGCGGCGGCCCTCGGGCTCGACCTCGCCGACCTGCGCGACCTCGCGTGGATCGACAACGGCCCCGGGTGGCTCGGCGTGCTGCTCGCGGACGGCGACGCCGTGCGCCGCGTGCAGCCGGACTTCGCCGTGATGAGCGAGCACGACCTCAAGCTCGGGGTCGCCGGGCTCTGGGACCGGACGTCGACGCAGGGGAAGGCCGGTGTGGCCGCCGAAGTCCGGGCCTTCATCCCCGGCGAGGGCGCCGCCGAGGACCCGGTCACCGGCAGCCTCAACGCCGGCCTCGCCCAGTGGCTCGTGCCGCTCGGGGTGCTGCCCAGCACCTACGTCGCGGGCCAGGGCTGGGCCGTCCAGCGCGACGGACGCGTCCACGTCGAGCAGGACGGCTCGGACTTCTGGGTCGGCGGCAGCACCGTCACCTGCATCCGCGGCACCGTCGAGGCCTGACCGGCGCTCGCGGCCGTCGGGCCTCGCTCCCTCGCTCCGTCGCTACATCGCCGCGACGTCGGTGACGTGGAGGACGACCTCGCCGGCCTCGTCGCTCGCGTCGAGGTCGACGGTCGCGGTGATGCCCCAGTCGTGGTCGCCGTCGGGGTCGTCGAGCACCTGGCGCACCGACCAGAACCGGGGGTTGCCGTCGACCCCCTCGGTGATGGTGAGCAGCTTGGGGGAGCGGGCCTGCGGCCCGAAGCCGATCGCGTCGTCGCCGTAGTGCTCGAACATCGGGTCGAGGGCGTCGGCCCACGCGTCGGCGTCCCAGCCGTCGGTGCCGTCGAGCGACCCGAGCGTCGAGTACGCCTCGCGGGAGGCGAGCTCGACGCGCTTGAACATCGCGTTGCGCAGCAGCACCCGGAAGGCGCGGACGTTCCCGGTGACCGGGCGGACGGGCGCCTCGACGACGGTCCCGTTGAGCGGGGTGTCGCCCGTCAGGGTGTCGGCGTCGTCGTCGACGGGGTTGGACAGCCGCTCCCACTCGTCGAGCAGGCTCGAGTCGACCCCGCGGACCAGCTCGCCGAGCCACTCGACGAGGTCCTCGACCTCCTCGGTCTTGTGCTCGGTCGACACCGTCTGGCGCAGCGTCCGGTACGCGTCGGCGAGGTAGCGCAGCACGACGCCCTCGGTGCGGTCGAGCTGGTACTTCGACACGAACTCCGCGAAGGTCATGGCGCGCTCGACCATGTCGCGGACCACGGACTTGGGTGAGAGCTCCTGGTCGGCGACCCACGGGTTGGTCTTCTTGTACGTCTCGAAGGCGGCGCCCAGCAGCTCCTCGAGGGGCTTGGGCCACGACACGTCCTCGAGGGCGGCCATGCGCTCCTCGTAGTCGTACCCCTCGGCCTTGAGGGCACCGATGGCCTCGCCGCGGGCGGCGCGCTGCTGGCCGTAGAGCACCTGGCGGGGGTCGTCGAGGGTCGCCTCGATGACGGAGACGACGTCCAGGGCGTGCGTCGGCGACTCGGGCTCGAGGAGGTCCTGGGCCGCGAGGGCGAAGGGGGAGAGCGGCTGGTTGAGCGCGAAGTCGCGTGGCAGGTCGACCGTGAGTCGCACGGTGTAGCCGCCCCTGCCGTCAGAGACCTTCTCGACGATGCCGGCCTGGCGCAGCGAGCGGTAGATGCGGAACACCTGGCGCACGTGCGCGGCCTTGTTCTGCTCGGAGTCGTGGTTGGCGGTGAGCAGGTGTCGCATGGCGCTCACCGGGTCGCCGCTGGCCTTCGTGCTGCGCGCGAGCACGTTGAGCACGAGGGCGTGGCTCACCGTGAAGTGGCTGGTGAGCGGCTCCGGGTCGGCGTCGCGCAGGCGCTCGAAGGTCTTGTCCGTCCAGTTGACCGCTCCGGCGGGAGCCTTCTTGCGGACGATCTTCTTGAGCTTCTTCGGGTCGTCGCCGGCGCGCTCGAGCAGCTTGCGGTTCTCGATGACGTGCTCGGGCGCCATGACGATGACGTCGCCCATGGTGTCGTAGCCGGCGCGCCCGGCGCGGCCCGCGATCTGGTGGAACTCGCGCGCGGTGAGGTGGCGCATGCGCTCGCCGTCGAACTTCACGACGCTCGTGAGCAGCACGGTGCGGATCGGCACGTTGATGCCGACGCCCAGGGTGTCGGTCCCGCAGACGACCTTGAGCAGGCCCTTCTGCGTGAGGCGCTCGACGACGCGGCGGTACTTGGGCAGCATCCCCGCGTGGTGCACGCCGATGCCCGCGCGCAGGTACTTGCTGAGCGACTTGCCGAAGCCCGAGGTGAAGCGGAAGTCGCCGAGCTCGGCGACGATCGCGGCCTTCTCCTCCTTGCTCGCGAGGTTGGTGCTCAGCAGCGACTGGGCACGGTCGACCGCGTCCTTCTGCGTGAAGTGCACGACGTACACCGGGGCGCGGTGCGTGTGCACGAGGTCCTCGATGACCTCGCCGAGGGGCTCGATGACGTAGCTGAAGCTCAGCGGGACCGGGCGGTCGACGCTCGTCACCTCGGCGACGGTGCGGCCCGTGCGCTCCTCGAGGTCGGTGCGGAACATCTCCGTGTCGCCGAGGGTCGCCGACATGAGCAGGAACTGCGCCTTGGGCAGCTCGAGCAGGGGCACCTGCCACGCCCAGCCGCGCTGGGGGTCGGCGTAGAAGTGGAACTCGTCCATGACCACCTGGTCGACGCCCGGGTCGTCCGCGTCGACCCCGCCGGTGCGCAGGGCGATGTTCGCGAGGATCTCGGCAGTGCAGCAGATGATCGGCGCTGTCGGGTTGACCGACGAGTCGCCGGTCATCATGCCGACGTTCTCCGAGCCGAACACCTCGACGAGGGCGAAGAACTTCTCGCTCACGAGCGCCTTGAGGGGAGCGGTGTAGAAGGACCGCTTGCCCTCGGCCATCGCCACGTAGTGCGCGCCCGTGGCCACGAGCGACTTCCCCGAACCGGTCGGGGTGCTGAGGATGACGTGCGAGCCGGAGACCAGCTCGATGAGCGCCTCCTCCTGCGCGGGGTACAGGCTCAGCCCGCGGTCCTCGGCCCACGACGCGAAGCCCTGGAAGAGCTCGTCAGGGTCCGGCGCGGCACCGCCCACGGCAGGCGGGACGTGGTCGAGGAGGCTGATCTGGTACGGCGTCGTGGAGGTCACCCGGTCTAGTCTCCCAGGTTCGTCGGGCGCGCGGGTGCCGACGGTGCGGAGCGCGGTGCGCGCCCGACCAACGGCCCAGAAGCCGCGTCGCGGATCTTCTTGACAGAACGGTCGTAAAAGGTAAAGTCGGCACCTTCGGTCTTGCCACCCCAGCCAAAGACGGACGGACGCGCGATGGACACCCTCAAGGCAGCCCTGATCGACCCGCTCAACGACTTCCTCTACACCTACCTGCTGATCTACGTGCTCGTGGGCCTCGGCATCTACTTCACGGTCCGCACCCGCGCGGTCCAGGTACGGCTCGCCAAGCACATGTGGCACGTGGTGGTCGTCTCCCGGGGTGACGCGCACGGAGGTATCTCGTCGTTCCAGGCGTTCTGCGTGGGGCTCGCGTCCCGTGTGGGGACCGGCAACATCGTCGGGGTGGCGATCGCGCTCACCCTCGGCGGGCCTGGGGCCATCTTCTGGATGTGGATGGTCGCCTTCATCGGCATGGCGACGGCCTTCGTGGAGGCGACGCTCGGACAGCTCTTCAAGGTCCGCAGCGCGGGTGGCACCTACCGCGGCGGCCCGGCGTACTACATCCAGCGGGGGCTCGGCTCGAAGGGTCTCGCGGTGCTCTTCGCCGTGCTGCTGATCTTCACCTTCGGCTTCGCGTTCAACATGGTCCAGGCGAACACCATCGCCGGTGTCCTCGAGGCCGAGCACGGCGTCGGCGTCGGCTGGACGGCGGCCCTCCTCGTGCTGCTCGCGGCACCGATCCTGTTCGGCGGGGTCCGGCGCATCGCCCGCATCTCAGCCGTGGTGCTGCCGGTGATGGCTGGTCTCTACGTGCTGCTCGCCGTGGTGATCATCGGGCTCAACATCGGCCAGGTGCCGGCCGCGGTGCGGATGATCGTCGACGGGGCGTTCGGCCTCGACGAGGCCGCGGCGGGCGTCGCGGGCGGCGTCTTCGCGGCGCTGATGAACGGCGTGCGGCGCGGGCTGTTCTCCAACGAGGCCGGGATGGGGTCGGCGCCCAACACCGCGGCGACCGCGACGGTCAGCCACCCGGTGAAGCAGGGGCTGGTGCAGTCGCTCGGCGTGTTCGTCGACACCATGATCGTGTGCTCGGCCACGGCGTTCATGATCCTGCTCGCCGGCCCGACGGTGTTCACGCCCGGTGTCACGACCGACGCCGCCGGGGCCACCCTCACGACGCTCGCCGTGACGACGGCCCTCGGGGCCTGGGCGACGCCGCTGATGACGATGCTCATCTTCGTCTTCGCCTTCACGTCGCTGTTCGGCAACTACGCCTACGTCGAGGTGAACCTCGCGTACCTCGGGATCCGCACGGCCTCGGGTGTGGCGGCGTTCCGCGTCCTGGTGCTGGCGGCGGTCGCCACCGGGTCGGTGCTCAGCCTCGAGGTGGTGTGGGACATCGCCGACATCGCGATGGCGGGCATGGCGCTCGTCAACCTCACGGCGTGCACGCTCCTGCTCCGGTGGGTGCTCGGTGCGCTCCGCGACTACGAGCACCGGATGCGGACCGGCACGCTCGACGAGAGGTTCGTCGGCCACGGCAACCGCTTCTTGCCGGGGGACCTGCCCGGCGCCGTCTGGGCGCCGAGGGTGACGGAGCGCGACCCGTCGCAGAACGGGCGCTGAGGTCAGCCGACGAGCAGCCGGTCGCAGGCCTCGACGATCCGCAGCCGCAGGGGTGCGCCGCGCTCGGCGAACTCCCGCTGGCGCCGCGCGTACTCCGCCTTGCCCTCGGGGGTCTCGATCATCACGGCCTCCTCACCGAAGCGGGAGACGTCGTAGGGAGAGGCCTGCATGTCGAGCAGGCGGATGTCGCGGGCGAGCTCGAAGCAGTCGAGCACGAGGTCGCTCGGCAGGGCCGGGACAAGCTTGTTGGTCCACTTGAACAGGTCCATGCCGGCGTGCAGGCAGCCGGGCTGCTCGAGGGCGGGCTGGTCGTCACGGGTGGGCTGCAGCCGGTTGAGCGGGACCGCCTCGGGCGTGAAGAACCGGAAGGCGTCGAAGTGCGTGCACCGGATCTGGTGCGACTCGACGACGGCGTCCGTCCCGGCAGCACCGAGGCGCAGCGGGAGCGTGTGCCGGGTGTCGTCGCCCTGGCGGTAGACCATCGCCCACTCGTGCAGCCCGAAGCACCCGACGTTCGTAGGGCGCCCCGCGGTCGCCGCGACGAGGGTGCGCACGTAGCGGACCGTCGACCCGCGGTCCGCGAGGAAGGTCGGGACGTCGACCGTGAGGCCGCCGTCCGGCGTGGGCTCGCACCAGCGCCACGTCGCCCGCTCCGCGAAGGCCTCGGTGCCGCCGGGCGCGTCGTGCAGCACCACGCCCGCTCCCGGGTGCCAGCGGCGCAGCTGGGCGGGACGCGTCGTGTAGTAGGTGAAGAGGAAGTCGTCGATCTCGTGCTTCTCGCCCGCGAGGCGGCGTGACCGCCAGCCTGCGGTGAGCGCGTCCGCGTGCTCGGCGTGCGCCGCGGCGAGCGGGGCCCACGTGTCGTGGGAGAGGGCGGTCTGGGTGAGCACGTCGGTCTATCCCTGCGTCGTGGTGCGGGCGTCGTCGGCCTCGGTCGCGTACGTCTCCATGGCCTGACGGACCTCGGCGAGCATGCGGGCGAGCCGCGCGACCTCCTCGTCGGAGTAGGGCGCGAGGACGGCGGTGACCCGCTCGCCGAGCGGGTCGAAGAAGCGCTCGGCCACCTCGTGCACCGTCGGGGTCGAGTGCAGCGTGACGAGCCGGCGGTCGGCGTGCCCCCGGCTGCGCTCGACGTGGTGCGCCGCCTCGAGCCGGTTGAGCAGGGTCGACGTGGCTCCGAAGCTCAGCCCGATGCGCTCGCTCAGGCGTGCGGGGGTGAGCGGGGTGCCGCGCTCCTCGGCGCCGAGGATCTCGACGAGGGCCGTCGCGTCCGTCGTGTGGAGCCCGGCCGTGGTCGCGAACTCGCGGCCGACCTGCGCGTAGGTGGCGCCGTAGGCGGTGAGCGCCTCGAGCAGCTGCTCCGTCGCCCGGCTCCCGCCGTCCTCCGGAGGGGCGCTCGCGGGGGCGTCGGCTCGGGTGGACATGCGGAGAGTCTATCGTGCCGTTATTATTTCATCATCAAATAACTTTGCGAGAGAAGAGTGTTCCATGGTCACGTCACGACGAGTCCTCGTCTCCGGCGCCAGCATCGCCGGTCCGGCCCTCGCCTGGTGGATGCAGCGCTACGGCTGGGAGGTCGTCGTCGTCGAGCGCGCCGACGAGCTGCGGACCGCCGGGCAGAACATCGACGTCCGAGGCGCTGGTCGCGAGGTCGCCCGGAAGATGGGCCTCGAGGACGCGATCCGGGCCTCCGGGACCGGTGAGCTCGGGACCCGGTTCGTCGGCCGCGACGGACGCACCCGGGCCGAGCTGCCCGCGGGCACCGGAGACACCGACGGCGCCACCGCCGAGCTCGAGATCCTCCGCGGCGAGCTCGCCCGGCTCCTCGTCGAGCACAGCCGTGAGACGACCGACTACAGGTTCGGCACCACGATCGCCGCGCTCGACGACCACGCGGACGGGATCGACGTCACCTTCGCCGACGGCCGCGAGGAGACCTTCGACGTGGTGGTCGCGGCCGACGGCATGCGGTCCCGCACCCGACGGCTCGTCGTCGGAGACCGCGCCCAGATCCAGCCGAAGGGCATGTACACCGCCTACCTCACCATCCCCAGGGTCGCCTCCGACACCGACTGGTGGCGCTGGTACTCCGCCCCGGGCGGGCGGTCGGTCACGCTGCGCCCCGACAACCTCGGCACCATCCGCGCGACGCTGTCCTTCCTCTCGCCGCCCCGCGGCTACGAAGACCTCGACGACCCCTCCCAGCGGGACCTCCTGAGCCGGCTCTTCGCCGACGCCGGCTGGGAGACGCCCCGCGTGCTCGACGGGCTGCGGCACGCCGACGAGTACTACTTCGAGCAGGTCGGGCAGGTGCACTCACCCACCTGGCACCAGGGACGTGCCGCCCTGGTCGGCGACGCGGCCTACTGCGCCTCGCCCGTGAGCGGCATGGGCACGAGCCTCGGGCTGACCGGCGCCTACGTGCTCGCGGGCGAGCTCGCCGCGCACGTCGACCACCGCGACGCCTTCGCGGGCTACGAGCGGATCATGCGACCGTACGTCGACCAGGCGCAGGACCTCCCGCCAGGGACGCCGCGCCTGGCCAACCCGCGGACCCGGGCCGGCATCGCCGCGCTCCACGGGGTCCTCGCGCTCGCGGCCACGCCCGTCGGGCGGTCGGTCGGCGCACGGCTGTTCCGTCCGCCGGCCGACCGCATCGAGCTCCCCGACTACTCGCACCTCGAGCGAGCGACGGACTGAGGCTCAGAACAGCGCGATCTTGTCCGGCCTCGGGAAGATCGCGTCGAGCTCGGCGAGGTCCTCGGCGGACAGCGGGTGCACCGCGGCGGCGTTCTGCTCGACCTGCTCGGGGCGCGTGGCGCCGGCGATGACCGACGAGACGACGGGCTGGGCGGCGAGCCACGAGAACGCGACCTGCACCTCGGTGAGACCACGCTCGGCGGCGAAGGCCGAGTACCTCTCGAGGGCCTCCCACGGCGCGGACTCGAGCAGCGCCGGCTTGGAGTGCGTCAGGCGCCCGTCGGCGGGTCCGCCGTCGCGGCTGTACTTGCCGGTGAGCAGGCCGTTGGCGAGCGGGAAGTAGGGCAGCACGCCCAGGCCGAAGGCCTCGGCGGCCGGGACGACCTCGAGCTCGGCGCGGCGGTCGATGATGTTGTAGTGGTTCTGGCTCGACACGAAGCGCTCGGTCCCGAGCTGGCGGGCGAGGAGCTCGGCCTCGGCGATCTGCCACCCGGCGCGGTTCGAGTGCCCCACGTACCGGACCTTGCCGCTGGTCACGAGGGAGTCCAGGGCGGCCAGCGTCTCCTCGACCGGGGTGCCGGGGTCCGGGGTGTGGAACTGGTACAGGTCGATGTAGTCGGTGCCGAGCCGGCGCAGCGACGCCTCGACCGAGGCCAGGATGTAGCGGCGCGAACCGCGCGCACCGTGGTCCGGCCCGTTGGCGCCGCGGACGTCCATGCCGAACTTGGTGGCCACGACGGCCTCGTCGCGACGGTCGCCGAGAGCCTTGCCGAGGTACTCCTCGGAGCGCCCGGGCTCTGCGCCGTAGACGTCGGCGACGTCGAAGAGCGTGATCCCGGCGTCGAGCGCGGCGTTGACGACGGCGGTGCTGCCCTCGAGCGACTCGGTCGCACAGTGCTGGCGCCCGAGGTTGTTGCAGCCGAGCCCGACGACGGAGACGGTCAGCCCAGAGCGGCCCAGATGACGGTGGTCGATCGTAGAAGTCATACCCGCGAACGTACGCGCCGGACGGTCGGCGGACCACACGACGACCACCCTCGCCGGACGGCTGGTCCCACCATCCGAGAACCATGTCTCAGATGTGTCACGGCACCCCTACCGTCGTACACATGACACAGCACAGCGCGGAGCGCACCGAGGCGCCGACCGATTCCCACCGCGAGGCGCCCACAGGCACCCACGGCAGCGAGCAGTCCCGCGAGTCCGAGTCGTACACGCACGGCCACCACGAGTCGGTCCTGCGCTCGCACCGGTCGCGGACGGCCGCGAACTCCGCGGCGCACCTCGTCCCGCTGCTCCGCGACGACATGACCCTCCTCGACGTCGGGTGCGGCCCGGGCACGGTGACGGTCGACCTCGCGCGCCTCGTCGAGCGCGTCGTCGGCGTCGACGCCGCGACCCCCGTCCTCGACAGCGCGCGCGAGCTCGCCGAGTCCACGGGGACCACCAACGTGACCTTCGAGTACGCCAACGCGTACGAGCTGCCCTTCGACGACGACACCTTCGACGTGGTGCACGCCCACCAGCTGCTGCAGCACCTGTCGGACCCGATCGCCGCGATCCGCGAGATGCGCCGGGTCACCAAGCCCGGTGGCATCGTCGCCGCGCGCGACGCCGACTACAGCGCCATGACCTGGTACCCGGACTCCGCCGGTCTCACCGAGTGGAACACGCTGTACCACGAGGTCACCGCCGCCTACGGCTACCAGGCCGACGCCGGGCGCCGGCTCCTCAGCTGGTTCCAGGAGGCCGGCTTCACCCCCGAGTCGCTCACCGGGTCGGCCGGGGTCTGGTGCTACGCCAGCCCCGAGTCCCGCGAGTGGTGGGGCGGCCTGTGGGCCGAGCGCTGCATCGAGTCGAACTTCGCCGTGCAGGCCAAGGACGCCGGCCTCGCCGACGACGTCGCCCTCGAGGAGCTGGCGCACGAGTGGCGCCGCTGGGCCGACCAGCCCGACGGCTGGTTCTCGGTCCTCAACGGCGAGATCCTCGCCCGGGCCTGAGGCGCGTAGGCTCTCGACGTGCGTATCGCGAGATTCACCACTGGTGACGACCCCCGCTTCGGATTTGTCCAGACCGAGAACGGCAAGGACTACCTCGCCGTCCTCAACGGCGACCCGCTCTACATGCCCGTGAACCCCACGGGTGAGCGGATCGAGATCGGCGACGGCGTGCGCCTGCTCGCGCCCGTCATCCCGCGCTCCAAGATCGTGGGAGTAGGCCGCAACTACGCCGACCACGCGAAGGAGATGGGCAACGAGGTCCCCACGAGCCCGCTGCTGTTCTTCAAGCCGAACACCGCGGTGATCGGCCCGGACGACCCCATCGTGCTCCCCGACTTCACCGACGAGGTGAGCTACGAGTCCGAGCTGGCCGTGGTCATCGGGCGGATCACCAAGGACGTCACCCCCGAGCGCGCGCTCGAGCACGTCCTCGGCTACACCGTCGCGAACGACGTCACGGCCCGCGACGCCCAGCGCACCGACGGCCAGTGGGCCCGCGCCAAGGGCTTCGACTCGTCGTGCCCCGTCGGCCCGTGGATCGAGACCGAGCTCGACACCGACATGCTCGGCGTCTCGTCGCGCGTCAACGGCGAGACCCGCCAGGACGGCAACACCCGCGACCTCGTCTTCGACATCGCGTTCCTCGTCTCGTACATCTCCGAGGCCTTCACGCTGCTCCCCGGCGACCTCATCCTCACGGGCACGCCGGCGGGCGTCGGCCCGATCGTCGCGGGCGACCGCGTCGAGTGCGAGGTCGAGGGCATCGGCGTGCTGAGCAACCCGGTCGTCCGTCGGAACGGATGAGCCACCCGCCGGCGCAGCCACGACCCGCGTCTGCCGCCGGTCCGACGTTCCGCCACGCCCCGAGGGGCGGGCGGACGGCGGTCGTGGTGCTGTCGGTGCTCGGCCTCGGCACGGCCGCGATGCTCGTGCTCCTCGCCCTCGGGCGGGGCGCCGAGCCTCAGCCCGTGGCGCTCCGCGCGGCCTTCGGAGTGGTCGGCGCGATCATCGCCGTCGGCGCCCTCGGGCTGCTGGCGACGCTGCGTCACGCGGGCAGGTCGGGGTTCGACGTCGGACCGGCCGGGATCGAGGTCCGGGCCGGCGGACGCACGGAGCAGGTGCTGTGGTCCGAGGTCGCGGCCGTCCGGTTCCGCGTGTACCTCGACCGTGTCGTCACGCCGGTCGACCTCGTCGACCGTCAGTCGTACCCCCGCCTCGAGCTCGCGCTCCACGACAGCGACGCCTCCGAGGCCGCCCACCCGCTGCTGCGACGGCTCCGCTCGTCCGGCACCACCGCTGAGGGGTACACGCACGGCCTCGACGTGGGCACCGGGCCGTTCTTCCCGCGGGCCGGGATCGAGCGGCACCTGCCCGAGCTCCAGCAGACGCTGTGGGCCGTCGCCGGCCCGCGGTACCAGGGGGCGAGCGTCGAGAAGCGCTGGTTCAGCAGCCGACGACGCTGAGCCGCGCTGCGGAGCACGTGCCACCCCCTGGTGACCGGGGCCGGGTGCGGGACCCGTCTGCCGGCGGACTGGGTAGGCTGGGAGGGTCGCCACGCGACCCCAGCTCCCCGATCTGAAACCCAGGTGTGTACGTGTCCGTCGAGACCACCCCCGCAGCCGTCGCCACGCCCTCGGGCAGCGCCGTCCGCGTCCGCTTCTGCCCGTCGCCGACCGGGACCCCGCACGTGGGGCTCATCCGGACCGCCCTGTTCAACTGGGCCTACGCGCGGCACACGGGCGGGACCTTCGTGTTCCGCATCGAGGACACGGACGCCGAGCGCGACTCGGAGGAGAGCTACCAGCAGCTCCTCGACGCGCTGCGCTGGCTCGGGCTCGACTGGGACGAGGGCATCGAGGTCGGCGGCCCGCACGAGCCGTACCGTCAGTCCCAGCGCAGCGACATCTACCAGGACGTCATCCGTCGCCTCGTCGAGGGCGGCTACGCCTACGAGTCCTTCACCACGCCCGAGGAGACCGAGGCGCGCAACGTCGCTGCCGGCCGCCCCAAGGTCATGGGCTACGACGGCTTCGACCGCGACCTCACCGACGAGCAGAAGGCGGGCTTCCGGGCCGAGGGCCGTGAGCCCGTCCTGCGCCTGCGCATGCCCGACGAGGACGTGACCGTCACCGACCTCGTCCGCGGCGACGTGACCTTCAAGGCCGGCACCGTCCCCGACTACGTCATCGTCCGCGCCAACGGCCAGCCGCTGTACACGCTGGTCAACCCGGTCGACGACGCGCTCATGGAGATCACGCACGTGCTGCGCGGCGAGGACCTGCTGTCCTCCACGCCCCGCCAGGTGGTGCTGTACCGGGCGCTGCTCGAGATCGGCGTCGCTAAGGTCGTGCCGGCCTTCGGGCACCTGCCGTACGTCATGGGCGAGGGCAACAAGAAGCTGTCCAAGCGCGACCCCGAGTCCAACCTCTTCCTGCACCGCGAGCGCGGCTTCACTCCCGAGGGCCTGCTCAACTACCTCGCGCTGCTCGGCTGGAGCATCTCGGCCGACAACGACATCTTCACGGTCGACGAGCTCGTCGCGGCCTTCGACGTCGCCGACGTGCTGCCGAACCCGGCGCGCTTCGACGTGAAGAAGGCGGAGGCGATCAACGCGACGCACCTGCGCCGCCTCGACGGCGACGACTTCCGCAACCGTCTGGTGCCGTACCTGCACGCGGCGGGCCTGGTCCCGGCCGACTCGTACGCCGACCTCGCTCCCGAGGTCCAGGCGCTGCTGGACGCCGGTGCGCCGCTGGTCCAGGAGCGCATGACGCTCCTCGGCGAGGCCCCCGGGATGCTCGGCTTCCTGTTCGTGGCCGACGACGCCGTCGTGGTCGAGGAGGCTGCTCGGACGGCGCTCCGCGAGGAGGCCGCCGAGGTCCTCGACCGTTCGATCGCGACCCTCGAGGCGCTCGAGGACTTCGGCCCGACCGCGCAGCAGGACGCCCTCAAGGCCGAGCTGGTCGAGGCGATGGGGGTCAAGCCCAAGTTCGCCTTCGCGCCGCTGCGCGTCGCGATCACGGGGCGCCGTGTGTCGCCGCCGCTGTTCGAGTCGATGGAGATCCTGGGCAAGGAGCGTTCCCTCGTCCGTCTGCGTGCGCTGCGGGCCTCTCTGTGACGGGTGACCTCGGCGTGACCGGCGTGACCGACGGCCGTGCTCCGGAGGCTCTGCCGACGGCGCAGGTGCTCTTCGACGGTCGGGGTCCGCTCGACGGCGTCCTGTTCGACATCGACGACACCCTCGTCAACACCCGTGCCGCCTTCGGTGCGGCGATGGACGGGATCGCCCGGGTCTACCTCTCGCACCTGCCCGCCGAGCGGCTCGGCGAGGTGCTGGCGCTGTGGCGCCGGGACCCCGACGGTCACTACCGCTCGTACACGCGCGGCGAGGTGACGCTCGACGAGCAGCGTCGCCGTCGTGCGAACCAGCTGCAGGAGGCCTTCGGTGCGCCGCCCCTCACGGAGGAGGAGTTCGTCGCCTGGGACGAGGTCTTCGACGCCTCGTACCGGGCGGGCTGGGCTGCGCACGACGACGCGGTCGACGCGGTCGCTGCCGTGTCGGCCCTCGGCCTGCGGGTCGGGGCGCTGTCCAACGCGACGACCGAGCACCAGCTGCCCAAGCTCGAGGCGACGGGGCTCGGGCACGTGCCGATGCTCGTCGGGCTCGACACCTTCGGCTTCGGCAAGCCCGACCCGCGGGTGTTCCTCGAGGCCTGCGCCCGGCTCGGCACGGACCCGGCGCGCACGCTCTACGTCGGTGACGAGCTCGACCTCGACGCGCGGGCCGCGGTGCGTGCCGGGCTGTTCGGCGCGTGGCTCGACCGTCCGGGCACCCGTCGCGGGGGAGTGCACCAGGAGGACCCGCTGGCCGCGTCGGCCGACGGTGTCGTGGTGCTGCAGGGGCTCGACGAGCTCACCGGGTACCTGAAGACCGTCTGACGGCCGTGCGCCCGGCCTCGTCGGGTCGGGTGCACGCAGCTCTCACCCCTGCCGTGCGGTGACCGTCGCGGCGATGCGCCGGGTAGGTGCTGACATCTCCGCGCCCTCGCGCCAGACCATGCGCAGGCGACGTCCCAGGTCGAGCCCGGGGACGTCGAGACGCACGAGCGAGCCGCGGCTCACGTCGTCGGCGACGGCGAGCTCGGACAGCACGGTGACCGAGTCGGAGATGCGGACGCTCGCGCTGAGCGCGGCGCTCGACCCGAGGCTCGGCAGGTGGTCGGGCAGGCTCTCGCCCATGCGGGCGAGGGCACGCTCGAAGATGTCGCGCGTCCCCGAGCCGGGCTCGCGCACCACGAGCCGGGCGCCGAGCAGCTCGGTGACGGTGACGGTGCGCCGGCGACGTTGTGCCCACGGGTGCTGGGAGCCGACGACGACCGCCAGGCTGTCGTGCTGCACGGTGCGGGACCGCAGGCCGCGGCGGACGGTCGAGCCCTCGACGAACCCGAGGTCGGCCTCGCCGGAGAGCACGAGCTCCATGACGTCCTGGGAGTTGCGGACCGCGAGCTCGACCTCGGGACGGTCGTGCGAGGACTCGTCCGGCGAGGTCCCGTCCGCCAGCAGGGCGAGCCAGCGGGGGACCAGGTGCTCGGCGACCGTCATGCTCGCGGCGAGCCGGACGCGGTGCGCGGGACCTTCGCGGAGCGCGGCGGCGGCCCGTTCGAGGGCGTCCGAGGCGTCGAGGACCGAGCGGGCCCACACGGCGAACGCGCGGCCGGTCTCGGTGAGCTGGCTGCCCCGGCTCGACCGGGCGACGATGTCCAGCCCGAGGGAGCGCTCGAGCCGGCGGAGGGTGGCCGACGCGCTCGGCTGCGAGATGCCCAGGACGCGCGCCGCGGCGCTGATCGAGCCGTGCGTGTCGGTGGCGACGAGCACGTCGAGCGCGGCGAGCGAGGTCCGGGGTGAGGTGCTGGCGCGGTCCACGCTGCGATCCTAGACCTCAGAGGGCTCGGGCATAGCCCGCGGCTATGGCGCGAGAGCGAACCGGACGTTCCGCGAGACGCCCCGGCGCAGCAGGGTTGCTCGGGTGAACCTCCCGCCCGGACTCTCCCGTGCCCTCCCCGGGCTGCTGCTCGTCGCCGTCGCCGCCGCGGCGAGCCTGGTGCTCGCCCCGGCGATCACCTCGCTGACCGGTGTGGTCGCCTCCCCGCTCGTCGTCGCTCTCGTGGCCGGCGCCCTGCTGGGCTCGCTGCGCGCCGTCCCCGGGGTGGCCTGGGCCGGGGTCGGCTGGGCGCGGACGCACGTCCTGCGTGCCGGGGTCGTGCTGCTCGGGCTCCAGCTGTCCCTCGGGCAGCTCGTCGGCCTCGGGTGGCGCGGGCTGCTCGTGGTCCTCGCGACCGTCGTGTGCACCTTCGCCGTGACCCTGCGGGTCGGGCAGGCCCTCCGGGTCGACGCCCTCACGCGACTGTACGTGGCGACCGGCTTCTCGATCTGCGGGGCTGCCGCGATCGCCGCGATGAGCGGCACCGTCGGTGCGCGGACGACGACGGGACCCTCCGCGGCCCGCGCGGACAGCGACGCCGTCGGGACCGCCCTGGCCCTCGTGACGCTCTACGGGACGCTCGCCGTGCTCGTGCTCCCGTGGTTCGTCCGGACGCTCGGTCTCACCGACGCCCAGGCGGGCCTGCTCGTCGGGGCGAGCGTCCAGGAGGTCGGCCAGGTGGTCGCGGCAGCCGGAGGGGTCTCGGCAGCGGCCCTGGCGGCGGCGACGGTCGCCAAGCTCGCCCGCGTCGTCCTGCTGGCGCCGCTGACCGCCGCCGTGGCGGCGCGCGACCGCAGCAGGGTCCGGGCCGGGAGCGCCGCAGCGCCCGGAGCGCCGGCAGGCGACCCCGTGGGCCCCGAGGGCGCACGTCGCTCCGTGGCGCCCCTGGTCCCCGGCTTCGTGCTGGCCTTCCTGGTGGCCGTCCTCGTCCGGTCGTCGGGGCTGGTGCCCGACGGGCTGCTCTCGGCCGCACAGGCGCTGCAGCAGGTTCTCCTCACCGCGGCGATGGTCGCGCTCGGCGCAGGCGTCGACCTGCCGCGCCTGGTCCGCAGCGGCGGGAGGCCCCTGGTGCTCGGCGCCGTCTCGACGCTCGTGGCCGTCGGGACCGCGACCGCCGGGACGATGCTGCTCACCTGAGGAGGGTGGGGTGGCTCAGGGGGCCGCGGTGCGACCTTGGACCACGAGGACCAGCTGGTCGGTCTCGACGCTCAGGTAGGCGGTGGCGTGCCAGTACGGGGTGCTCACGGCGCGGTCGAGCGCCAGGCTGGTCTGGAGGTCGCCGAGCGGCACGTCGCCGGCGAGCTCGTCGACGACGTCCGGCCGCTCGCGTGCCGGTCCGGTCGAGTACGCGGCCGCGAGGTCGTCCGCACGCCCCTCGGGGAGGGTGACGACGGCGTCCATCCAGGTGGGTGCGGGCTGGTCGGCGGCCGTCTGGCCCTCCACCCAGCCGCTGTACCAGACCGCGGACCGGCCGATGGCGAGCGCCGGCATGCGGTCGGTGAGCGACGTGAGGTCGGTGCGCCGGACGCCGTCGCCCTCCTTGGACTCTCTCGACATGGTCTGCGCGGCGGCCCAGACCCCGGCCCCCGCCAGCACGGCGGCGACGGTGGCCAGCGCGACCAGGCGACGACGCCCGGGCAGCGCAGGGCGTCGGCCTGCAGGCGCGGTCGCCTGGCCGTCCTGCGTGGGGGTCTGGGTGTCTGTCTCGTCCATGAGCTCTCAGGAGGTGTGGGGCTGCGGCTCTCGTCGTGCGAGGCCGTGCCGGTCGTCGACCACCCAACTTACCGCGCCGCGGCACCGTGTGCCGCCCTTTCTGGCACGCGAGCACCAGATGTGCGCGTCACAGCGTGTCGGCGGGTCGAGGAGAGGCGGGGCAGCCTCGTCGCCTCAGCGCACCGAGGAGTCCCAGCGCCACCGGTCACGGCGTGGCACGCCCGGCAGGGCGATGCGCCCGGTGCACCACAGCAGGGCGGCCTCCGGGCGGGTGCGGGGTGCCTCCTGGAACAGGCGGGCGACCGCTCGGCCCGCTGGGCCCGCCGGGAGCGGGAGGGAGGAGGCCGGGCCCACGTCGACGCCGAGGCCTCGCCCCACGTCGTACCCGTGCACGAGCAGCTCGACGACGCCCATGGCCGCGAAGCCGCACGCGTCGGACGTCCCGTGCGGGTGGAAGGCGCGGGCGGAGGGCGCCGACGTGCGCACCTGGGAGGCGAGCAGCACGGCGAGCCCCTCGACCGAGTCCGCCAGACCCTCGGGACCGGCGGAGGGGTCGACGCGCACGATGTCGTCCCCGCCGTCGGCGGCGAGGAGCGGCAGGTAGTCCTCCGACGCCCCGGAGGCGAGCTGGAGCGCGTACGCGAGCATGTCGTCGCCGACGTGCTCGGCGGTGCGCCAGCACGACCACTCCACGTCACCCGCGGGTGCGTCGAGCGCCGCGGAGGTCGCCCCGCGCACGAGGGCGGAGAACCACCGGGCCGACTCGAGGACGTCGTCGGCGTCGGAGGGGCGGTCTGCGGGTGCTGGTGCGACGAGGTGCACGTCGTCGAGCGGTGAGTCGTCCGGTGAGTGGTCCTGTGGATGGTCCATGACACAGGACCGTGCCACGGATCGACCCGGCGGTCTACGTCAGAACGGCCTGGATCCGCAGGATCTCGGGCTTCACGGGGTGCGGTTTGGCGTAGCCCCAGAGGTCGGGTAATGTTCTGGATCGGCGGAGCCCACCGGTACGGAACGCGAGAGCGGGAAGTCAGCGGGGGTCGCTTCTCCTTGGGCTATGGTGTAATTGGCAACACATCGGTTTCTGGTACCGACATTCTAGGTTCGAGTCCTGGTAGCCCAGCGCAGAGTTCGATCACATGATCGGGTGTCACAAGCACTCAGAACATGCGGTAGAGTTCTCACTCGGAAGTACAGAAGCCGGTCGCAAGACCAGCGGAAACGCTTCTTAGGCCCCCATCGTCTAGCGGCCTAGGACGCCGCCCTCTCACGGCGGTAACACGGGTTCAAATCCCGTTGGGGGTACCACGCAAGGCCCGGTCAGGGAAACCTGACCGGGCCTTCGTCGTTCCCGGGGACGACGCCGGTGAAGACACCGACATCGTGCCGGCCAGCCCGCATGTCGCAGACGTCACACCTCCCTCGCCGAGGTGCCCCGCCGCCCGCCGAGGTCGCACCTCTGGCACCCAGGTCGCATCCCTGACCGGGACACGCCGAGCCTGGGGAGTGGTCTGGCGTGTCTGTGCGACCTCGCGGGCTGGGGTGCGACTGAGGCCCGGCGCGCGGTGCGTGCCGGGCCTCGGGGCCAGGGGGAGGAGGGGCGGGGGAGGGCTACTCGCCGGAGCGGCGCAGCACCTCGGTGAGGCGGTTGGCTGCTGCCACGACGGAGCCGGCGTGCAGGCGTCCGGGCTGGCGGCTCAGGCGCTCGACGGGCCCAGAGATGGACACGGCCGCGACGATGCGCCCCGACGGCCCGCGCACGGGGGCGGAGACCGACGCGACGCCGACCTCGCGCTCGGACACCGACTGTGCCCAGCCGCGGCGGCGGACGCCGGACAGGATGGTCGCGGTGAACTTGGCGCCCTGGAGCCCGCGGTGCAGACGGTCCGGCTCCTCCCACGCGAGCAGGATCTGCGCGGCAGACCCGGCGTGCATGGTGAGGGTCGCCCCCACGGGGATGGAGTCGCGCAGGCCGACCGGGCGCTCGGCGGCGGCCACGCAGATGCGCTGGTCGCCCTGGCGGCGGTACAGCTGGGCGCTCTCGCCCGTGTGGTCGCGCAGCGCGGTCAGCACGGGGTTCGCGGCGGCGAGCAGGCGGTCCTCGCCGGCGGCCGTGGCGAGCTCGTTGAGGCGCGGGCCGAGCACGAACCTGCCCTGCATGTCGCGGGTGACGAGGCGGTGGTGCTCGAGCGCCACGGCCAGGCGATGGGCCGTGGGGCGGGCCAGGCGGGTGGCCGCGACGAGCTGTGCGAGGGTGGCCGGGCCTGCCTCGAGAGCACCCAAAACGGATGCTGCCTTGTCGAGCACTCCGACTCCGCTAGAATTGTCCATAGGTCGATATTGCAGTCTCGAAGGCTGAGATGCAAGCGGCCTGACCGAAAGCCCCCAAAGACGCACGCGTCGCCCGGCCGGTGCAGACCGGCGCGACTGTGCACGAGAGGAACTGTGATGGCCGGCACGCTGGCGGAGAAGGTTTGGGACGCCCATCTGGTGCGTCGAGGAAGCGACGGAGCGCCTGACCTCCTCTACATCGACCTGCACCTCGTGCACGAGGTCACGAGCCCGCAGGCCTTCGAGGGCCTGCGCCTGGCGGGGCGTCCCGTCCGCCGCCCGGACCTCACGATCGCGACCGAGGACCACAACACGCCGACGCTCAACATCGACCTGCCGATCGCGGACCTCACCAGCCGCACGCAGATCGACACCCTCCGCAACAACGCGAAGGAGTTCGGCGTCCGCATCCACTCGCTCGGCGACGCCGACCAGGGGATCGTCCACGTGGTCGGGCCGCAGCTCGGCCTCACCATGCCCGGCCTCACCGTCGTCTGCGGGGACTCGCACACCTCGACGCACGGTGCCTTCGGAGCGCTCGCCTTCGGCATCGGGACCAGCGAGGTCGAGCACGTCCTCGCCACGCAGACCCTCCCGCTCGCCCCCTTCAAGACGATGGCGATCACCGTCGACGGCGCCCTCCCCGAGGGCAGCACGGCGAAGGACATCATCCTCGCGGTCATCGCCAAGATCGGGACCGGCGGCGGTCAGGGCTACGTGCTCGAGTACCGCGGCGAGGCCATCCGGTCGCTCTCCATGGAGGGCCGCATGACCATCTGCAACATGTCGATCGAGGCCGGCGCCCGCGCCGGCATGATCGCCCCCGACGAGACCACCTTCGAGTACCTCAAGGGCCGCCCCCACGCCCCCGAGGGAGCCGACTGGGACGCCGCCGTCGAGTACTGGAAGACCCTGCGCACGGACGACGACGCGACCTTCGACACCGAGGTGGTCCTCGAGGCCGCCGACCTCGAGCCCTTCGTCACCTGGGGCACCAACCCCGGCCAGGGCCTCCCGCTCTCGGCCAACGTCCCGGTCCCCTCGGAGATCGCCGACGAGAACGAGCGCGTCACCGCCGAGCGCGCGATCGAGTACATGGGCCTCAACCCGGGGACCCCGCTGCGCGACATCGCGATCGACACGGTCTTCATCGGCTCCTGCACCAACGGCCGCATCGAGGACCTCCGAGCCGTCGCCGAGATCGTCGAGGGCAAGAAGAAGGCGGACACCCTCCGCGTCCTCGTCGTCCCCGGCTCGGCGCGCGTGCGCCTGCAGGCCGAGGCCGAAGGGCTCGACAAGGTGTTCCTCGACTTCGGTGCCGAGTGGCGCAACGCCGGCTGCTCGATGTGCCTGGGCATGAACCCGGACCAGCTGGCCCCGGGCGAGCGCTCCGCGTCGACGTCCAACCGCAACTTCGAGGGTCGGCAGGGCAAGGGCGGGCGCACGCACCTCGTGTCGCCGCTCGTCGCCGCAGCCACCGCGATCCGCGGGACGCTGTCCTCGCCGTCCGACCTCGCCCAGGACGCGGCCGGCGCCGACGCCCTGCAGCCCGCCTGACCGCCCCCTGAGGTTTCTGGAGTCATCATGGAGAAGTTCGCAACGCACACCGGTGTGGGCGTCCCGCTGCGCCGCAGCAACGTCGACACCGACCAGATCATCCCCGCCGTCTACCTCAAGCGCGTGACCCGCACGGGCTTCGAGGACGCGCTCTTCGCCGCCTGGCGCGGCGACGAGTCCTTCGTGCTCAACCAGCCCGCGTACACGAGCGGGTCCGTGCTCGTGGCCGGGCCGGACTTCGGCACCGGGTCCTCCCGCGAGCACGCGGTGTGGGCGCTCAAGGACTACGGCTTCAAGGCGGTCCTCTCCGCCCGCTTCGCCGACATCTTCCGCGGCAACTCCGGCAAGCAGGGCCTGCTCGCCGCCCAGCTCGCCCAGGAGGACATCGAGCTGCTGTGGAAGGTCCTCGAGACCAAGCCGGGCACCGAGGTCACCGTGAACCTCGTCGACCGCACGGCCTCCGCGGACGACGTCGTCGTGCCCTTCCAGGTGGACGACTACACCCGCTGGCGCCTCATGGAGGGCCTCGACGACATCGGCCTGACCCTCCAGCACGAGGCCGAGATCACCGAGTTCGAGGAGTCGCGCGCCGCGTGGCGCCCGAAGACGCTCCCGGCCAAGCACCTCCCGCCCGTCGAGATCGAGGCGGCGCGCCCCGTCTCCTGACGACGCAGCCCGCGCACGACGCGCACCGCACGACGACGGGGCCACCTGGACGACCAGGTGGCCCCGTCGCCGTGCTCCGTCATGCGTGAAGACACCGTGCACGTACCCCGCTCCGTTAGGAGCTCTGCCGAGCGATAGGCGACCATAGCGTCATGACAGATCTGCTCTCCGTCGACGGCGGCAACCCGCTGAACGGAACCATCACCGTCCGCGGTGCGAAGAACTTCGTCTCCAAGGCCATGGTCGCCTCGCTCCTCGGCGAAGGCCCCAGCGAGCTGCGCAACGTCCCCGAGATCCGCGACGTCAAGGTTGTCTCCGGTCTCCTCGAGCTCCACGGCGTCTCGGTCGACTACGACGTCCCGGCCGGTGTGCTCCGGCTCGACCCGAGCAACGTCGAGTCCGCCCACGTGGCCGACATCGACGCGCACGCCGGCTCGAGCCGCATCCCGATCCTCTTCTGCGGACCGCTGCTGCACCGCCTCGGTGAGGCCTTCATCCCCGACCTCGGCGGCTGCCGCATCGGCGACCGGCCGATCAACTACCACCTCGACATCCTGCGCCAGTTCGGCGCCCAGGTGGACAAGCGCGAGCAGGGCATCCACCTCACCGCCCCGAACGGCCTGCGCGGCACCAAGATCACGCTGCCGTACCCGAGCGTCGGCGCGACCGAGCAGCTGCTGCTCACCGCCGTGCGCGCCGAGGGCATCACCGAGCTGTCCAACGCGGCCATCGAGCCCGAGATCATGGACCTCATCAACGTCTTGCAGAAGATGGGCGCGATCATCTCGGTCGACACCGACCGCGTGATCCGGATCGAGGGCGTCTCCAAGCTGTCCGGGTACCGCCACACGGCGCTCGGCGACCGCATCGAGGCCTCCTCGTGGGCCTCCGCCGCGCTCGCCACCCAGGGCGACATCTTCGTCAAGGGCGCGACGCAGCCGGAGATGACCGCGTTCCTCAACACCTTCCGCAAGGTCGGCGGCGAGTTCGAGGTCGAGGACGACGGCATCCGGTTCTTCCACCCCGGTGGCGAGCTCCGGTCGATCGTCCTCGAGACCGACGTGCACCCCGGCTTCATGACGGACTGGCAGCAGCCGCTCGTCGTGGCGCTCACCCAGGCCAAGGGCCTGTCGATCGTCCACGAGACCGTCTACGAGAACCGCTTCGGGTTCACCGACGCGCTGCGCGGCATGGGTGCCAACATCCAGGTCTACAAGGAGTGCCTCGGCGGACGGCCCTGCCGTTTCGGCCAGCGGAACTTCTACCACTCCGCCGTGATCTCCGGCCCGACGCCGCTCGCCGCGGCCGACATCGAGGTCCCGGACCTGCGCGGAGGCTTCAGCCACCTCATCGCGGCCCTCGCCGCGAAGGGCACCTCGAAGGTCCGCGGCATCACGCTCATCGACCGCGGCTACGAGCGCTTCACCGAGAAGCTCGAGGCGCTCGGCGCGGAGTTCTCGCGCAGCTGACGAGCAGCCGACCGCCCGCCGGGACGTGGTGTCCTGGCGGGCGGTAGCCTTGCCCGGTGACATCAGAGAGCGCGTCCACAGGCACGGGGAAGTCCTTCACCTACCGGCTGGCAGCAGGCATCCTCAAGCCGCTCCTGGCCGTCGTCGGCACTAAGGACTGGCAGGGCACCGAGCACCTCCCCACGAGCGGTGGGTACATCGCCGCGGCGAACCACATGACCAACCTCGACCCGCTGACCTTCGCGCACTTCGTGTACGACTCCTCGCGGCCGCCCCGCATCCTCGCCAAGGCGTCGCTGTGGAAGATCCCGGTCCTCAAGGGGATCCTCGACCGCACCGGCATGATCCCCGTGCACCGCGGCACGTCGGGAGCCGCCTCGTCGCTCGCCGACGCGGTCCGCCAGCTCGAGGCCGGGGAGTGCGTCGCGGTGTTCCCCGAGGGCACCCTCACGCGTGACCCCGACCTGTGGCCGATGGTCGGCAAGACCGGCGCGGCACGTCTCGCCCTGAGCAGCGGGGTGCCCGTGATACCGGTCGCGCAGTGGGGGCCGCAGCTGATCCTCCCGCAGTACTCCAAGCGTCTGCACCCCTTCCCCCGCAAGAAGGTCTCGATCCACGCCGGCCCGCCCGTCGACCTCTCGGACCTCCGGGGGCGTCCGCAGGACTCCGCGGTCCTCACCGAGGCCACCGAGCGCATCATGGCGGCCATCACCGCTCTCCTCGAGGAGATCCGCGGCGAGAAGGCCCCCGCGGTCCGCTACGACATGCGCAAGGCCGCGCGAGCGCAGAAGGTCGGGCCCACCGCCGACGCCGCGCCTGCTGCTGACCCGACCGACGAGCTCGTCCCGGACGTCGCACCCGGCACCGCGACCCCTGACACCACGACCGAGGAAGACGCCCGATGATCGCCGCAGTCCTCGGCTCGGGTGCCTGGGGCACCACCTTCGCGCAGGTCCTCGCCGACGCCGGCTGCACCGTGCGGCTGTGGGGGCGCAACCAGGACGTGGCCCTCCAGATCACGACGGAGCACGTCAACGGCCGCTACCTCCCGGGGATCGAGCTGCCCGAGTCGGTGACCGCCACGACCGACGTGGCCGCAGCCCTCGACGGCGTCGACCTCGTGGTCGTGGCCATCCCGTCGCAGAGCGCCCGCGCGACCCTCGAGCCGCTGCGCGACCTCGTGCCCGCCGGCGCCGTGGCCGTCTCCCTCATGAAGGGCGTCGAGCTGAGCACCGACCGCCGCATGAGCGAGGTGGTCGCCGAGTCGCTCGCGATCGACGCCGGTCGCGTGGCCGTCGTCTCGGGGCCGAACCTCGCCGGCGAGATCGCCCGTCGCCAGCCGACCGCCACGGTCGTCTCGTCGAGCGACCCGCAGACGGCCGCGCTCGTCGCGAGGGCGTGCTCCTCCGGGTACTTCCGCCCGTACACGAACGCCGACGTGGTCGGCGTCGAGCTGTGCGGCGCCGTGAAGAACGTCATCGCCCTCGCCGTGGGCATGGCCCAGGGGCGCGGCTTCGGCTACAACACGACGGCCACGGTCATCACCCGCGGTCTGGCGGAGATCAGCCGGCTCGGGCTCGCGCTCGGCGCCGACGCCGAGACCTTCCCCGGGCTTGCCGGGATGGGCGACCTCATGGCCACCTGCGCGTCACCGTCCTCGCGCAACCACACGCTCGGCAAGCACGTGGGCCAGGGCATGACGCTCGAGGACGCGATCACCGCCACGGGCGGGACGGCCGAGGGCGTGAAGTCCTGCCGCTCGGTCCTCGAGCTCGCCCGTTCCGTCGGCGTCGAGATGCCCATCACCGAGGCCGTGGTCGGCGTGCTGCACGGCGGCCTGCCGGTCGACGACATCGCCCGCGGGCTCCTCGCCCGCCCGCAGCGCTCAGAGGGCGTCCGCGGGGACGCCTGAGGCGCACGGCGTCACGGGGGTCTCAGACCCCCGTGACGCGCCTCAGGCTCCTGTGACGCGCCGCAGCGCCTGGTCGAGGTCGGCCCAGAGGTCCTCGACGTCCTCGATGCCGACGCTCATGCGCAGCAGGTCCTCGGGGACCGTGGGGGACTCGGTCGTGAAGCGACGTCGTCGCTCGAGGCTCGACTCGACCCCGCCGAGGCTCGTGGCGGGGACCCACAGCGCGAGGGCGTCGACGACCGCGTCGGCCGCCTCGACCCCGCCCACGGGGCGCAGGCCGATGATCGCGCCGTACCCGTCCATGACGCGGGTCGCGACCTCGTGCCCCGGGTCGTCGGGCAGCGACGGGTGCCGGACCTCGGCGACCGACGGGTGGCCGGACAGCCGGTGGGCGATCTCGGCGGCGTTCGCCTGCGCGCGCTCGACGCGCAGCGCGAGGGTCCGCAGGCCGCGCAGCGCGAGCCAGACCTCCCACGGCCCGGCGATCGCGCCGTGCAGCGTGCGGTAGGCGCGGACCGACCGCTCGAGGTGCTCCGAGCTCGTCACGACGGCCCCGAGGACGACGTCGGAGTGGCCGGCGAGGTACTTGGTCACCGAGTGCACCACGAGGTCCGCACCGGACTCCAGGGGGCGCTGCACGAGCGGGGTCGCGAAGGTGTTGTCGACCGCGACGAGGGCGCCGGCGCGGTGCGCCGCGTCGATGAGGACGGGGAGGTCCGCGACCTCGAGCATCGGGTTGGTGGGTGACTCGACCCACACGAGGTCGGCGCCGGCGAAGGCCGCGACCGAGGCCTCGGTGTCCGCGATGTCGACCCGGCGGACCGTCACCCGGTGGCGCTCGGCCATGTCGTCGACGAACCCGAGGGTGACCTGGTAGGCGTGCCGCGGCACCACCACGGTGCCGCCGTCGGGGACCATCGCGAGGACCGAGGCGATCGCCGCCATGCCGGAGGCGAAGACGACCCCGCTCTGGGACGCCCCCTCGAGCTGGGCGATCGCGTCCTCGAAGGGCTCCCAGGTCTCGGTCCCGGCGCGGGTGTAGAGCTTCTCGTCGGGGGAGGGGACACCGGCCGAGACGTAGGTCGACGAGAGCACCACCGGTGGGTTCACCGGGCCGCCCGAGACCCGCGGCGGCCGCCCTGCGGCGACCGCGACGGTCGCCGGGGAGAGCGCCGGCGACGCCGGGCCGTGAGGGCTGTGCTGAGCGGTGGTCCCGGGGGTCGTCGACGCGTCGTCCATGCGTCCGAGGGTAAGCCGTGCGCTCCGGTAAAGTCGCACGCGATGGCTACCGTCTCAGAATCCCAGCCCCCCACCCCTGCGTCCGCACCGGCGCCCGCTCTGCGCGCCGACGCCTCGGGCGACCTGCCGGGTGAGCACCGTCGTCCCCGCGTCGTGCTGCTGTTCGGCGGACGCTCCGGCGAGCACGTCATCTCGTGCGCCACGGCCGCCGGGGTCATGCGCGCCATCGACCGCGACCGCTACGACGTGGTGCCCGTGGGGATCACGCGCACCGGCCAGTGGGTGCTCGTCGAGGACGACCCCGACCGCTGGGCCATCACCGACGGGCGTCTCCCCGAGGTCGACGCGACCGGCACCGAGGTGCTGCTGCCGCTCGCCGTCGGCCAGACCGCGCTGCGCGTCCTCGAGGCCGGGGCGCTTCCGCGGGTCCTCGGCGACGTCGACGTCGTCTTCCCGCTGCTCCACGGGCCCTTCGGGGAGGACGGCACCCTCCAGGGGATGCTCGAGCTCGCCGACGTCCGCTACGTCGGCGCCGGCGTCCTCGCCTCGGCCGTGGGCATGGACAAGCACTTCATGAAGCTCGTGCTGGCCGGCCAGGGGCTGCCGGTGGGCCCGTACACGGTCGTCCCGCCGGGGGAGTGGGACCGCGACGCCGAGGCCGTGACCGCCCGCGTCGCCGGGCTCGGGCTGCCCGTGTTCGTCAAGCCCGCGCGCGCCGGCTCGAGCCTGGGCATCAGCAAGGTCGACGACCTCGCCGACCTGCCGGCCGCCGTCGCCGAGGCCCGTCGGCACGACCCGAAGGTGATCGTCGAGGCCGGCATCGTCGGCCGCGAGATCGAGTGCGCCGTGCTCGGCGGTCGCCGCGGCGAGCGCGCCCGCGCGTCCCTGCCTGGCGAGATCCAGGTGACCGACACCACCCACGCCTTCTACGACTTCGAGGCCAAGTACCTCAGCGAGCAGAGCGTCGAGCTCACCTGCCCCGCAGACCTCAGCCCCGAGCTGGTCGCCGAGGTGCAGGACGTCGCCGTGCGGACCTTCGAGGCCGTCTCGGGCGAGGGGCTCTCGCGCGTCGACGTGTTCGTCACGGAGGCGGGCGAGGTCGTCGTCAACGAGATCAACACGATGCCGGGCTTCACGCCCTTCTCGATGTACCCGCGCATGTGGGACCGCAGCGGCCTGCCGTACGCCGAGCTCATCACCGAGCTCGTCGAGCTCGCCCTCGAGCGCGAGACCGGTCTGCGCTGAGCGGAGACCCGGCTGACCCGGCCGGCCCGGCTGGTCGTGCTCTCAGCGGCAGGCGTGCGAGGTCGTCGGGATCTCCGCGACGGCCCGCGCCACGTCGATGAGCGAGGCCGTCGGCTGGCTGCCGCCGAGCTCGGTCGGCACCTGGACCGCGACGGCGGGCTCGCGCCCGTAGGTGGTGAAGGTCCAGCCGTTGTCGTCCTGGCTGGTGATCCAGTCGAAGGTCCCCAGCCCCGCGATGCCCGGGTCGACGGACTGGCAGTCCTGCGTGGTCGGCGCGGGCGGCTCGACGCCGCAGCGCAGCGTGATCGCGCGGCCCGGCTCGCCCCACGCGGCGGTTGCCTGGCTCGACGCCCGGACCTTGTCCTGCCCGCCGACCTCGTCGGGCAGCATGAGGACGACCTTCGCGCAGACCGGCTCCGCGGCGTCGACGCCCGCGGGCACGTCGATGGTCGGGGTGCAGGCCGCGAGAGCGGCAGCCCCGGCGACCAGCGCGAGGGCGGCCGCCACGGGCCGCAGCACGCGTGACCTCACCGGTCGGGCGGACCTGCGCGGGCGGTGGAGGAGACTCGTGAGCACCCCGACACTCTAGTGCCCGCGCCTGGACGTCGGCCGGGGCCCGCACGCGCTGGGCTAGGGTGGCCGCGTGAGTGCTTCTGAGCGTGTCTGCGACCTGGCCGAGGAGCAGCTGCTCGCACGGATCTTCCCGCTGCTCCCCACGACCGACGCGACGCTCGTCGGTCCCGGCGACGACGCAGCGGTGATCTCGGCCCCGGACGGCAGGTTCGTGGTCTCGACCGACGTCCTGGTCCAGGACCGGCACTTCATCCGCGACTGGTCGACCGGCTACGACGTCGGCTGGCGCGCAGCCGTCCAGAACCTCGCCGACATCGCTGCCATGGGCGCCAGGCCCACCTCGCTCGTGGTGTCCCTCGTGCTGCCCCGCACCGAGGAGGTCCACTGGGTCCTCGAGCTCGCCCGCGGCCTCGCGGAGGCCTGCGCACCGCACGGCGCCGGTGTGGTCGGCGGGGACCTGTCGAGCGGCGACGCGATCGTCGTGGCCGTGACGGTCCACGGCGACCTCGAGGGCGGTGCGCCCGTGCTGCGCTCCGGCGCACGGCCGGGCGACGTCGTCGCCCACGCCGGTGTGCTGGGACGTTCCGCAGCGGGCCTCGACCTCCTCTCGGGTGCTGAGGAGACCACGGCGTACCCCGACCTCGTCGCCGCCTACCTGCGCCCCGACCCGCCGATCGGCTCGGGCGCGCGCGCCCGCCTGGCCGGGGCCACGGCCATGCTCGACGTGTCGGACGGGCTGCTGCGCGACGGAGGGCGGATCGCCCGGGCGAGCGGCGTGGTCCTCGACCTCGACCCGCTGGGCCTCTCGAGCCCGCGCGACCTCGCGGCGCTCTCGGCCGCCGGGAGGGCGCTCGACGTCGACCCGGTGCGCTGGGTGCTCACGGGCGGCGAGGACCACGGGCTGCTGGCGACCTTCCCGGCGGGGGCAGACCTGCCGCCGGAGTTCCGCGTGGTCGGTCGGGTGCTCGAGGCCACGGCAGAGCGTGGCCCGGCCGTCACGGTGCAGGGCGTCGTGCCCGACGGCGACGAGGGCTGGGACCACTTCGCCGGACGGGGCAGCCGGGCCTGAGCCGGCGGACGCTGCTCAGCGGCGGCGGTAGCGGACCTCGGTGAGCGGCTTCCCGCCGATCTCCTCGATCTTCTCGACGCCGTCCGGCTCGAAGCCGTGCCGCTTGTAGAACCTGCGGGCACGCTCGTTGTCGGCGAGCACCCACAGGGACACCGCCGACGACTCGGGCGCGGCGTCGAGCACGGTCCGCATGAGGTCGCGCGCGACACCCCGCCCCCACGTCTCGGGGTCGAGGTAGATCGCGTACAGCTCGAGGTCCTCGGGCTCGGCGTCCTCGTCCCCGGCCGGGCCGAGGTGGGCGAAGCCGACGGTGCGCTGGTCGAGCTCTGCGACCCAGGTGCTGCTCGCCGTCCGTCCGACGACGTCGTCCCACCACGCCTCGCGGGCGGCGACGTCGAGGCTCGCGAGGTACTGGGTCGGCACGATGCCGGCGTAGGCCTCGCGCCACGAGGCGACGTGGATGCGCGCGATCGCCGAGGCGTCGGCGGCCGTGGCCGGACGGATGGTCAGGTCGTCACGCTCGTGGTCCATACCGGTCAGCCTGCCACGGCGGGTCCGTCACGCCAAGGGTTCTGCGGCACCGTCCCTGCAGGACCGTGCCCGGAGACACCGACAGCCCGCCGGACCGAGGTCCGACGGGCTGTGCGAGAGAGTCTTCGCGAGGAAGAGACTCAGATGTGACGCGTGACCTTGCCTGCCTTGAGGCAGGAGGTGCACACGTTGAGGCGCTTGGGTGCACCGTTGACGATTGCGCGAACGCGCTGGATGTTCGGGTTCCAGCGGCGCTTCGTGCGCACGTGCGAGTGCGAGATGCTGTGCCCGAAGCTCGGGCTCTTTGCGCAGACTTCGCAGTTGGCAGCCACGGTCTCTCCTGATCGTCATGCACGCCGCTGTGCGGCGACTTCAATGGTCTGTGGATGCGGATCCGAGTGAACCCGCACGAGAACCTCGGAAGGTCACGGGAGGGTGGTGTCACGGTTCGCGCATGCCCTGGTGTGTGCGGGCAACCTCGATAGGGTAGCGGATTCTCTCGGTGCTACCCAAATTGCCTGCGGACGCCGGCTGTCCCAGGAGTCCGGTGAGGACCCTGCTCGGCCTGCGGGGCCCGGCTGCGAGAGCCGTGCCCTGGCGTCCGGCACCTGTGTGGCGCGGGACGATGTACGACATCATATGTCGTCGGAGCGCGGAGAGGGAGTGCGTCGTGACACACACCAGCAGCACGGACGGGCGCAGCGCGCTGCTCGACGTGGCCTCGGTGCTGCGCTGGGCCGGCGACGCCGTGGACGTCCTGGAACGGGCGCGCCCCGTCATCGACCGCGCCAACGTGTTCCCCGTGCCTGACGCCGACACGGGCACCAACCTCGCCGGCACGCTCACCCAGGCCCGCGACTCCGCCGTCGCCGCAGCCGGTGCGGGGCCCGCGACGACCGACGACGTGCTGCACGCCCTCGCGCACGGTGCGCTGCTCGGCGCGCGCGGCAGCTCGGGCGTGATCATGAGCGAGTTCCTCCGTGGCTTCGCGGCAGGGCACGCGGCTTCTCCCGCAGGTCTGCCCGACGCCTCTCGGGCAGAGGAGAGCGCCGCCGGGCTGCTCGCCCGGGCTCTCGACCGCGGGGCCGAGAGCGCGCACGCGTCCGTCGTCGACCCACGGTCCGGCACCATGCTCACCGCCGCCCGCGGAGCCGCCGACGCCGCCGCGCGCGCCGTGACCGACGGCGGCGGCCTCGCCGAGGTCCTCGTCGCAGCGTGCGCAGGCGCCGACGCAGCCCTCCGGCGCAGCGTCGACGAGCTCGACGAGCTCCGCCGGGCCAGGGTGCTCGACGCAGGTGCCTACGGCTTCGTCCTCGTGCTCGACGCACTCTGCCGCGCCCTCGGCCACGGACCGACGCGTGCGACCGAGGCGGAGACACTCTCTGTCGCGGGCGAGCCCGTGGCGCACGAGGGCGGCTCCCACGCCCACGGCTCACACGGCGCTCACGGCACAGTGGTCGACGGTGAGTTCGAGGTCATGTGCGTCGTCCGGCACGCGGTCGGCGCGGAGGGCGGCACGACGACCTCCTTGGAGGAGGTGGCACCGCTGCTGCGGTCCGGTCTCCAGCAGCTCGGCGACTCGGTCGTCGTGGTCGGCGGCGCGGACCGGCGCGACCCGGCCGGGGACGGCTCCGCCCGGCGCGGCACCTGGCAGGTGCACGTGCACACCGACCACCCCGTCGACGTCCTGCGGCTGCTCGACCGCTGGGAGGTGGGGCAGGTGGTCGTCCGGTGCCTCGCCCACCAGGTCTCGGCGCGAGGGGCCGCCGAGCTCGGCCTCGTCGCCTGCACGAGCGCGCCGGGCCTCGTGACGGACCTGGCCCGCTCGGGCGCCGTCGTCGTGCTGCGCGGCAGCGGGCCCGTCGAGCGCGAGGACCTGCTCCGGGCCGTGCACGAGACCGACGCCGAGCAGGTGCTGGTGCTGCCGGCCGACGAGTCCACGCTCGCGCTGGCCCGTGGCCTGGGGGACCTGTCCCGTCCCCAGGTCACGGCCGTCGCGTCCACGAGCGACCTGCACGTGGTCGCCGCCCTGTCCGCCTGGGTGTCCGACACCTCGGCAGGGAGCGCCGGGCGCGCGGCCCGGACCGCCTCCCTGCGTGCCATGGAGGCCGTCGTCGCCTCCGTCCGGGCGGTCCAGGTGGACGCCGCGCGCCCCGCCGAGCTGGTGGACCAGCTGTCGCGTCTCCTCCAGTACGCCGCGCGCACCTGCGAGCCGAGCCCTACCGCCTCCACCGCCTCCACCGCCCCCGCAGCCCCCACGGTGCTCACGGTGCTCGCAGGGGACCTGGTCCCCGCGAGCGTCCTCACCGACCTCGTCGTCCACGCCGAGCGTCTCGCGCCCGGACTCGAGACCGTCGTCCTCCCCTCCGGGCGACGGTCCACCGCACTCGTCATCGGAGCAGAGCAGCAGTGAGCATCGACCACCCCTTCACCCTCGACGAGCCCCTCACCAAGGTCTTCGAGAAGCGCACCTCGAACCAGCTCGCCAAGCTGGGCCTCACGACCACCGGCGACCTGCTCCGTCACTACCCGCGGCGGTACGCCGACCCGGGCGCCATGTCCCAGCTCTCGACCCTCGTGGTGGGAGAGCACGTCACCGTGATGGCGCAGGTGGTCAGCGCGACGGTCCGAGAGATGCGCTCGCGCGGCGGCGCGATGCTCCAGGCGGTCGTCTCGGACGGCACGGACCGACTCTCGCTCACCTTCTTCGCCAAGCACCCCGGTGCGCTGCGCACCCACGAGTCCCGGCTGAAGCCCGGCCGTGCCGGACTCTTCACCGGGGTGGTCTCCGAGTACCGCAACGAGAGGCAGCTCACCCACCCGGACTACCTGCTCCCCGGCGTGGACGTCGAGAACGAGGTCGACGCGCTGCTCGAGGTCAGTCGCCTCATGCCGATCTACCCGGCCACCGCGTCCTTCGCCTCGTGGAAGATCCACAAGTGCGTCCGCCAGGTCCTCGACCCGCTCCACGTCGACGACCTCGCCGACCCCGTCCCGGCGGACGTGCTCGGTCGACGGAACCTCGTGCCGCTGGTGCAGGCCTTCCGGGACATCCACCTGCCGGAGAGCGAGAGCGAGTGGCACCGCGGCCAGAAGCGCCTGCGGTACGAGGAGGCCTTCGTCCTGCAGACCGCCCTCGCCCTGCGACGGTCGGAGGCCGCCGCCCTCGAGGCGACCTCGCGGACCCTCGTCGAGGACGGCCCGTCGATCCTGCGCGACTTCGACGCCGCCCTCCCCTTCACCCTCACCACCGGGCAGCGGGAGGTCGGCGACGAGATCGCGGCCGAGCTCGCGGCCCCCCACCCCATGCAGCGCCTGCTCCAGGGCGAGGTCGGCTCGGGCAAGACCGTCGTCGCGCTGCGGGCCATGCTCCAGGTCGTCGACGCCGGAGGGCAGGCCGCACTCCTGGCACCGACCGAGGTGCTCGCCGCCCAGCACGCCCGGACCCTGGCCGCCCTGCTCGGCGACCTCGCCGCAGGCGGCATGCTCGGCGGGGCCGCCCACGGCACCCGCGTCGCCCTGGTCACCGGGTCCCAGCCGGCCGCCGTGAAGAAGAAGAACCTGCTCGACGCCGCGTCGGGTGCCGCCGGGATCGTCGTCGGCACGCACGCCCTGCTCAGCGCAGGGGTGCAGTTCGCCGAGCTCGGCCTCGTCGTCGTCGACGAGCAGCACCGCTTCGGTGTCGAGCAGCGCGACCTGCTGCGTGCCAAGGCCCGCACCGTCCCGCACCTGCTGGTCATGACCGCCACCCCGATCCCGCGCACCGTCGCCATGACCGTCTTCGGCGACCTCGAGACCTCGACGCTGCGCGAGATCCCCGCCGGGCGCTCCGGCATCACCACCTACGTCGTGCCCGCCCAGAAGCCCGCATGGGTCTCGCGCACCTGGGCCAAGGTGCGCGAGGAGATCGACGCCGGCCGCCAGGCCTACGTCGTCTGCCCGCGGATCACCGGGGACGACTCGTCCGAGGACGACGCGACGCCCGCTCTCGACCCGGCAGCGCTCGCGGGCACCGACGAGGACCGCGACAACCCGGGCGGTCCCGCCGCGTCTGCGGCGAGGTCGCGGACGCCCCTGCGCGCGGTCCTCGAGGTCGCCGCCGAGCTGGCGGCCCTCGAGGTCTTCCGCGGGGTGCGGATCGGCATCCTCCACGGGCAGATGCCCCAGGCTGAGAAGGAGGCTGCCATGGCGGCCTTCACGGCGGGCGAGGTCGACCTCCTCGTGTCGACGACGGTCATCGAGGTCGGGGTCGACGTCCCCCGTGCCACCGCGATGGTCGTGCTCGACGCCGACCGCTTCGGCCTGTCGCAGCTGCACCAGCTGCGTGGGCGGGTCGGGCGTGGGGCCGACGCCGGGATCTGCTTCCTCGTGTCGGAGATGGCCGACGCAGAACCGGCGAAGACCCGCCTCACCACGCTCGCGTCGACTACCGACGGCTTCGAGCTCGCCGCCGCCGACCTCGAGATGCGCAGCGAGGGCGACGTGCTCGGCGCCGCGCAGTCGGGCCGCTCGACGTCGCTCCAGCTGCTGCGCGTGGTCCGCGACACCGCCGTCATCGAGCAGGCCCGCGAGGACGCGGCCGCGGTCGTGGCCGTCGACCCGACGCTCGTCACCCACCCGGTGCTGCTGGCCGAGATCACCGGACGGGTGACGGGGGAGCGGGCGGAGTACCTCGACCGGTCGTGACGCCCGTGCGGCACGACCACGGCCGGCCGCTCGCTAGGCTGGTCCGGTGACTCGGATCGTGGCAGGGCTCGTCGGCGGCAGGAGCCTCGCCGTCCCACCGAAGGGCACCCGCCCGACCAGCGACAGGGTGCGCGAGGCGATCTTCTCGCGGCTCGAGCACTACGAGGTGCTCGACGGCGCCCGCGTGCTCGACCTCTGCGCCGGCTCGGGGGCCCTGGGGCTCGAGGCGGCGAGCCGCGGCGCGTCCGCGGTGGTGCTGGTCGAGGCGGGGAAGGTCGCCGCACAGGTCTGCCAGCAGAACGTCGCGACCCTCGGGCTCTCCGGCGTCCGGGTGGTCGCGGACCGGGCCGAGCGCTTCGTCGCGCAGCCCCCCGCGCAGCCGTGGGACCTGGTGTTCCTCGACCCGCCCTACGACATGAGCGACGCCGACGTCGCGGCGCTGCTCCTCGCGCTCGAGGGGCACGTCTCCGAGGATGCCGTGGTCGTGGTGGAGCGGTCCTCGCGGACCCCGGAGCCGACGTGGCCGGCCTCGTGGCGGCTCATCGTCACGAAGTCCTACGGCGAGACGCTGGTGCACTACGCAGAGCCCGTCGGGGCCGGCGAGGACGACGACGCGCCTGCCTCCGACGACGAGCCCGCCGGCGCCGCGTCCTCCTGAGCTCAGGCGCCGTCGCCCTCCGGCACGTGCGCGCCAGCAGCCGCCCACGCCATGCCGACCGGTACGGACGCGAGGTCTGACGGGTCGACGAGCGCGACGCTCGGTCCGCCGACCGCGTCGAGCAGGGCCCGGGTGTCCGCGTCGTCGCGCAGCGACCCCTCGGACCCCACGAGATACGACGTGAGGAAGTCGCGCAGCGGGCCGGCGTCGACCGCGGTCGGTGCGTCGAGTGGGCCCTCGACGACGACCTCCGGGGCGACGTGCAGCGTGGTGAGGAGCAGCGCCGGGACGCGGGCCGCGGTCGCGCCCAGCCCGGGCTGGAAGTACGGCACCGCGAGCAGCCGGGCGCCGTGCCGCGCGTAGAAGCGCAGCCGTGCCGCAGGGTCGCCGTGCGCCTCGCTCGCCTCGTGGTGGGCCGGGTGCTCGACCTCGGCGAGCAGCAGACCGGGCGACGACTCGGCGACCCAGGTCTGGACCGCGGCGTCGAGCAGCGCACCACCGATGCCGCCGCCGCGCTGCCCCGGGGCGATCGCGAGGTAGACCAGCAGCATCGCCTCGCCGGGGGTGCCAGACCCCGCGGCGACAGCACCGGCCACGACACGCCCGTCGCGCCGGACGCCGAGAGCGCGGGTGCCCCCCTGCGCGCAGCCCTCGACGAGCGACTCCAGGCTCTCGAGCTCTTCGGGCGGGAAGGACGGGCTCAGCACGTCGCGGTGGAGCTCTTCGAGGTCGGCGGCCGTGACGAGCGGCTCGAGGTCGACCCCGGGCCGGTCGGCGCGCTCCGGGGCGGCGCCTGGACCGGTCGTCGTGGCGGAGGTCGGGTCAGGGGCGGTGGGCGGCTGCTCGGGCTCAGTCGTCATGGAGCCATCATGGGCCACCGGGTGGGCGTGTACTACCGTGAGCGGGTGACTCTTGCCGTCTGCCCGGGATCCTTCGACCCGATCACCCTGGGGCACCTGGACGTCGTCCGTCGGGCGTCCCTCCTCTTCGACGAGGTGGTCGTGGGCGTCGCCCGCAACGCCTCCAAGTCCGCGCTCCTCGACGTCGGGGCGCGGGTCGCGCTGGCCGAGGCGGCCTGCGCCGACCTGCCGACCGTCCGTGTCGTCGAGGTCCCGGGGCTGCTCGTCGACCTGTGCCGCGAGCTCGGCGCCGTCGCGGTCGTCAAGGGCCTGCGCGGGGGAGCGGACTACGACGCCGAGCAGCCCATGGCGCTGATGAACCGTCACCTCTCCGGGGTCGAGTCGGTGTTCCTCACCGCCGACCCGCGGTACGCGCACATCGCGTCGTCGATGGTCAAGGACGTCGCACGCCACGGCGGGCAGGTCGACGACCTCGTGCCGCCGGGCGTCGCAGACGCCGTCCGCCGCGCGCTGGGCGTCCCCCCGCCCGCGTCGCCCGCGTCGACCGCGACCGCCACGCACCCCACCGCCACCCCGCTCCCAGCACCCGGCGGGGACACCTCTCCCGGCTCCGCCGCCCACCCGAACCAAGGAGTCTCATGACCCCCCACGACGACCACGAGACCTTCGTCGAGGGTGAGGGCGCCGGCGTGCCCGCGATCCTCGACGCGCTGACCGACCTCGTCGAGCGTGCCCGGACGATGCCCATGTCGTCCTCGGTGCTCGTCAACCGCAACGAGGCCCTCGACCTGCTCGACGAGCTCCGCGAGGCCCTCCCCACCCAGCTGACCCGGGCGGACGAGGTGCTCTCCGACGCTGACCAGGTCCTCGAGGACGCCCACTCCCAGGCCGAGGAGCTCATCGAGACCGCGCGGCGTCGTGCCGCCGAGCTCGTCGCCTCGGAGCAGGTGGTGCTCCAGGGGCAGGTCCAGGCCCGCGAGCTCGTCGCCGAGGCCGAGTCGACCGCTGCGCGCCTGCGCCGTGAGGCCGACGACTACTGCGACCGCCGCCTCGCCGAGTTCGAGATCGACCTCGGCAAGGTGCTCGCGCAGGTGCACGCCGGACGTGACCGGCTCGCCGAGCGCCTCGACGAGGCCGGGGCGGGAGCTGCCGACCAGCAGCGCTGAGCCGGCGCGCCAGCCGACCAGCACCGACGGGCCGGAGACCGACCGGGCAGCGCCGATCACGTCACACCGGCGGACCGCCCGACGGGTCTGGGCACGGCCGCAGATGGCGTAGTATTGTCTGTTGGCCCTGCCGGAGACGGCGGGGTTGCTGGACGCCGGTGCGAGCCGGTCGACAGCAGACGGCCCCTCAGCACCCATCACCTTCGGACACACCGTGGAGCACCTCATCACTCTCGACCCTCGATCGCCGCTCGTTCTCGACACTCGTGAGCTCAGCAGGCGTCCTGGCTCGATGCGTGAGGTCCAGCTCACGGCTCCGGCGCCGGTGGACCTGGGGACTGTCGTCATCGGGATCCCCGAAGGTAGCGACATCAGCCTCGACCTGAGGCTCGAAGCCGTGATGGAGGGTGTCCTCGTCTCCGGGACAGTCGCAGGCCAGTCGGTCGGCGAGTGCGTCCGGTGCCTGGACGAGGTGGTCGACGACGTCGACTTCACCGTCACAGAGCTGTTCGTGTACCCCGAGCGCGCCAAGGCCGCAGAGGACGCGGGCGACGACGACGAGGAAGAAGAGGTGCGCGAGCTCGAGGACGATATGATCGACCTCGAACCCGTGCTTAGGGATTCGGTGGTGCTTGCACTACCATTCCAACCGTTGTGTTCGCCCGACTGCCCGGGGCTGTGCTCCGAGTGCGGTGCCCACCTGGCGGACGATCCTGATCACCAGCACGAACTGCTCGACCCCCGGTGGTCGACACTCAAGAGCATTATCGACGAGACGAAAGAGAGCTAGCCGTGGCTGTTCCGAAGCGCAAGATGTCGCGCAGCAACACCCGTGCGCGCCGTTCGCAGTGGAAGACGACCGCCGCGAACCTCACCACGTGCCCGCAGTGCAAGGGCGACAAGCTGTCGCACGCTGCGTGCCCGACGTGCGGCACCTACAAGGGTCGTCAGTACGCCGAGGCGCTGCGCACCGAGCACGCTAACTGATTCGCCGGCGCCGCTGGCGTCGCACGGATTGGTCGAAGGAGAAGTTCCGGTGGCATCGCACGCAGGTCGTCAGGTCTCACCGGCAACGCACCTTCTCGAGGAGCTCGGGGTCCATCTGGACCCCGAGCTCCTCGTGCTTTCCCTGACCCACCGGTCCTTCGCGCACGAGGCCGGCGGGATCCCCACCAACGAGCGTCTCGAGTTCCTCGGTGACGCGGTGCTGGGGCTCGTGGCCGCCGAGGCGCTGTTCCGGCGCCACCCCGACCGCCCCGAGGGCGACCTCGCCAAGATGCGCGCGGCCTCGGTGTCGCAGCGCGCCCTGGCCGCCGTCGCCCGCAGGCTGTCCCTCGGGGACTACATCCTGCTCGGCAAGGGCGAGTCGCAGACGCGCGGGTTCGACAAGGACTCGATCCTCTCGGACACCGTCGAGTCGCTCATCGGCGCCGTCTACCTGAGCCACGGCCTCGAGGAGGCCCGCAGCTTCGTCCACCGGCTCCTGGACAGCACGCTCGACGCCGCGGCCGACCTCGGCGCAGGCCTCGACTGGAAGACCTCGCTGCAGGAGGCTGCTGCCGAGCGCAACGTCGGTGCTCCCGAGTACACGAGCGAGGGCGAGGGCCCCGACCACGCCCGCATCTTCACGGCGCACGTGATCATCGACGGCGAGATCCTCGGCACCGGCCAGGGCACCGCCAAGAAGCACGCCGAGCAGATCGCCGCCGAGCAGGCCTACGTCGCCCTCACCGGGCGCTGACCCTCCTCCGTGGACACCGCCCGCTGGCTGCACCGTGCCTGAGCTCCCCGAGGTCGAGACGGTCCGCGACGGCCTCGCCCGGCACGTGCTGGGCGCGCGCGTGGACTGCGTCGAGGTCCGCCGCGACTACAGCGTCCGTCGGCACGAGGGCGGACCGGTCGACTTCGCCGCGCGCCTCTCGGGCCACCGCCTGGTCGAGGCCGCACGACGCGGCAAGTACCTCTGGCTGACTCTCGACGAGCCCGGCCTCGCGCTCCTCGGGCACCTGGGCATGAGCGGCCAGCTCCTCGTGCGCTCGGGGGACACCCTCACCGCCGAGTCGAGCCACCTGCGGGTCCGGCTCCACCTCACCGCAGCAGACGGCACACCCCTCGCCCTCGACTTCGTCGACCAGCGGACCTTCGGTCACCTCAGCGTCACCGAGCTCGTCGCGACCCCCGACGGTCTGCCGGGCGGCCTCGGCACCGACGAGCCGCTCGTCCCCGAGCCCGTCTCCCACATCGCGCGCGACCTCCTCGACCCGGCCGTCGCCGAGGGGACCGCCGGACGGACAGCCCTCGTCGACCGGGTCCGCCGCCGGCGCACCGGGATCAAGCGGGCGCTGCTCGACCAGACCGTCGTCTCGGGCATCGGCAACATCTACGCGGACGAGGCCCTGTGGCGGGCGTCCACGCACTACGCCCGGGGGACCGCCGGGATGTCCCGCGCCCAGGTCGCCGCGGTGCTGGCCGCCGCCGAGCAGGTGATGCGCGAGGCGCTCAGCCAGGGCGGGACCAGCTTCGACGCGCTCTACGTCAACGTCAACGGTGCGTCGGGCTACTTCGACCGGTCTCTCGCCGCCTACGGCCAGGCCGGCAAACCCTGCCGCAGGTGCGGTGCGACGATCCGGCGCGACGAGTTCATGAACCGTTCGTCGTTCAGCTGCCCGGTATGCCAGCCGCGCCCTCGGAACGCGTCGCGGTAGCGGGCTTCACCTGAGAGCCCGCAGGGTACTAGTGTGCTCAGGCGGGCCTCACGTCAAGCAGATGGCGACCGCAGCCCGACGCAGCGCAGCGTCGAGCCGCGGGCGAGCAGGCGCACGGGCCGTGCGGCCCCCGAGCCGCCACGCGCAGCCCGCACGGGCACGAGGACGAGACGAAGGAAGCCGTATGGGAGCCTGGAGCAGCGAGCCGTTCGGGAACGACGGGGCAGGTGACCTCGTGGCTGACATCGAGCGTGGCGAGTTCACCTTCGACGCCCTCGGGTGGGCCTTCGAGGACGACTACCTCGAGGTCGACGGCGGGCAGTACGCGATCGCGCTCGTCGAGATCGCCCTCGTGCTCCAGGGAGACCGCGCGCCCCACCCGGCGCTCGCCGACGTCGACCTCTCGCAGGTCGCCGAGCAGTTCACC
This sequence comes from Sanguibacter keddieii DSM 10542, assembly GCF_000024925.1. NCBI lineage: Bacteria > Bacillati > Actinomycetota > Actinomycetes > Micrococcales > Sanguibacteraceae > Sanguibacter > Sanguibacter keddieii. The sequence goes on from NC_013521.1 coordinate 1,308,564, forward strand.
GAGGACAAGGTCCGGTGGATCGTCGAGATGGCCGACCGCGCTCTCACCGACAGCGAGACCTCCGAGCTCTACGAGCTCTGGGAAGAGGCCGGCGAGCTCGACTCGTGGCGAGCACCGTCGGTCGAGTCCCTGGACCGGCTCCGCTCGACGCTCGGCTGACCTGCGGGACCTGCTCGCTCCGCGTGGGAGCGGTCCCGCGGCCTGAGCCCTGAAGCCGCCCGCAGCCCGGGCTGCGAGACCCTGCGGCCCAGGGCGGAGAACCTGTGGCCCAGGCGGTCAGGCCGCGGGCAGCCCGCTCAGCGCGAGACGACGTTGCGGAGCGTCCGGCCCTCTCGGAAAGCGGCGACGTTCTCCGCGACGAGCTCGGTGGCGCCCTGGGGTCGTCCGCCGGCCGCGTGCGGCGTGAGGATGAGGTTCGGGGTCTCCCACAGCGTCGACGACGCCGGGAGCGGCTCGGTGGCCACGACGTCGAGAGCAGCGCCCCCGAGGGTCCCGGCGCGCAGCGCCTGCTCGAGGGCCACCTCGTCGAGGGTCGCCCCGCGTCCGACGTTGACCACCCACGCGTGGTCCGGGAGCGCCGCGAAGACCTTCTCGGAGACGATCTTCTCGGTCTCGGGGGTGGCGGGGAGGATCGCGACGAGCAGGTCCGTCTCCGCGAGCCGTGCGGGCAGCTCGTCCTCGGTGATCACGGGGAACCCGGACCGCTCGCCGGCGGTCGTGGCGACGCCGACGACGTCCGCCCCGAGCATCTGCAGGAGCGGCGCGAGCGCCTGACCGATCGACCCGAAGCCCCACACGGTCACCGCTGCCCCGGCGAGGGTCCCGAGGCCGGGGTAGGTGGCCCGGTCGCCGGACTGCGAGCCCCCGAGTTCGCCTGCCCACCGGGAGTCCCGCTGGGCGTCCACCATGAGGTCGAGGCGCCGTGCCGCCGACAGGGCCAGGGCGAGCGTGTGCTCGGAGACCGGGCCGTCGTGCAGCGAGCGGCCGGAGGTGACGACGACCTCGGGCGCGAAGCCCGCGGCGAGGATCGCGTCGGGACCTGCGGCGAGGGCCTGGACCCACCGCAGGGCGGTGAGACGGCGCGCGGTGTCGGCCAGCTGCTCGGACGTGTTCCCCCAGGCGACGAGCGCGTCGGCGTCGGTGTGCGCGTCGGGCACCGGGGCGTCGGGCGCGTAGGAGACGTAGGTGACGCCGTCGACGGTCTGGTCGACGGGGAGGTCGAGGGACAGGGACGTGGGGAGGAGGACCTTCATGTGCTCCACTGTGCCAAAGATCGGCGCAGGCGCCCGGTGGGAGACCGCGTCGTGACCGCTCTGGCAGGCCCCGCACCGATAGGATGTGGTCGTGGACACAACACCTGAGGGCCTGCAGACCGAGAGCATCAGCGTCATGATCGTCGACGACCACGAGGTCGTCCGACGAGGCATCGCCGAGGTGATCGACAGGTCCGAGGGCATGAGCGTCGTCGCCGAGGCCGGCAGCGTCGCCGAGGGCGTCCGTCGTGCGAGCCTCGTGCACCCCCAGGTCATGCTCGTCGACCTCCAGCTGCCGGACGGCACCGGGATCGACCTCATGCGCTCCGTCCGCGCCACCCAGCCCGAGACCCGCGCGATCGTGCTCACGTCCTTCGACGACGACTCGGCCCTGGCCGCCGCCCTCGAGGTGGGGGCCGCCGCCTACGTGCTCAAGAGCGTCCGCGGCGCGGAGATCGCCGACGTCGTGCGCGCCGTCGCCGCCGGACGGGTGCTGCTCGACGAGCGCACCATCACGCGTCGTCGCCGCGAGCACGACGACCCGACCGAGGACCTCACCCCGAGCGAGGTGCGCGTCGTCGACCTCATCGGTGAAGGACTCTCGAACCGTGAGATCGCCGAGCGCCTGAGCATCGCGGAGAAGACCGTGAAGAACCACATCACCTCGCTGCTGGCCAAGATGGGCCTCCAGCGCCGCACCCAGGTCGCCGCCTGGGTCGCCGCACGCAAGCACCACGCCTGGGCGCAGGACTCCACGAACCGCTGAGCCGGGCCGCCACGGTCGGGGGAGTGCCCCCGGCGGGCTCGGCGGGGTGCTGGGCGGACGCCGCCCAGCACCCCTCAGCTGCGCTCGACGAGCGGCGCCGACCAGGTGAGGATCGTGCCCCGCCCGGTGGCGGAGTTCTCGAGGCTCGACGACCCGCCGTGCTGACGCGCGCGGGCGGCGACGTTCCAGGTCCCCGACTTGCGTCCGGTCGGTGCCCCGAGCCCGACGCCGTCGTCCTCGACCTCGACGGTGACGTCGCCCGGGCCCTCGTGGAGGGTCGCGACCGTGACGCGCACGGCCACGGACGACGCCTGCGCGTGCCGGGCGGCGTTCGCGAGCCCCTCGCGCACGACGGCGAGGATGTCGTCGGCCAGCGCCTGGGACACGAGCTCGTCGACGAGCTCTTCGTCGTCGTCGATGGCGCCCAGGCTCCGGTCGTCGAGGGAGATGACGAGCGACGGGGCGAAGCCGAGCCCGGTGCGGGCGAGCGACGCCTCGCGGCGCAGCCGCTCGACGAGCCCGGTCGCCGCGTCGGGGTCGCGCAGGGAGTGGACGATGGCCCGGATCTCGCGCACCGAGTTGTCCACGTTGTCGAGGGCCTCGTCGAGGATGGAGATGAGCCCGGCCTTGTCGAGGCCGCGCGCCGCGCGGCGCCGGACCGTCTCGAGCTGCATGCCGGTGGCGAACAGCTGCTGGATGGCGAGGTCGTGGAGGTCCCGCGCGATGCGCTCGCGCTCCTCGACGAGCTTGGAGAGGTCCTGGGCCTGCCGGGCCTCCGAGAGCACGAGGGCGAGGGCAGCCTGGTCCGCGAAGGTCGAGGCACGCTCGAGGTCCTTGCTGATGAACGCCTCCTGCCCCACCTTGCGCAGCAGCACGAGGACGCCGACGGGCTTCTCCGCGGTCCCCATCGGGGCGTAGAGCGCGGGGCCGAAGCGCCGCATGGGAGGGAGCTGGAGGTTGCGCGCGACGGCGAGCGAGGGCACGAGCCGGCCCTTGCCGCTGCGCAGCGCGGTCCACGAGAGCCCGCCGTGCGGCATGGTCTGGCCGAGGAGCTCGTCGGAGTTCCAGCCGCGCACGATCTCCATCACCAGCTCGCCACCGAGCCCGGGGAGGACGAGGCAGGCCGCGTCGGCGTCGGCGATCTCGCGGGCGACCGAGACGATGTGCTCGAGCACGTCCTCCTCAGGTGCGCCCGACAGCAGCATCGTGGTGATGTGCGCGCCCGCGCTCAGCCACTTCTCTCGCTCCACAGCATCTGCCTCACCTGGTAGCACCGGGGCTCCTCGTCGTCGTGGTGGTGTGCTCGCCGTCTACTGTCGCACGGTACGTCGCCTGCGTGACCAGCAGAGACGCGTGCGTGCCGCGGGCGACGACCCCGCCCTCGTCGATCAGCACGACCTCGTCGGCCGCGGCCAGGGCCGACAGCCGGTGGGTCGCGACCACCACCCCGCGGGGCTGGTCCGTGCCCCGCCCGGCACGCAGCAGGTCGGCCACGAGCTGGTCGGCCGTCGCGGGGTCCAGGTGCTCGGCGGGCTCGTCCACCAGCAGGAAGGTCGCGGGGGAGCAGAGAGCGCGCGCGAGCAGGAGCCGTCGGCGCTCGCCGCCCGAGATGGTGGCGCCGTCGGCGCCGAGCGTCGTGAGGACGCCGTCGGGCAGACCGGCGAGCCACTCCCCGAGCCCCGCCCGCTCGAGCGCGGCGACCGCCTGCGCCTCGGCGACGTCTCCCCGGGCCACCCGGAGGTTCTCCAGGACCGTCGTGCTGAACACGTGGGCGTCCTCGGTGGTGAGCACCACGTGCTGTGCCACGGTGTCGTGCGACGCGGTGCGGACCGGTCGGCCGTCGAGCGTGAGCGACCCGCCGACGGGGTCGACGAGCCCGGCGAGGGTGAGCAGGGTGGTCGTCTTGCCCGTCCCGCTGGGCCCCACCAGCGCCACCGAACGCCCGGGACGCAGGTCGAGGTCGAGCCCGGCCACGACCGGCGCCGTCCCGGGCCAGCCGCAGGCGAGGTCGCGAGCGGTGAGGGACAGGGCGGTGAGGGACCGGGCGGTCGAGCGCTGCGCAGGGATGCCGGCCTGCGGCTCTCGGTCTACCTCGGCGATGTCGTCGAGCACGTCGTCCTTCTCTGGGGGGCCGTCGCGGTCGGGTGCGCCGTCCCCCTCGGGCGTGGCGGCGTCCAGCAGCGCCATGATGCGCGCGGCGGCCTGCCGTGACCGGTGCATCTGGATGGCGGCGGCGGGGAGCGTCTGGGTGATCTCGAAGACCGCGAGGGGCGTGAGCACCACGACGGCCAGCTGGACGGGGCCGAGGGTCCCGGCTGTCACGGAGGGGATGGCGAGCAGCATGGTGGCCACGACGGCGAGCCCGACCGCGAGCGTCCCGATCCCCGCGGCGAGCCCGGAGGTGCGGGCACCTGCGTCTGTGGCAGCGGCGAGACGACCGTCGGCCTCGGCGAGGGCCTCTCGCCGAGACCGGAGGTTCCCCGACACGGTGAGCGCGGCGGCGTCGTCGACGATCTCGAGGGCGACCGCCGCCATGTCGGACCTCGCCCGGGCCGTGCGCCGCTCGGTCGTGGCGGCACCGCGCGCGGCGAGCCACGGGCCGACGATCCCGGAGAGCACGAGGCAGCCGGCCAGGGCCGCCGCGGCACCGAGGTGGAACACCCCGACGAAGGCCACGGACCCCACACCGAGCACGACGGCCACCGCACCGGGGAGGATCGCACGGACCACCACGTCGCCGACCGCGTCGACGTCGGCGCCGACCCGGGCGAGCAGGTCGCCGCGCCGCAGCGCGGCGACGGCGTCGAGGCGCCCGCCCGCGAGGGCGGCGTAGATGCGGGTGCGCAGCGACGCCATGCCGCGCAGCGCGACGGTGTGCGAGGCCAGCCGCTCGAGGTAGCGGAACAGCCCGCGGGAGATGCCGAACATCCGCACCGACACCGTCGCGACCGTGAGGGTCATGACCGGGGGCATCTGGGACGCCCGCGCGATGAGCCACGCGGAGACCGCAGCGAGGGCGATGGCGCTGCCCAGGGCGAGGACGCCCAGCAGCAGCGCTAGCGCCGCCCGCCGCAGGTCGACGTCGAGGAGCCGCACGGCTCGGCGCAGCGGGTCGGCGGAGCCGTGCGAGGAGCGTGGCTCGGTGGTGGCGGAGGGGTCGGTGGTGGCGGACAGGTCCGCCGCGACGGAGGTCTCGGGCGCTCGGGGGCTCATGCGTCGACCTCGTCACGGGTGCGGGGGGAGGAGGTGACCTCGACGACGTCGTCCGCGAGGGCGACGAGGCTCGGCCGGTGCGCCACGACCAGGACGGTGCGCCCCGCCTCGCGCAGCGCGGCGAGGGAGGCGAGCACCTGGTCCTCGGCGAGGGCGTCCAGGTGCGCCGTGGGCTCGTCGAGCACGACGAGCGGCTCGTCGCCGAGCAGCGCCGCGGTGAGGGCGACGCGCTGGCGCTGGCCGACGCTCAGGCCCACCCCGCCCTGACCGAGCACCGTGTCGAGGCCGTCGGGCAGCGCGGCGACCACGGCGTCGAGCCCCGTGAGGCGCATGGCCCGGGCGGTCGCGGCAGCGGTCCCGGCAGCGGTGTCGTCAGGGTCGAAGGTGTCGCCCCGGGGGCCCTGGTGCTCCGCGCCCGAGCGGCGCGCGGCGTCGAGCGTCGCACGGATCGAGCCGGGTGGCAGCGCGCTGCGCTGGGGGAGCCAGGCGATCTGCCGCCACCAGGTCTCGAGGTCGACGGTCGCCAGGTCGGTGCCGTCCACCTGCACGGTCCCGGCGTCCGGGCTGACGAGGCCGAGCAGCGCGAGCACCGTCGTCGTCTTGCCCGAGCCGCTCGGCCCGGTGAGCGCGACGATGCGTCCGGGCGCGATCGAGGCGGTCAGCCCCGACGGGGCGCTGACGTCACGACCGGGAGCCACGACGCCGACGCCCGAGAGCGTGACGGTCGACCGGGCGAGGTCGGGTGCGGCGACCGTGCCGCGGGGCCGCAGCGGCTCCTCGATCACGGCGAAGGCCTTCTGCGCCGCCGTGATGCCGTCGGTCGACGCGTGGAACTGCACGCCGATCTGCCGGATCGGCAGGTACACCTCGGGGGCGAGCACCAGGACGGCGATCGCGACCTCGAGGTCGACCTGCCCGTAGACCAGGCGCAGCCCGACCCCCACGGCCACGAGGGCGACCGACAGCGTGGTGAGCAGCTCGAGCACCATGCCGGAGAGGAAGGCGACGCGCAGCGTCTTCATCGTCGAGCGCGTGTAGGCCTCGCCGAGCTGGCGGACCCGGGCGACGGGGCCGCGCTCGCGGCCGAAGGCCCGCAGCGTCGGCAGACCGGCGAGCAGGTCGAGCACCTGCGAGCCGAGCCGCTGCATGACCGCGAGCCTGCGCTCGGAGTACGCCTGCGTCAGCTGGCCCACCAGGATCATGAAGACCGGGACGAGCGGGATGGTGACGACGACGATCACCGCCGAGATCCAGTCGAGCCCGAAGACCACGACGAGCGTCGCGGGGGTGACCGTGACGGCCAGCAGGAGCTGGGGGAGGTAGCGCACGAGGTAGGGCTCGAGGTCGTCCAGACCTCGGGTCGCGAGGGTCACCACGTCGACGCCCTGACCGGTGGCGAGCCAGCGAGGCCCGAGCCCGGCGGCGTGCTCGAGCACCTGGCCGCGCAGGCTCGTGACGACCCGGGTCGCGGCGCGGTGCGCGTAGCGCTCCTGCAGGCCGTTGACGACGGCCCGCGCCACGACGACCGCCGCGAGCCACCGGAGGTGGCCCGCGACGTCGCCGAGGGTGGCGCCGGAGGAGACGACCGGCGCGAGCACGGCCGCGATGAGCAGGGCCTGTGCGATGACGAGCCCGGCGGTGACGATGCCGAAGGCCGTGGTCAGCAGCACGTACCCGCGGGCAGGCGCTGCGTACCGGAGCAGCTTCGGGTCGAGAGGCTTCACGTCAGTGGGTGTCCTGCGGTGTCGGGGTCTCCGGCGTCCCGGACGACGGCGGCGTGCCCCGGCCGTCGGTGCGGCGCGGCGGGGTGAGCGACGGCAGGCCGATGGGCTCGGGGATGTGGTGCGTGCCGATGCGCTTGCGGAACACCCAGTACGTCCACGACTGGTAGAGCAGGACGAGGGGCGTGAGGAACAGCGCGACCCAGGTCATCACGGTGAGCGTGTACTCGGTCGAGGACGCGTTGCGGATGTTCAGGGAGTTGGCCGGGTCGTTGCTCGCCGGCATGACGTCCGGGTACATCGAGCCGAAGATGAGCACGACGGCGGCGAGGATCGCGAGGGCGGACCAGAAGAACGCCCAGCCCTCACGGGCCCGTGCGTTCGAGACCACGACGGCGACGAGAGCCGCCGCGGCGACGGCGACCGCACCCCAGGTCCAGGTCGTCCCGTAGGCGAGCTGCGCCCAGAGGGCCCAGCCGCCGGCCGCGACCACCGAGGCGACCGAGAACATGCCGGCCAGGCGGCGGGCCCGGACGCGGATGTCGCCCTCGGTCTTGAGCGCCACGAACACGGCACCGTGCGTGAGGAAGAGCAGCATTGTGACGACGCCACCGAGCAGCGCGAAGGGGGAGAGGAGGGAGAAGAACCCGCCCGTCATCGTGTGGTTCGCGTCCATCTCGACACCGCGGACCAGGTTGGCGAAGGCGACGCCCCAGAGGATCGAGGGGAGCCACGACCCGATGATCACCGAGGCGTCCCAGCGGCGGCGCCACGTGGCGTCGTTGATCTTCGAGCGGTACTCGAAGCCCATGCCGCGCACGATGAGGCAGATGAGGATGATGAACAGCGGGATGTAGAAGCCGGAGAAGAGCGAGGCGTACCACTCGGGGAACGCCGCGAAGGTCGCCCCGCCGGCGGTCAGCAGCCACACCTCGTTGCCGTCCCAGACGGGGCCGATGGTGTTGATCATGACCCGGCGGTCCTTCTCCTTGCGACCGAGGATCGGCATGAGCATGCCGACGCCGAAGTCGAAGCCCTCGAGCACGAGGTAGCCCGTCCACAGGACGGCGATCAGTACGAACCAGAGCACCTGGAGTGTTTCGAGGTCCACGTCGTAGGTCCTTTCTCGCGGTGCGGAGGGTCAGTAGGCGAAGGACAGCGGACGGTCGGCCGTGTCGTCGTCGTCGGATCGGGCCTCGGGGGAGTCGTCGTGGACGGTCTCGGGCGCGCCCTCGACCATGTACCGCCAGATGAGGCGGACCCAGACGACGGTGAGGACGGTGTAGACGAGCGTGAAGATCGCCATCGAGGCGAAGACCACCCCCGCGCCCTGGGCGAGCGAGACACCGTTCTCGGTGAGCATGCGGATCTGGTCGATGCCTGTCGGGTTGGGCACCACGACCCACGGCTGACGCCCGGCCTCGGTGAAGATCCAGCCGAAGGACGACGCGAGGAACGGCATGGGGATCGCGATCAGCCCGACGCGGGCCAGCCAGGTGCTGTCGCTGACCCGCCCCTTGCGGGTGAGCCACAGCGCCATGACCGCGAGCAGGGCCGACCCGGCGCCCAGGCCGATCATGAGCCGGAAGCTCCAGTAGGTGAGGGCGAGGTTGGGCGAGTAGTCGATCGGGTTGCCTGCGGCGTCGGTGTCGCCGTAGCGCTCTTCCATCTGCTGCTGGACCTCGTCGATCCCCGGCAGCGGGGCGGAGAAGGACCCGTCGGCCAGGAAGCTGGTCAGCCCGGGGATCTCCAGGACGTGCGTGACGTTCTCGCAGTCGTTGGCCAGGTTGCCGAGGGTGAGGATGGAGAACGGCGCCCCGTTCGGCGAGGACTCGCACAGGGCCTCGGCCGCGGCCATCTTCATGGGCTGCTGCTGGAACATCAGCTTGGCCTGGGCGTCGCCCGACACGGCGATGCCGGCACCCGACACGATCATCACCACGAGCCCGAGGATCACCGCAGGCCGGTACACGTCCCGGGCGACCTCCTTGCGCCCGCGACGGACCTCGCGGACCATCCACCAGGCGGCGATGCCGGCCACGAAGGTCCCGGCTGTCAACCACGCGGCGGTGATGGTGTGCGGGAACGCGGCGAGGAGGGTGTTGTTGGTGAGCACCGCCCAGATGTCGTTCATCTCCGCGCGACCGGTCTCCGGGTTGAAGACCGCCCCCACGGGGTGCTGCATCCAGGAGTTGGCCGCGAGGATGAAGTAGGCCGAGAGGTTGGTCGCGACGGCCACGGCCCAGATGCACGCGAGGTGGATCTTCTTGGGGAGCTTGTCCCACCCGAAGATCCACAGCCCCAGGAACGTCGACTCGACGAAGAACGCGGCGAGCGCCTCCATGGCGAGCGGGGCTCCGAAGACGTCGCCGACGAACCGCGAGTACTCGCTCCAGTTCATGCCGAACTGGAACTCCTGGACGATCCCGGTCACCACGCCGATGGCGAAGTTGATGAGGAGCAGCTTGCCGAAGAACTTGGTGAGCTTGAGCCAGCGCTCGTTGCCCGTGCGGACCCAGGCGGTCTGCATGATGGCGACCAGGGGTGCGAGCCCGATCGTCAGAGGTACGTAGAAGAAGTGATAGACGGTGGTGATGGCGAACTGCCACCGAGCTATGTCCAGGACGTCCACGGTGCTCCTGAGGGTGTGGGTGGGGCGCGAGGCGGGGCGCGGGGTGCGGCTCGAACTGACGCTATGCCGTGAAGATTTCGGGGTGTGGGACCAAGGTCCCTGCCCCGTGCAGGAAGGCGTCCGGCCCGCGTGACCTAGGTCTCGAATCGCCCGTCAGGGTCAGTCTGGCCCGCGCCCTCCCGCGCGCGCCAGGGGCCCGACACGCGTGGGCGCGGTCTCGGCGGGCCGATCTGGACCGCTGTGCGATACTGAACGAGGCTCAAGGGCCCCACACGCCCTCGATGCCGAGCTTGTGAACGCAGCACGTGCGAATCGCGGATTGTGTCGCGCCGCAGCCGGGAGAACTGCCCGGCCGCCTGGCGCACACCGTCGCTCGCCCTGCCGCGTATCCACACCGACGACTTCCGTCGCGGCACACCAGTGCCGACGACGACTGAACAGCCCTGGGGGCACCGCTCGTGTGGGGCGGAGCCGTATCAGGGCACCTGGAGCACACCACGTGACGCTCGACCCCACGAACACGACCGAACCGACCGACGCGACAGCGAAGAAGCCCGCGCGTCGCCGCGTGACCCGCCCCGCCGCCGCCCCTGCGGCCGAGGCCGGAGACAGCACCAAGGACGCCACGAGCAGCGAGGCGCCCCGCAGCACCTCGACGACGAGCGCCCCGGCTGCCGAGACCGCCGCGCCGGCCCCCAAGACCCGCAGCCGACGTGCCACGTCCGCGAAGAAGACGGTCGAGACCTCCACGGCTCCGGCCGCCGAGGCTGCAGCCGCAGAGCCCGCCGCGGCCCCGGCGGCGGCCCAGAGCGCCGCACCGACCGAGGCTGCGACCTCGACCGAGGCCGCTGCACCGGCGAAGGCCCCGCGCCGTTCGCGCCGGGTCACCAAGACCACCGAGCAGCTCGACGTGTTCGCCGAGCTCTCCGGCCCGACGAGCGCACCCGCTGCCGCTGCGAGCACCGCGCCGGCCGCCGCGGAGACCGCTCCCGCTGCCGTCGACACCACGGCCGCCGTCGACACCCCGGCCGCCGCCGAGACGACGGCGCCGACCGAGGACGCCGCACCCCGTCGTCGCACCCGGGCAGCGACACGCAAGGCCTCGGCCCCTGCGTCCGCCGCCGCCCCGGCGTCTCAGGAGACCGAGCCGACCGCCGGCACCACGGCCCCGGCACCTGTGTCCGACGCCCCGGCCGAGGCGCCTGCCCGTGCACCGCGGCGCTCGCGCTCGCGTGCGGCGGCCCCGGCCACGACGCCGACCCACGAGGACGAGGTCGCCAGCCTCGACGTCGTGGCCTCGATCGAGGCCCTCGCCACCGAGCCCGCGTCGAAGCCGGCCCGTCGCAGCCGCAAGGCGGCCTCCGCGCCCGCGACCGCCCTCTTCGAGGACGCCGAGGTCTCCCGCCCCCGTCGTGCGGCGACCCGCGCCGCGTCGGCCCCTGCTGCGGTCGAGGCCGAGCAGACGGCCCCCGCCGCCGAGGCAGGCTCGACGAGCACCTCGACCAGCGACGTGCCTGCCGTGACCGCCACGGAGCCGCAGGCGGACGCGCCGCGCAAGACGCGCAGCCGTCGTGCCCGCAGCGCCGAGCCCGAGTCCCGTCAGGCACCGGCCGAGCCCGCCTCCGCCGAGCGCGACCACCAGGTCGCCGAGCCTGAGGCCGAGACGGTCGCCGAGGCCCCTGCCCGTCGCACCACTGCTCTGCTCTTCCAGGCACCCGACCCCGACGCCGGGCGTCCCCGACGTCGTCGGGCCCAGTCGCCTGCCGGCCCGCCCAAGGCGATCTCCGAGGCTGCTGCCGCCGTCGAGGTCGAGGAGGACGAGGACGAGGCCACCACCGACGAGGCGCTCGTCGCCGCGCAGGACCAGGACCTCGCCGGGTCCGACGAGGTCACGACGGACGAGTCCTCCGACGCTGACGACACGGACGACGCTGACGACTCCGACGGCTCTGACGATGCGGACACCGACGGCTCGGGCGCGCCCCGACGTCGCCGCCGCCGTGGCGGTCGTGGACGCCGCAACCGCGGTGGCAACGACCAGCGTGACGAGGACGACCGCGACTCCCGTCGGGACGACGACGCCGAGGGCGACGACGACTCCGACGACAGCACCGACGACTCGGGCGACACGCACACCGGCTCCTCGGACGAGGGCTCGCGCGGCGAGGGCGGGCGCTCGCGCTCGCGCCGCCGGTCCCGCGGTGCTGCCCAGCAGCAGACGTCCGACTCCGACGACGACGAGCCCGAGGGCTCGGAGGACTCCGACGACCACGACTCCGACGACTCTGACGACTCGGCGTCCAGCCGTCGTCGTCGTCGCCGCCGTCGTGGGTCGCGCGGGTCGGACAGCGACTCGGCGCCCAGCAGCCCCGCGGCGGGGCGCAGCCAGGGTGGCTCGAGCCGTTCCGGCCGGACCGGCTCGGACGAGGTCACCGCGCTCAAGGGCTCGACGCGTCTCGAGGCCAAGCGCCAGCGCCGCCGCGAAGGACGCGACGCCGGTCGTCGCCGCTCGATCATCACCGAGGCGGAGTTCCTCGCGCGTCGCGAGTCCGTCGAGCGCTCGATGATCGTCCGCGAGCGGAACGGTCGCACCCAGATCGCGGTGCTCGAGGACGGCGTGCTCGTCGAGCACTACGTGTCGCAGCAGTCGCAGGCCTCGATGGCCGGCAACGTCTACCTGGGCCGTGTCCAGAACGTCCTGCCCAGCATGGAGGCCGCGTTCATCGACGTCGGCAAGGGCCGCAACGCCGTCCTCTACGCCGGCGAGGTCAACTGGGACGCCGCAGGCATGGAGGGGCAGCCCCGACGCATCGAGCAGGCGCTCAAGTCTGGCGACTCGGTCCTGGTGCAGGTCACCAAGGACCCGATCGGCCAGAAGGGCGCTCGCCTGACCTCGCAGGTCACGCTCGCCGGCCGCTACCTCGTCTACGTGCCCGGTGGTGGCATGACGGGGATCTCGCGCAAGCTCCCCGACACCGAGCGTGCGCGCCTCAAGAAGATCCTCCGCGAGGTCGTCCCCGAGACCGCGGGCGTCATCGTGCGCACCGCCGCCGAGGGGGCCAGCGAGGAGGAGCTCCGCGCTGACATCGCCCGGCTCCAGGGCCAGTGGGAGGCCATCGAGAAGAAGTCGAAGACCGCGTCCGCGCCGGCGCTCCTCCAGGGGGAGCCGGACCTCGCCATCCGAGTGGTCCGCGACATCTTCAACGACGACTTCACGTCGCTGACGGTCTCCGGCGACGGTGCCTGGTCCGAGATCTCGGAGTACGTCAACGCCCTCGCCCCGGACCTCGCCGAGCGCGTCAAGCGCTGGACGAGCGATAAGGATGTCTTCGCGGAGGCCCGGATCGACGAGCAGCTCGCCAAGGGCATGGACCGCAAGGTCTGGCTGCCCTCGGGTGGCTCGCTCGTCATCGACCGGACCGAGGCCATGACGGTCGTCGACGTCAACACCGGCAAGTTCACCGGCTCTGGCGGGACGCTCGAGGAGACGGTCACGCGCAACAACCTCGAGGCCGCCGAGGAGATCGTCCGCCAGCTCCGCCTGCGCGACATCGGCGGGATCATCGTCGTGGACTTCATCGACATGGTCCTCGAGTCCAACCGCGACCTCGTCCTGCGCCGCATGGTCGAGTGCCTCGGCCGCGACCGCACCAAGCACCAGGTCGCCGAGGTCACCTCGCTCGGCCTCGTCCAGATGACCCGCAAGCGCGTGGGCCAGGGTCTCGTCGAGGCCTTCAGCGAGACCTGCGACCACTGCAACGGCCGCGGGTTCATCGTCCACGACGAGCCGAACGAGAAGCACTTCCAGGGTGGCTCGCAGCCCTCGGGCGCCCAGGTCGCCGCGCAGTCCTCGGCCCCGGCCGACGGCGGCGACAGCAAGCGCTCGCGCCGCAAGCGCGGGGGAGCCAAGGAGACCGAGAGCACCACGGTCCCCGTGCTCCCCGAGGCCCGTGAGGCCGTCAAGGCGACCCTGGCGACCATCGCCGCGGCCGCGGCGCACGCCCACGAGCACGACGACGAGCACGGCCACGCGGCCGGGTCCGCCGAGCAGGGCGAGCTCGCGGTCGTCGAGGTGACGGTCGTCGAGACCGAGCAGGTCGTGGACGAGGTCGAGCAGGCCGAGCCGGCCGACGACGTCACGGTCGGCGAGCAGGCGACCGAGACCGAGACCGGGGCAGAGGACTCCGACGAGCAGGAGCCGAAGCGGCCCGTGCTCGACGTGGTCGCAGAGCTCCGGTCGGTCCGCCGACCGGTGTCCGGCCGCGGTCGTGGCGCCAAGAAGGCCGACCAGGACTGACCGCAGGGACCGTAGGGCTCGAGACGAGGCCTCAGCACGCCGCAGGCGCGGACGACGACGTCGTCCGCGCCTGCGGCGTCTCCCGTGGTGGTGCGTCCCTGCACCGAGGCCTGCACCGGGCGCCGTCGGGGACGCCGATGAGTGCTGTCTCACAGGCCCGACGGGTGCCCGATGGTGGAGAGTGCCGTCGGAGTAGGGCATGATGGTCCTCGGAGCCTGACGGCTCCGTCTGTGCGCAGGTCGTGCAGGCACCTGCGAACCAGCCACCGAGAGCTGAGTAGCAGTGCTAGCAGTGGCATTTGACCCTGAGCGCAAGATTCCGTAATCTTGAACGTCGGCGCGTACTGAATCGCGCTGGTCCCTGTGTGCTCCCTGAGTCTGATGACGCCGCCAACGACCACGTCGATGGCCTGTCTACGAGTCAGGTGATGAGCATGCCGCAGACACTAAGAGAGATGAGCAGCAACGTGGTGTACGCGATCGTCAAGGCCGGTGGCCGCCAGGAGAAGGTTTCCGTGGGCGACGTCGTCGTCGTCGACCGACTTTCCGGCGACGCTGGCGAGTCCATCGAACTTCCCGCGCTGCTTCTGGTCGACGGGGAGAAGGTGACGACCAAGGCAGCAGACCTCGCCAAGGTCAAGGTCACCGCGGAGATCGTCCGGGACGAGAAGGGCCCGAAGATCACCATCCTCAAGTTCAAGAACAAGACCGGCTACCGCAAGCGTCAGGGTCACCGTCAGCAGCTGACCCGCCTGAAGGTCACCGGCATCAAGTGATTTTCTCGTCGCGGTAGGCCTGTGCCTCCTGCGAACGACCTCGTCAGACACTCTTCAGCAGGAAAGCAGGTTCGGCCATGGCACACAAGAAAGGCGCGAGCTCCTCGCGCAACGGTCGCGACTCGAACGCACAGCGTCTCGGTGTCAAGCGCTTCGGCGGTCAGCTCGTCAACGCCGGCGAGATCATCGTCCGCCAGCGTGGCACCCACTTCCACCCCGGCAACAACGTCGGCCGTGGCGGGGACGACACGCTCTTCGCCCTGACCGCCGGTGCGGTCCAGTTCGGCACTCGTCGTGGCCGCAAGGTCATCGACATCGTCGAGGCTGGCGTCTGAGCTTCAGACTCCTAGATCTTCCGCAAGAGGGGCGCACCGGTTCGGTGCGCCCCTCTTGCTCATGCTCGCCCCACCCTGTCGCGCTGCGGCAGCTCGCTCGATGATTGGTTGACCGATGGCTTCGTTCGTAGACCGCGTGGTCCTGCACGCCTCAGGCGGCAACGGCGGGAACGGCTGCGCCTCGATCCGCCGCGAGAAGTTCAAGCCGCTCGCCGGCCCCGACGGCGGCGCCGGAGGGATGGGCGGGAGCATCATCCTGCGCGTCGACGGTCAGGTCACCACCCTCCTCGAGTTCCACCACCTGCCGCACCGCAGCGCGCCCTCGGGCACCCAGGGCATGGGCGACTACCGCCAGGGCGCCAACGGCGAGGACATGATCCTCTCCGTGCCCGACGGCACCGTGGTCAAGGACACCGACGGCAACGTGCTCGCCGACCTCATCGGTCTCGGCGCGGAGTACGTGGTCGCCGAAGGCGGGCACGGTGGGCTGGGCAACAACGCGCTGGCCTCGAAGAACCGCAAGGCCCCGGGCTTCGCGCTCCTCGGCGAGCCGGGCAACGAGGCGTCCGTCGTCCTCGAACTCAAGACCATCGCCGACGTCGCGCTGGTCGGCTACCCGAGCGCCGGCAAGTCCAGCCTCATCGCCGCGATCTCGGCCGCACGGCCCAAGATCGCCGACTACCCCTTCACCACCCTCGTGCCGAACCTCGGTGTGGTCCAGGCCGGCTCCTCGCGCTACACGGTGGCCGACGTCCCCGGTCTCATCGAGGGTGCGAGCGAGGGCAAGGGCCTCGGCCTCGAGTTCCTCCGCCACATCGAGCGCTGCGCGGTCCTCGTGCACGTCCTCGACTGCGCGACCCTCGACCCGGGTCGCGACCCGGTGAGCGACCTCGAGGTCATCGAGCAGGAGCTCGCCGCCTACGCGCCGGACCTCCAGTCCGACGGCAGCCGCATCCCGCTCAACGAGCGCCCCCGCGTCGTGGTGCTCAACAAGGTGGACGTCCCCGAGGCCCGCGAGCTGGCCGAGATGGTCCGCCCGGAGTTCGAGGCGCGCGGCGTCAAGGTCTTCGAGGTCTCGGCCGCCAGCCACGAGGGTCTCAAGCAGCTCACCTACGTCCTCGCCGAGTACGTCGAGCGTGCCCGCAAGCTCGCGCCGAAGCCGAGCATGGCCCGCACGATCATCCGCCCGAAGGCCGCGGACGGCTCCGAGTTCACGGTGCAGCGCAAGGAGGCCGGCGGCCAGCCGTTCTTCGAGATCCGCGGCACCAAGCCCGAGCGCTGGGTCCGCCAGACGGACTTCACCAACGAGGAGGCCATCGGCTACCTTGCCGACCGCCTCGCGACCCTCGGCGTCGAGAAGCAGCTCTTCAAGGCGGGTGCTGTCGCCGGCGACGAGGTGCGCATCGGCCCCGAGCAGAACGCCGTGATCTTCGACTGGGAGCCCACCCTCGTCACCGGTGCCGAGCTCCTCGGTGGTCCGCGCGGTACGGACGCGCGCATCGCCGAGCAGCTGCGCCCCACCCGCGAGGAGAAGCGCCGCGAGTACACGGACCGCATGGACGCCAAGGCCGAGGCCCGCGCCGAGCTGTGGACCGAGCGCGAGCAGGGGCTGTGGACCGACCCCGACGTGGCCGTCGACGCGACTGTGGACACCAAGGCAGACGACTGACCACCTGCGCCACAATGGTCGGATGAGCGATTCCGGAACATCGATCTCTGACCGACACGACTCCGACTCGACCAGCAGCACCCCCCAGCGCACGCCGCAGGCACCCGGCGAGGGCGCCTCGGAGCGTGACAGCCCGATCCTCCCCGTCCCGAAGACCCCGCGGTCCCTCATGGGCACCGCGGGGCGGGTCGTAGTGAAGATCGGCTCGTCCTCCCTCACCCGTGAGGACGGCACGCTCGACTCCGACGCGCTGACAGCGCTCGTCCAGGTCATCGCCGCACGGCACGCCGCGGGGTACCAGGTCGTCCTGGTCACCTCGGGCGCCCTGGCGGCGGGCCTGGGCCCCCTCGGCCTCTCGGCCCGTCCCGGCGACCTCGCCACGGCCCAGGCCGCCGCGTCCGTGGGCCAGGGCCTCCTCGTGGCCCGGTACACCGCGGCCTTCGCGGCGCACGGCATCCAGGTCGGGCAGCTGCTGCTGACGGCCGAGGACACCGTCCGGCGCGGGCACTACCGGAACGCGCAGCGTTCCCTCGAGCGTCTTCTCGACCTGGGCGTCGTGCCCGTGGTCAACGAGAACGACGCGGTCGCGACGGACGAGATCCGCTTCGGCGACAACGACCGCCTCGCGGCGCTCGTCTCGCACCTCGTGCGCGCCGACGCGATGGTGCTCCTCACCGACGTCGACGGCCTCTACGACGGACCGCCGTCCCGTGAGGGCTCGAAGCGCATCCCCGAGGTGCGCAGCCCCGCGGACATCGAGGACGTCGAGGTCACCGGCAGCGGCAGCTCTGTGGGGACCGGCGGGATGGTCACCAAGCTCAACTCGGTCCTCATCGCGACGCAGTCCGGCATCCCGGTCGTGCTGACGCAGGCCGTGAACGTCGAGGGCGCACTGCGGGGCGACCTCGTCGGCACGTGGTTCCACGCGACCGGCCGCCGTACGACGCGACGCCGGCTCTGGCTCGCGTACGCGTCGAAGACCCGCGGCAGCCTGGTGCTCGACGACGGGGCCGTCCACGCGGTCCTCGGGGGCACGGCCTCGCTCCTGCCCGCGGGCATCACGGGGGTCGTCGGCGAGTTCGAGGCGTCGGACCCCGTCGAGCTCGTGGACCGCGAGGGGAGGGTCGTCGCCCGCGGGCTCTCGGCCTTCGACTCCGCGGAGATCCCCGACCTCATGGGGCAGACCACGGGAGACCTGCGCGACTCCCTGGGGGAGGGGTACGACCGTGCGGTGGTGCACCGCGACGACCTCGTGCTCGTGCGGCGCCGCAGGCGCAGCTGACCTCGGACCGCCCGGGCCAGGACGGCCCGGGCGGGACCACCCAGCGGACGTGTGTCGCGCTGCACGACGCAGTCGCTAGCCTGGAGGGATGACTCAGGCAGACGACGGCGCAGTGCGCCACGAGGTGACCGAAGCCGTGCTCGAGACCGCCCGACGCGCGAAGGTGGCGTCCCGCTCCCTCGCGGCGGCGACCCGCGCGACGAAGGACGCGGCCCTCAACGCCCTGGCCGACGCCCTCGTCGCGGCCACGACGGAGATCGTCGCCGCGAACGAGACCGACCTCGCGCGGGGGCGCTCCAACGGGACGTCCCCGGGGCTCCTGGACCGGCTCGCCCTGACGCCCGAGCGCATCGTCTCGATCGCCGACGCGCTGCGCGACCTCGCCGCCCTGCCGGACCCCGTCGGCGAGGTCGTGCGCGGCTCGATCCTGCCGAACGGGCTGCGCCTGCGCCAGGAGCGCGTCCCCATGGGTGTGGTGGGCATGATCTACGAGGCCCGCCCGAACGTCACCGTCGACGCTGCCGGGCTCGCTCTCAAGAGCGGCAACGCGGTGATCCTGCGCGGCGGCAGCGCCGCAGCCAGCTCGAACGAGGTCATCGTGCGGGTGCTCGCCAGCGCGCTCGAGGAGCAGGGCCTGCCCGCCGACCTCGTCCAGTCGATCGACGCGCACGGCCGCCCCGGCGCCGTCGCCCTCATGCACGCCCGTGGCCTCGTCGACGTCCTGGTGCCCCGCGGGGGTGCTGACCTCATCCAGACCGTGGTGCGCGAGTCGACGGTCCCCGTCATCGAGACGGGCGTCGGCAACTGCCACGTCTACCTCGACGCCTCGGCCGAGCTCGAGACCGCGGTCTCGATCGTGCTGAACTCCAAGACGCACCGCGTCGGCGTCTGCAACGCGGCCGAGACGCTGCTCGTCCACGCGGACGCCGCGCAGGCCCTGCTGCCCGGGGTGCTCGCCGCGCTCGGCGCGGCCGACGTGGTGGTGCACGCCGACGCGCTCACCGCCGCGCTCGCTCCGGAAGGCGTCACCGTCGTCCCGGCCACCGACGAGGACTGGGCCACCGAGTACCTCTCGCTCGACCTCGCGGTCCGCGTGGTGCCCGACCTCGACGGGGCCATCGAGCACATCCGCACGTGGACCTCGGGCCACACCGAGGCGATCGTCACCCGTGACCTGCGGTCGTCCGAGCGGTTCGTCGCCGAGCTGGACTCTGCCGCGATCATGGTCAACGCCTCGACCCGGTTCACCGACGGGGCCGAGTTCGGGCTCGGCGCGGAGATCGGCATCTCGACCCAGAAGCTCCACGCGCGCGGCCCGATGGGTCTCGCCGAGCTGACCACCACCAAGTGGGTCGTCAACGGCGACGGGCACGTGCGCGGCGCGGTCGCCGCCCCTGCGCGGCCGGTGACCTGCGCTCCGGCCGCCGAGAGCTCCGGTGACCTCTCGGGGTGAAGTGCGCGACGTTCCGTGCCGATAGGAGACGTGAGAGACTGGGCGCTCGAGAGACGCTCACGTCCCAGTGAGCGACGGGCGGGCCCTCCGGGCCGCCCGTGACCGACCCGATGGAGGATGACGTGTTCGCAACAGTGCTGGCAGCCGCAGAAGAGCACGAGGTCGTGAACCACCTCGCGATGCCGCCCGTCGCCTTCGGCATCACGACCTTCGTGGTCCTCTCCGCACTGATGGCCGTGACCTACGCCTTCCGCAGCGTGTGGACCCGTCACTGACCGTCGTCGAGATCCTGAGCTGATGACCTCTGTGCGGCAGCGTGTCGGTGTCATGGGTGGCACCTTCGACCCCATCCACCACGGGCACCTCGTCGCGGCGAGCGAGGTCGCGGCTCGGTTCGACCTCGACGAGGTCGTGTTCGTGCCCACGGGCCAGCCGAGCTTCAAGCAGGGGCAGGACGTCAGCCCTGCGGAGCACCGGTACCTGATGACCGTCATCGCGACCGCGTCGAACCCGAGGTTCACGACCAGCCGCGTCGACATCGACCGGCCCGGTCTGACCTACACCGTCGACACGTTGCGCGACCTGCGGGACCAGCGTCCCGACGCCGACCTGTTCTTCATCACCGGTGCGGACGCGGTCGAGCAGATCGCGACGTGGAAGAACGCCCCCGAGCTCTGGGAGATGGCGCACTTCGTGGCTGTCACCCGACCGGGGCACGTGCTGTCGGTCGCCGGCCTGCCGAGCGAGCACGTGAGCCTCCTCGAGATCCCGGCACTGTCCATCTCGTCGACCGACTGCCGGGCCCGGGCCCGCGCAGGCGACCCGGTCTGGTACCTCGTGCCGGACGGTGTCGTGCAGTACATCGCGAAGTACCGTCTGTACCGAGAGTCAGCTGTGAAGGTGGCATCATGACGAACCCAGCGGACGGCGCGCCTCTGACGCGCCGCCAGCTCCGCGAGCAGGCTGAGGCCGAGGCCGCCCGCACGGCAGCGGAGGCGGCGCCACCGGCGTACGCGCAGCCCGCGCCGGCAGCCGCACCGGTCCAGCAACCGCCGTCCGCACGCGAGCAGCCGCCTGCGGCGCAGCGCCCGGCACCGACCGCAGCCGCCGAGCGCCCGGCACCGGCGGCGGAGCAGCCGTCCGACCCGTCGCAGCAGCGACGCGAGCCCGCGCAGCGCACCGCAGCGCCCGCAGCCCCCGCAGCGTCCCAGGCCGCCCCGACGGCGGCTCCCGCCGCCGACCCGCAGGGGGCCGTGCGCCGTCCGACCGCCCAGGAGCGCCAGCCGGGGCTGTCACGGCGGTCGCTGCGAGAGCAGGCCAGCGCGGTCAGCGAGACCGGAGCGGTCATCGTGCCCCCGCACCAGACCGGAAAGATCCGGACCGTCGACGAGACGGGCGAGCTCACCGCGTCGCGCCCCGCCCGCCCGCAGGACGCCGCCGCTGCCACGACTGCCTCCGCGGCGCCCGGCGCAGGTCCGGCGTCCCCGAGCCCGACGGCACCGGCCGGGACCACCCCGTGGTCGTCGCCGGTCGCTGCCGGTGCGCGGACCGCGGGGCAGGGCTCCGCCGCGAGCGGTGCCGCGATGAGCTTCTCCCAGCGTCTGGCCGCCTCCGCGCCTCCCTCGGCGCGCCCTGCCGGAGCACGACCGCAGGCGTCGGCGCAGCAGCCCCAGGGGGTGCCTGCTGGTCAGCCGGCCGTGGCCCGCACCGGCACGCTCGACTACGCCTCGCGACAGCAGGCAGCGCAGCAGACCGCCGCCGAGCAGGGAGCACCGCAGGCGGCAGCAGGACAGCTGCCGTCGGTGCAGGCTCCGGTCCAGCCGGCGGCGCGTCCCGCGACCCAGCAGCCGAACCAGCGCCTCGGTGTGCCCGCGACGGGCGCGGGACGGGGCGCGAGCCCGACCGCCGTCCCTGCGGGGAGCCAGACCTGGGCCCCGGTGGCCCCGGCAGACGCCCCGTGGACGGCCGTCGCGGCGCCCGCGGTCGACACGTCGGCTGCGGCCGCCCGTGAGACCGACACCGGCGTCCAGCCCGGCAGCGCGACCGACCCCGACGCGACGGGCGTGCTCAGCCCTGTCGACGTGACGTCGGCGACCAAGGACGTCCCGCCGCGGCTCGCGGAGGAGCCCGAGTCGTTCTCCGGCATGCCGCGCTGGGACGCCATCACCACCGGCCCTGCCGCCCCGGCGGCCGGGGCGCTGCACGACGACGTCGAGACCGACCACGACGTCGACGAGCACGACGATGACGACTACGACGACGAGCCGGACCACAAGTACACCTGGCTGCACTACGTGATCCTCGTCGCGGTGGCCTTCGTCCTCGGGCTGATACTCTGGAAAGTCGCCCTGGAGGGCGAGAGCGGTGCGTCGTCTGCGTCTTCGGCCTTGTCGGTCACGTCGACCGACGCCTCGCGGACCTCGGCGGACCAGCCCGGCTGGACCACCGACACCTCCGGCGCCCCCGACACCGAAGACCTCTGAGGAGACCTGTGCCTGCAACCGAACGTGCCGTCGAGCTGGCGATCGCCGCGGCCCGCGCCGCATCTGACCGCAAGGCGGCCGAGATCATCGCCCTGGACGTCAGCGAGCAGCTCGTCCTGACCGACGTGTTCCTCATCGCGTCCGGCAACAACGAGCGACAGGTGTCGGCCATCGTCGACGCCGTCGAGGAAGCCCTCCACGGGCTCGGCGTGAAGCCGATCCGCCGTGAGGGCAAGGGCGAGTCACGCTGGGTCCTCATCGACTTCGGCGACATCGTCGTGCACGTCCAGCACACGGAGGACCGCGTGTACTACGCGCTCGAGCGCCTCTGGAAGGACTGCCCCGTCATCGAGCTGCCCGAGGACGCCCGCGGCGGCGACGGCATCGCGCCCGAGTACGAGGCCGACGACTTCGGCTACCCGGTCCCGGCCGACACGCGCGACGACACCGT
Source organism: Sanguibacter keddieii DSM 10542 (assembly GCF_000024925.1). Taxonomy (NCBI): domain Bacteria; kingdom Bacillati; phylum Actinomycetota; class Actinomycetes; order Micrococcales; family Sanguibacteraceae; genus Sanguibacter; species Sanguibacter keddieii. Next base: position 1,330,895 of record NC_013521.1, read on the forward strand.
ATGAGTGCCGGCTCCGTCGTCTTCCTGCGGCACGGCCGGACCGCGTACAACGCGGCCGGGCGTCTGCAGGGGCAGGTCGACATCCCCCTCGACGAGGTCGGGCACTGGCAGGCCGAGCACGGCGCACGCGCGCTGGCCAACCTGCACGGCTGCGCGCGCGTGGTCGCGTCCGACCTCGTCCGCGCCCGGGTGACGGCGGAGCACTACGCACAGGTGGGCGGTCACGACCTCGTCATCGACGAGCGTGTCCGTGAGCGCAGCTTCGGTGACTGGGAGGGACTGACCCGCCCGGAGATCGAGGAGGGCTGGCCCGACGAGTTCGCCCAGTGGCGACGCGGCGAGCAGCCTGCCGGCGCGAGCATCGAGACCCGCACCGAGGTGGCCGAGCGCATGCTCGCGGCCGTCGAGGAGCACGGCGCCGACCTCGCGTCGGACGACACCCTCGTGATCGTCTCGCACGGGGCGGCCATCACCATCGGCGTCACCGCGCTCATCGGGCTGGACCCGGAGGCGTGGCGTGGTCTCAACGGGCTGCACAACGTCCACTGGAGCCACGTCGAGCGCTCCGGACCTGCGTCGGGGACTCCGTGGAGGCTCCTCGCGCACAACGTCGGGGCCGGTTTTCCGCTAGATCACTGGAACGCGGGACCCGATTGGAACTTGGAGCCAACTTCGGTCTAAGATTGCAACGCCTCGGCAACGGGGAACAAGAACTTCTTGAAGTTCTTGGGGCTGTGGCGCAGCTGGTAGCGCACCTGCATGGCATGCAGGGGGTCAGGGGTTCGAGTCCCCTCAGCTCCACCGAGAACGAAGGGCCCGACCGGAAACGGTCGGGCCCTTCGTCGTTCTCGCGACGGGTGGTGCGAGCCGAGAACAGGGGTGTGAGACGCCTCACAGGTGGTCGCCCGCCGGGTCTCTATGCTGGGTCGATGACCAGCCTGCACGAGCGCACCGCGACCGAGCTCAGCCGTCAGCTCCGGTCGGGAGAGCTCTCACCGACCGACGTCACCGAGCACTACCTGGGACGCGTCGCCGAGCGTGACGGCGCGCTCGGAGCCTTCGTCACCGTCACGCCCGAGGCCGCCCGTGCGCAGGCCGCTCGGCTCTCCGCAGAGGGTCCGCCGCCCGAGCCCGGCACCGCCCCGCTGTGGGGCCTGCCGACCGGCGACAAGGACCTCTCAGACCGCGCAGGCGTGGCGACCGGGTTCGGGTCGCGTGCCTTCTCGGGCTCGTACCGCTACGTGCCCGAGGTGAGCAGCGACGTCACCCAGGTCCTCGACGCGGCGGGGGTGGTGTCGCTCGGCAAGACCGCTGCACCCGAGCTCGGCTTCCCGTCGTACACGGAGACGCTCGTCGGGCCGCCGGCCCGCAACCCGTGGGACCTCACGCGCGGGTCCGGCGGGTCGAGCGGGGGTGCCGCCGTGGCCGTTGCCGCCGGGCTGCTGCCCGTCGCACCGGGCTCGGACGGCGGAGGGTCCATCCGCATCCCGGCCGCTGCCTGCGGTCTCGTGGGCCTCAAGCCGACCCGTGGGCTGCTGCCTGCCGGGGGAGGCGTCGAGTCGCTCGGCGGGCTCGTGGTCCACGGGCCGATCGCCCGGACCACCGCCGACGCCGCGCTCCTGCTCGAGGGCATGCTCCCGCGCACCGCAGGAGGCCTCGTGGACCACCCCCGCACGCTGCGCACGGCCGCAGGACCGGCCGGCTCGTACCTGGCGGCGGCCGAGACCGGGGAGGCGCCTGAGGGGCGTCCGCTGCGCATCGGGCTCAGCACCTTCAGCTCGTGGGACGGTGCGTACGACGTAGTGCTCGGCGACGAGGCGCGAGCCGCCCTCGACGCCGGGGTGCGGGCGCTGGGGGACCTCGGGCACGAGGTGGTCGACGCCGACCCCTGGGAGCCCGACCCGACCTACGCACCCGCCTTCAGGACGCTGTGGATGGCCGGGGCGGCTGCGGTGCCCATCGACGAGCCCGAGCGCCTCGCGCTGCTCGAGCCGCTCACGCAGTGGCTCGTCGAGCGCGGGCGAGCGGTGTCCGCACGCGAGCTCGTCGAGGCGCTCGGGGCGCTGTCCGCCTTCGAGCGGACGATGGTCGCCCGGGTGTCGGCCTACGACGCGGTCTTGCTCCCGGCGATGGCGCAGACCCCGCGGCCCGTCGGGTGGTACGACGCCACCGACCCGGAGCGGAACTTCGCGCAGCAGTGCGAGTACACGCCGTACACCTCGATGATCAACGTGTGCGGTCTGCCCGCGATCACCGTCCCGACGCACTGGACGGAGCCCGACGCGACGGCGCCGGCCGGCCTGCCGATGGGTGTGCAGCTCGTCGGACGCCCCGGTGCGGAGCGGACCCTGCTGGCCGTGGCGGCGCAGCTCGAGGCCGGCCTGCGCTGGCCGGACCGTCACCCGCCTGCCTGGTGAGATCTTGCCGTGGTCGCAGAGCCCAGACGGCTGCCGGCGGGTACATTGACGCAGGGTCGACAGCGATGCCGCCGCGACCCGCCCCGACCGGCGGCGCCCGTCGTGCCGCCACCTTCCTCGCCCGGTGGACCCCCACCTGATCGGAGCCTCCCATGACCGAGCCGCTCACCGACGCCCCCGCCCAGCCTGCCGCCGCCCGACGCCCCGTGCGCATCGGCGTGCAGATCGCGCCGCAGCACGCCTCCTACGAGAAGATCCGCGAGACCGCCGCGGCCCTCGAGGACCTCGGCGTCGACATCCTCTTCAACTGGGACCACTTCTACCCGCTGTCTGGTGAGCCCGACGGCCTGCACTTCGAGTCGTGGACCATGCTCGCGGCGCTCGCCGAGCAGACCAGCCGTGTCGAGATCGGCGCCCTGGTCAACTGCAACAGCTACCGCAACGCGAACCTCCAGGCCGACATGGCCCGGACCATCGACCACATCAGCGCCAAGGGCGGGCAGGGCCGGTTCATCTTCGGCACCGGCTCCGGCTGGTTCGAGCGCGACTACGACGAGTACGGCTACGAGTTCGGCACCGTCGGCACCCGCCTGGACGCGCTGGCTCGTGACCTCCCGACGATCGAGGACCGCTGGGGGAAGCTCAACCCGGCGCCCACCCGCAAGATCCCGGTGCTCATCGGCGGTGGTGGCGAGAAGAAGACCCTCCGGATCGTCGCCCAGCACGCCGACATCTGGCACAGCTTCAGCGACGCGGAGACCCTCGAGCGCAAGCTCGGGATCCTCGCCGAGCACGCCCGCGTGGTGGGTCGCGACGTGACCGAGATCGAGATCTCCACCGAGATCGGCAAGCGCAGCGTCGAGGAGGTCGAGCAGCAGCACGCCCTCGGCGCGACGCTCTTCACCATCGGTATCTCCGGCCCGGACTACGACATCTCCGGTGTCGCCGACTGGCTCGCCTGGCGCGACGCCAAGAACGCCCAGCACCAGGGCTGACGGACACCTGGCTCACGATCCCCCGACGGCCCGTCGCGCAGCACGCGCGGCGGGCCGTCGTCGCTCGCGGCTCAGACGGCTCGGGTGGTCCCGCGGACGACGAGGGAGGTGGGGAGCGTGACGTGGGTCTGCTCGGCCGGGGTGCCGCTGAGGAGGCCGACGAGGAGACGGACGGCGGTCGCGCCCATCTGCTGGATCGGCTGGTGGACGGTGGTCAGCGGGGGAGTGGTCGCCGTCGACTCGGGGATGTCGTCGAACCCGACGACGGAGAGGTCGCCGGGGACGTCGATGCCGAGGTCACGGGCGACGTCCATCACGCCGATCGCGGAGAGGTCGTTCGCGGCGAAGATCGCCGTGGGCCGGTCCGCCATGGTGAGCAGCTCGGTCGCAGGCTGGTGGGCACCGTCGGTCCGGTAGTCGCCGGTGCGCACGAGCGCCGGGTCGACGCGGACGCCCACCTCGCGCAGCGCCTCGACGTAGCCGGCCTCGCGCAGCGCGGACGACGCGAGGTCGGGCCGTCCGGTGAGGAACCCGATGCGGCGGTGACCGAGCCCCGTGAGGTGCCGGGTCGCCAGGAGCGCGCCGGTGTAGCTGTCCGAGTCGACCGTCGGGATGCCGACGGGGCCCGTGTGCGGGTCGATCGTGACCACGGGGATGTCGGTGTCGGGCTCGACGACCGTGGGGGTGACGACGAGGGCGCCGTCGATGAGCGTGCCGCTGAGCCGTGAGAGGTACCGCTGCTCCCACCCGGCGCCGCCGCTCTGGCGTGCCCCGGTGTAGGCGAGCAGCTCGTAGTCGGTCTCGAGCAGCGCCGAGGCGGCGCCCTTGAGGATCTCGGCGCTGAAGGGCTCGAACTCGGCCACGAGGATCCCGATGACGTGGGTGCGGTGCGAGCGCATGCTGCGCGCGACGAGGCTCGACTCGTAGCCGAGCTGCTCGATGACCTCCTGCACGCGCGAGCTCGTCGCGGCGGCGACGCCGTAGCGGGCGTTGATGACCTTGGAGACGGTCGCGACCGAGACGCCCGCGGCGTCGGCGACGTCCGTGATGGTGACCCGGCGCTTCATGCTGGCGACACTACCTTGTGTAAAACGTTATCGATAACGATTGACACGCACCGTGTCGCGCTGTCAGAGTCCTCTCACACCCACTGTCGACGATGACAAGGAGCACTTCGATGAAGAAGACGACACTGCGCACGGCTGTGGCGCTCACAGCCGCTCTCGGCCTGCTGGCAGGCTGCAGCTCGGGCGGCGGCGAGGCCGCCGACGACGGCGACGGCTCCACCCTCACCTGGTGGCACAACTCGAACACCGCGCCCGGCAAGGACTACTACGAGCAGGTCGCGGCCGACTTCGAGGCGGCCAACCCCGGCGTGACCATCACCATCAGCGCGATGCAGCACGAAGACATGGGCACCAAGCTCAACGCCGCGTTCCAGACCGGCGACACCCCCGACATCTTCATGGAGCGCGGCGGCGGCGAGATGGCCGCCCACGTCGAGGCCGGCCTCATCAAGGACATCTCCGAGCCCGCAGCGGCCGAGATCGAGAACCTCGGCGGCGCGGTCGCCGGCTGGCAGATGGACGGGCAGACCTACGCCCTGCCGTTCTCCCTGGGGCTCGTCGGCTTCTGGTACAACAAGGCGCTCTTCGCCGAGGCGGGCATCACCGAGGCCCCCGAGACCATGGACGACCTCTACGACGCCATCGACAAGCTCAAGGCCGCGGGCATCGCGCCGATCTCCGTCGGTGCGGGCGACGTCTGGCCGGCGGCGCACTACTGGTACTACTTCTCGCTGCGCGAGTGCTCCTCCGACGTCCTCAAGGACGCCGTGACGTCCAAGGACTTCTCCGACCCGTGCTTCGTCGCGGCAGGGGAGGACCTCGAAGAGCTCATCGCGGCCGAGCCCTTCAACGCCGGGTTCCTCGCGACCCCGGCGCAGGCCGGCCCGAGCTCGGCCTCGGGGCTCCTCGCCACCGAGCAGGTGGCGATGGAGCTCGCCGGGCACTGGGAGCCCGGCGTGATGCAGGGGCTCACCGAGGACCAGCAGGGGCTGGGTGAGGACACCGGGTGGTTCGCCTTCCCCGAGGTCGACGGCGGCGCGGGAGACCCGACCGACCAGCTCGGCGGCGGTGACGCGTGGGCCTGCTCCGAGCAGGCTCCCGACATCTGCGTGGACTTCATCAGGTACCTGCTGAGCGACGAGGTGCAGCAGGGCTTCGCCGAGAACAGCATGGGCCTGCCGACCAACCCGGCAGCGTCCGCGTCGGTCGCCGACCCGGTCCTCGCCGACCTGCTCGCCGTCCGCGACGAGGCGCCCTTCGTGCAGCTGTACTTCGACACGGCCTTCGGCGAGAACGTCGGCGGTGCGATGAACGACGCGATCTCGCTGCTGTTCGCCGGGCAGGCGACCCCGCAGGACGTCGTCGACCAGGCGCAGACCGCAGCCGACGGCGAGTGAGATGGCCGGCAACATGACCGCGCGACAGGGAGCCGGTGCCGGCAGCACGAGCACCGGCAGCACGACCGCCAGCACCAGCACCAGCACCGCCGACCGGGCCGCGCGCCCGGCGGCGGTGCCCGCGGGCGGCCGACGGCGCCGCGCGCCCCTCACCTCGCGCTGGCGCACCCGGCTGGAGATCGCGTTCTTCGTGACGCCCGCCCTCGCGCTGCTCGCGCTGTTCGTCGTGGTGCCGGTGCTCCAGGCCGGGCACTACTCGCTGTACAAGTGGAACGGCCTCGGGCCGATGGACAACTTCGTCGGGCTGGCCAACTACGTCCAGGCCCTCGGGGACGACGTGTTCACGGGAGCGCTGCGCCACAACCTCACGATCATCGTGCTCTCGATCGTGGTCCAGCTGCCGCTCGGTCTGGCGATCGCGCTACTGCTCAACCGGAACATGTGGGGGCGCACCGCGCTGCGCGTCATCATCTTCGTGCCGTACGTCCTCGCCGAGGTCGTGGCCGGTGTCGTCTGGTTCATGCTGCTCCAGCCCGGTGGGGTGGTCGACGCGCTCTTCGCGGCGGTCGGCCTCGAGCGGTATACCCAGCTGTGGCTCGGGAACCCCGACGTCGCGCTCTACACCGTGATGTTCGTGCTCACCTGGAAGTACCTCGGTCTCGCGGTGATCCTGTTCCTCGCGGGGCTGCAGGGCGTGCCGCCCGACCTCCACGAGGCCGCCCAGATCGACGGGGCGTCGTGGTGGCAGGTGCAGCGCAAGATCACCGTGCCGCTGCTCGGCCCGACCATCCGCACCTGGGGGTTCCTGTCGATGATCGGCTCGCTCCAGCTGTTCGACATGGTGTGGATCCTCACCAAGGGCGGCCCGGCCAACTCGACCATGACGATGGCCACCTACCTCATCAGCCGTGGCACCGAGCGCAGCCAGTACGGGTACGGCTCTGCCGTCGCCGTCCTGCTCTTCGCCTTCTCGCTGGTGCTCGCGCTGCTCTACCAGCTGTTCATCCTGCGCCGCGACAACAGCGACGGCGCTCATACCCCGTCGAGCGAGAAGGTGAAGCGATGAGCGCCACCACGACCGCCGCACCGACCCCGGCGGTGGCTCCTCCCGGTGCACGCGCACCGCGGGCACGCCGCCGCAGGTCGGGGCCGAACGCCGGCGGGACCCCGCTGGTCTACCTGGCGGCGCTCGTCGTCGCCGCGATGACCCTCGGACCCGTCCTCTACGCCGTCCTCGGCGGCTTCCGGTCGAACGCCCAGCTGGCCAACGACCCCGTGGCGCTGCCCGACCCGTGGGTGCTGAGCAACTACACGGACGTGCTGCAGTCCTCGCAGTTCTGGCAGCTCGCCCTCAACTCCTCGGTCATCGCGCTCGTCACGACGGCCATCGTGTCGGTCTTCGGGGTCATGGCCGCCTACCCGCTGGCCCGCTACGCCTTCAAGGGGCGCGACGCGCTCTTCATGGTGTTCACCCTCGGGCTGCTGTTCCCGCTGACCGTCGCGATCATCCCGCTGTTCCTCATGGTCCGTGACCTCAACCTCTCGAACACCTTCTGGGGCGTCGCGCTGCCCCAGGCAGCCTTCGCGCTCCCCATGACCGTCGTGATCCTGCGACCGTTCCTGCGGGCCCTCCCCAAGGAGCTCGAGGAGGCGGCGATGCTCGACGGCACGTCGCGCGTAGGCTTCTTCTGGCGGATCCTGCTGCCGCTGTCTGGCCCGGCGCTCGTGACCGTCGGGGTGCTTGCCTTCGTCGGCTCGTGGAACGCGTACCTGCTCCCGCTCCTCGTGCTCAACGACCCGGCGGCGCAGACGCTGCCGCTCGGTGTCGCGACCTTCTCGAGCGAGCACGCCCAGGACACCGCGGGTGTCCTGGCCTTCACCTCGCTGGCCATGATCCCCGCGCTGGTGTTCTTCTTGGCCATGCAGAAGCGCATCGTCAACGGCCTCCAGGGAGCGGTCAAGGGATGACCGGACGACAGCACCGCAGCGCCCCAGCACCATCCACGCCGCTCGTCGGACGTGGCACCGAAGGAGGACCGCACGTGAACCACCAGGCCACCGCCCCGGCGCGGATCCCGCTGCCGCAGGTCTCCGAGAGGGTCGCGCGGCTGCACGCCCAGATGACCCTCGACGAGAAGCTCGCCCAGCTGGTCGGCTACTGGGTGGACCAGGGCGGCGAGGTCGTCGCGCCCATGCAGGGGGAGATGGCCACCTCGGGCCACTACGAGGAGGCGACCGCGCACGGGCTCGGGCACCTCACCCGGGTGTACGGCACCCGGCCGGTCGACCCGGTCGAGCGCGCCGCGTGGCTCTGGGGAGAGCAGCGCCGGCTCGTCCGCGAGACACGGCTGGGCATCCCCGCGCTCGTCCACGAGGAGTGCCTCACCGGTCTCGCCGCCTGGAAGGCCGCGACCTTCCCGACACCGCTCGCCTGGGGAGCGTCCTTCGACCCGGGCCTCGTCGCGGAGATGGGCGCCGCGATCGGTACCTCGATGCGCACGCTCGGCATCCACCAGGGGCTCGCCCCCGTCCTCGACGTGATCCGCGACCCCCGCTGGGGCCGGGTCGACGAGTGCATCGCCGAGGACCCGTACGTGGTCGGCACCATCGGCACCGCCTACGTCCAGGGCCTCCAGTCCGAGGGCGTGCACGCCACGCTCAAGCACTTCGTCGGGTACTCCGCCTCTCGTGCCGGCCGCAACCACGCCCCCGTCCACGCCGGTCCCCGGGAGATCGCCGACGTGCTCCTGCCGCCCTTCGAGATGGCGGTGCTCGACGGCGGGGTGCGGTCGGTGATGAACTCCTACGCCGAGATCGACGGCATCCCCGTCGCCGCGGACCCCACCTATCTCACGGGTGTGCTCCGCGACCTCTGGGGCTTCGACGGCGTCGTGGTCTCCGACTACTTCACCGTCGCGTTCCTCGAGGTCATGCACGCGGTCGCCGCCGACCGCGGCGAGGCGGCCTCCCTCGCGCTCGCGGCCGGCATCGACGTCGAGCTGCCCACCGGCGACGCCTACACCGGCCCGCTCGCCGAGAAGGTCCGTGCCGGGCTGGTCGACGAGGCGCTCGTCGACCGTGCCGTGCTGCGTGCCCTCGCGCAGAAGGAAGAGCTCGGTCTGCTCGACGCCCGCTTCGACGACGCGCCGCCGACCGCGGTCGACCTCGACCCCGCCGGGCACCGGGACGTCGCACGACGCCTCGCCGAGGAGTCCCTGGTGCTGCTGACCAACGACGGGACACTGCCGCTCCTGCCAGGAGACGGGCCGGCGCCCTCCCGCGTCGCCGTGATCGGTCCGAACGCGGACCGGGCCGAGGCGCTCATGGGCTGCTACTCCTTCGCGAACCACGTGCTCGCGCACCACCCGGACCACGAGATCGGCATCGAGATCCCGACGGTCGTCGAGGCGCTCCGCGACGAGCTCCGCGGCGCAGCGCCGGGGACCGTCGTCGAGCACGCACCCGGCTGCGCCGTCGAGGGCGAGGACAGGTCGGGGTTCGAGGACGCCGCGGCGCTCGCGGCCCGCTCCGACGTCGCCGTCGTGGTGCTCGGCGACCAGGCCGGGCTCTTCGGCCGCGGCACGGTGGGAGAGGGCAACGACGTCGAGTCCCTCGACCTGCCCGGGGTCCAGCGGGAGCTGGTCGAGGCGGTCGCCGCCACGGGCACGCCGGTGGTCGTGGTGCTGCTCACCGGCCGGCCGTACGCCGTGGACTGGGCGGTCGGTGGACCTGGAGCACCGCGAGCGGTGGTCCAGTCGTTCTTCCCGGGGGAGGAGGGTGGCCGCGCGATCGCCGGGGTCCTGTCGGGACGGGTCGCCCCCTCGGGGCGCCTTCCCGTGAGCATGCCGCGCTCTGCCGGTGCGCAGCCGTACTCGTACCTGCACCCCGTCCTCGGCGGACCGTCCGAGGTGACCAGCACGGACAGCACACCGCTGCTGCCCTTCGGTCACGGTCTGACGTACACGACCTTCGAGCGCACAGCGCTCACGGTTGACGCCGAGGTGCTCGCCGGCGACGCCTTCTCCGCCACGGTCCAGGTGACGAACACGGGGGAGCGCGCCGGGACGGACGTCGTCCAGCTCTACGCCCGCGACGTCGTCGGGTCGGTGACACGGCCCGTCGCGCAGCTGCTCGGCTACGCCCGGGTCGACCTCGACCCGGGGGAGAGCGTCGTGGTGCGCCTCGACGTCCCGACCGCGCGCCTGGCGTTCTCGGACCGCTCGATGGTGCGGGTCGTCGAGCCCGGCGAGGTCGAGCTGTGGGTCGGCCCGTCGTGCGCCGAGAAGGAGACCACGGCGTCGCTGACGATCACCGGTCCTCTGCACGAGGTGACGCTCGCCGACGCGCGGACCGTGCGCACCGAGGTGCTGCGGACCACAGAAGCAGCGCTGGGGCGCTGAGCCACAGCCGGTGCTGGGTCCCGCGCAGGGGGCGGGACCCAGGGCCGCCGGCGGGCTGCCGCGGCTTCACCCGCGCGTGTACCTTGGGCCTGGACCACGGCCGACGGAGACCGGGACGGTGGCCGCTGACCTCTGAGCTGGAGCCCCTCATGAGCACCCTGCCGACCATCTACGACGTCGCCCTGCGAGCCGGCGTCTCGATCTCGACGGTCTCCCGCGTCCTGCAGCAGTCCCACCGCGTGAGCGAGCACCGTCGAGCGCTCGTCGAGGCGGCGGTCGCCGAGCTCGGGTACATCCCGTCGGCGTCGGCACGCGGCCTCGTCGCACGGCACACGGGGCTCATCGGGCTCTGCTTCCCGGAGGTCGCCCCGGTCGTCGTCGAGCCCGACGACGTCCTCGGCGTCGCAGCGGGGGCGAGCGGGAGCGCGGTCGCGACAGGCGGTGGGCGCGAGGTCGAGATCGTCCGGGACGAGTCCGCGGTGCCGACCGTCGCCTGGGGCAACCTCTACTTCGGCGAGGTGATCCGCGGCGCCGAGCACGCAGCGTGGCGCGCCGGGCTCTCGGTGACCATCACCGTGGTCCGGGGCGCCGACGGTGCGAGCCTCGTGCAGGACCTCGCCGGCCGGGTCGACGGCCTCGCGGTCGTCTCTGCGGCCCTCGGCGACGAGCTCCTCGACCACGTCGCGCACCGCGTGCCCGTGGTGGTCATGGCGGGCCCGGACCGGTCCGTGGACCACGACAGGATCCGGGTCGACAACGAGCGCGGGATGGCGGCGCTCGTCCGGCACCTCGTGGTCGACCACGGGTACACCGACGTCCGGTACGTCGGCGGCACGAGCTGGGCTCGCGACGACCAGGAGCGCTTCGCCGGGTTCAGGTCCGCCCTGCTGGGCGCCGGGCTCGACGCCCCCGAGGTCCCGACCCTGCGCGCGGACTACTCCCGAGCGGTCGCGCGCGAGGTCGTGCGCGGGCTGGTCGAGGAGAGCCGGCGAGGCGGGCCGCCGCTCCCTCGGGCGCTGGTGTGCGGCAACGACCAGATGGCCCTCGGCGTGCTCGACGTGCTGGTCGAGGAGGGGGTCGGCGTCCCCGGCGAGGTGGCGGTCACCGGGTTCGACGGTGTCGACGAGACGCAGTCGACGACCCCGCGGCTGACCACCGTCCAGCAGCCCATGACCGAGCTGGGACGGATCGCCGTCGAGCGCCTCGTCGCCCGGATCGCAGCACCGACCGGCGCACCGACGACCGTCGACGTCCCCGTCCGGGTCTTGCTCCGTGGGAGCTGCGGGACGCACTGAGGGCCCACCGACGCCGCGTGCACGGGGTCGTGCGCTCCCTGGCGGTCGACGAGGCCGCAGGTCTCTGCTGGTGGCAGACGTGTTCTCTCCCACCTCTTGACTACGTAGTCACCGCGTGTGAACCTCTCTGTGTGACTACGTAGTCATGCGGTCGCCGGCACCAGCCGGCGGTCCTGGAGCGAAGGAGCCCCGATGAGCGCAGACCACGAGCCCGCGGCCGCAGCACCGCCGCCTGCCGAGCGCTCCCGCAGCACCCGTCCTCCGTCGATGGTCGACGTCGCCCGCGCTGCCCAGGTGTCGCAGAAGACCGTCTCCCGCGTCGTCAACCGTGAGCCCAACGTCAGCCCCGAGGTCCGCACCCGCGTCCTCGAGGCGATCGCCAGCCTCGGCTTCCGTCCTAACTCCGCGGCCCGCGCGCTGGTCACCAACCGCACCCGGACCATCGGCATGGTGAGCATCGGCTCCTCCCTGCTCGGCCCTGCCTCGATCGTCGACGGGGTCGAGAAGGCCGCACGCGGCGCCGGCTACAGCCTCACGCTCGTGCGCACGGCCTCGGGCGGTGCCGACGACATCGGGGCAGCGATGGACGCGCTCGTCGCCCAGGGCGTCGAGGCGATCGTCATCTCCGAGCCGGCGGACAGCCTCCAGCGCATCGGGCACTCCGTCCCCGGCATCCCCGTCCTCGCCGTCGAGCACCGCGAGAACGAGGACGACGACTGGATCCTCGTCGGCGCCGACACGTGGGGAGGTGCCCGCAGCGCCACCGAGCACCTGCTCGGCCTCGGCCACCGGACCGTCTGGCACGTGGCCGGGCCCGACGGGTGGGGGACCAGCGAGAACCGCGTCGACGGGTGGCGCGCCGCGCTCCTCGAGTCCGGCTGCGCCGTCCCCGACGTGGTCCGCGGCGACTGGACGGCGTCGTCCGGCTACGAGATCGGCTTGTCGCTGGCGACCCGCGACGACCTCACCGCCGTCTTCGCGGCGAACGACGACATGGCCGTCGGGCTCATCCACGCCTTCGAGCGGTCCGGGCTCAGCGTCCCTGACGACGTGAGCGTCGTCGGCTTCGACGACATCGGCACCGCAGGCTTCCTGCACACCCCGCTCACCACCGTGCGGCAGGACTTCGCGGAGATCGCCCGGCAGGGCATGCGACGTCTGATCGCCGCGATCGAGGGACGGCACGTCGGCTCCCGCCAGGCCTCCGTCCCCGTCCAGCTCATCATCCGCGAGAGCACGGCCCGGGCAAACCCTCGGCGCCGCACCCTCACCGGCCTCTGACAGCGCTCGGCGGCCCGACCGGCAGCCACGCACGCCACCGCACGTCCCCGGGCCCAGCGGCCCACCCCGAGCTCACCAGACCCCACACCCACCGGTACGACCCTCGACGGTCGGCGCCACGGCACCTCCATGCCCGCCGCCCTCCGCCACACCCCCCCACCACCTGTGCAGAGCCCCCGACGACGAGAGGCACTCATGACCGACATCACCCGCCGGAGCATGCTCCGAGCGAGCCTGGCCCTGGGCGGCGCCGCCGTCCTCGGCGGGCTGCTCGGCGGCTGCGCCCCCGGCAGACCCCAGCCCTCGAGGACCGACGGTGCCGTCGACCTCAGCTTCTGGACGCACGACGCCGGCTACATCGACTTCTTCACCGCGGCGACGGCGCTCGCGTCCCAGGAGACCGACTTCGACTACACCCTCGACGTCACGCAGATCGCCGCCACCGACCTCGTCACCAAGATCATCGCGCAGGCGGTCGCCGGCCGCGGCACCCCCGACGTCGCGGGCATCGAGCTCGGCAACTTCGCCCGGCTCCTCCGCGGCGACATCGCCGACGAGCTCATGGTCGACCTCACCGGCACGGTCGCCGACGTGCGCTCCGACCTCGTCGAGGCCCGGCTCGCCCCGTTCAGCAAGGACGGGAAGCTCTACGCCCTCGACTCCGACTCGCCGCTCGTCGTCTACTACTACCGCGACGACCTCACGTCGTCTCTCGGCGTCCCGACGGACCTCGAGACCTGGGAGGAGTACGCCGAGTTCGGCGCCGGCTTCTACGCCAAGACCGGGAAGTCGCTCGGCGCCGTGGCGACCGGCAGCGACCTCGGGCAGGTCATGCAGATCTTCTGGATGCTGCTGCTCCAGCGCGGCGGAGGGCTCTTCGACGCCGACGGCACGCTGACCATCCAGACACCCGAGGCAGAGGAGGTCCTGACCTTCCTCGTCGACGGCGTCCAGTCCGGGTTCCTCACGACGGTCGCCGACTTCTACGGGCCGAGCATGCAGACGGCGCTCAAGACCGAGAAGGTGCTCGGGCTCTGGATGGCCAACTGGTACAAGACCTTCGGGCTCGAGCCCAACGTCCCCGAGCAGTCCGGGGCGTGGCGCATCGCCCCCATGCCGAGGTTCGCCGGGGGAGGCGGCCGGACGAGCTTCTCGGGCGGGACCGGCTTCACGGCGATCGCGGGCAAGCCGAACTCGCTCGCCGCGCAGGAGTTCGTGCGGGCCGCGTACCTCGACCCGGACCAGCAGGTGAAGCGCTACCTCGACCTCGGATACCTGCCGACCATGCGCTCCGTCTTCGAGCGACCCGAGCTCCTCGACGCCCAGGACGAGTACTGCGGCGGGCAGAGGCTCTTCGAGGTCTACACCGACATCATCGACGAGGCACCGCCCGTCTACATGAGCCCGGACCTGTTCATCCTCCAGACGGCCCTGGCCGGCGCGCTCGTCGACGCCTACCGCGGTCGGCTCACCCCGCGCGAGGCGCTCGACTCGGCCGCCGAGTCCTTCGCCGCCCAGGCGAACAAGTAGGAGCCCGACGATGACCACCCTCACCGCACCCGCCGGCTCGACCGGTACCCGGACCAGCCCGCCGGGGAAGCGCCGCTCCGTCGGCCCGACCCTCGCGCCCTACGCCTTCATCGCACCGTTCTACCTGCTGTACGTGCTGTTCATGATCGTGCCGATCCTCGCTGCGATGGTCCTCAGCACCACGCAGTGGGCCGGCCTCGGCTCGCCGACCTTCGTCGGCCTGCGCAACTACGCCGGGCTGCTCACGGACACGAGCTTCTGGACGGCGATGGGCAACTCCGGCATCTACGTCCTCGTCAGCGTGCTCGTCGTCGTCCCGCTGTCGCTGCTCGTCGCGCAGGCGCTCAACGCCAAGGGGCTGCGAGGACGCGACCTCTTCCGCGTCACCTACTTCATCCCGATGGTCATCTCGCCGATCGTCATCTCGCTCATCTTCTCGATGATGCTCGACACCGAGTTCGGGCTCGTCAACACCCTGCTCCAGTCCGTCCTCGGCTTCGGCGGCGTCGACTGGCTCGGCGACCCGACCTGGGCCAAGGTCTCGCTGAGCTTCGTCATGCTGTGGCGCTGGGTGGGGTACCTCACCATCTTCTTCCTCGCCGGGCTGCAGGCCGTCCCGCGCGAGCTCTACGAGGCGGCGGAGCTCGACGGCGCCGGGACCGTCCGGAAGTTCACCACGGTGACGCTGCCCGCCATCCAGCCCGTCACCGCCTTCGTGGTGGTCACGTCCTTCATCAGCGCGGCGCAGATCTTCGACGAGCCCTACCTGCTGACCCGCGGCGGCCCGGGGGAGTCGACGCTGTCCATCGCCATGTTCGTGTTCCGCGCCGCCTTCGAGCGCCAGCAGTTCGGCTACGCCGCGGCGGCCGGCATCGTCCTGTTCGTCGTCGTCTTCGCGGTGAGCCGGCTGCTCAACCGCGCCCTGAGCATCGGGAAGGCATCATGACCACCCAGGCCACAGCCTCCGAGAGGCCTTCTGCCCGCACCGCACCCAGCACGCCTCGGAAGCGCCGCGACCGGCGCCCCAGCAGCGACAGCCGCCGGCTCACCCCACAGCGCTTCGTGCTCTACCTGACGCTCACCGTCCTCATGGGCGTGTTCGTCATGCCGCTGCTCTTCGCGCTCTCCGGCTCCTTCAAGGAGCGCGGCGAGATCTTCACGAACCCGCTGCAGCTGGTCCCGGGCTCGCCGACACTCGAGAACTACCGGAACCTGCTCACCCAGCAGCCCTTCTGGTCGTGGTTCGCCATGAGCACCGCCGTGGCGACCATCGCGACGGTCGTGTCCGTCTTCGTCTGCGCGCTCGCCGGCTTCGCCTTCGCCAAGTACCGGTTCCGCGGCAAGGGGCCGCTCTTCACCATCATGTTCAGCTCGTTGTCGATCCCCTTCGCGGTGATCCTAGTGCCGCTGTTCGTCCTGCTCGTGAAGTCCGGCCTCGGCAACCCGTTCTTCGCGCTCATCGTGCCGTGGGTCGCCCCGGCCTTCGGGATCTTCATGATGCAGCAGTTCATCGTGCAGTCTGTCCCGGACGAGCTCCTCGAGGCCGCGCGCATCGACGGCACGTCCGAGTTCGGGATCTTCTGGCGCGTGGTGCTCCCGCTGCTGCGGCCCTCCCTCGGGGCGCTCGGGGTGTGGAGCTTCCTGCAGAGCTACAACAGCTTCCTGTGGCCGCTCGTCATCGTGTCCGACGTCGACCAGTACACGCTGCCGCTCGGCCTCAACATCCTCTACGGCTCCGAGAACCGCGCCTTCGACCTGGTCCTGGCCGGGTCGGTCCTCGCCTCGGTGCCGATGATCATCGTCTTCCTGCTGCTGCGCAAGCAGCTGCTCGAAGGTCTGTCCGCCGGGGCCGTCAAGGGCTGAGACGCCGCCCGCGCTGCCCCGCCCCACCGCCCCGCCCCGCCCCACCGCACCTGCTCCGCACCTGCTCCGCATCACTGCACCGCACCACTGGAAGGACGTCATGACACTCCCACCGAAGGTCCTGTTCGGCGCCGCGTACTACCACGAGTACCAGCCCTCGCCGCGGCTCGAGACCGACCTCGACCTCATGGTCGAGGCCGGGTTCTCGGTGATCCGCGTCGGCGAGTCCGTCTGGTCCACCTGGGAGCCCGAGGAGGGCCGTCTCGACCTCGAGTGGCTCGCCCCGGTGCTCGACGGCGCCCACGAGCGCGGCCTGAGCGTCATCCTCGGGACCCCCACCTACGCGGTCCCGATGTGGCTCGCCCGGCGGTACCCGGAGATCGCGGGGGAGCGCCGCACCGGGGAGCGCAGCGGGTGGGGCGCACGCCAGGAGGCCAACTTCACGCACGCCGCCTTCAGGTTCCACGCCGAGCGCGTCGTCCGCGCCGTCGTCGCGCGCTACGCCGACCACCCCGCGGTGATCGGCTACCAGGTCGACAACGAGCCCGGCAACGAGATCTTCCACAACCACGACGTCTTCGAGCGCTTCGTGGACGAGCTCCGCGAGACCTACGGCGACGTCGAGACCCTCAACCGCGAGTGGGGCCTCACCTACTGGTCGCACCGTCTCTCGACCTGGGCCGACCTCTGGACACCCGACAACAACGCCCAGCCGCAGTACGACCTCGCCTGGCGACGGTTCCAGGCGAGCCTGACCACCGAGCTCATCGAGTGGCAGGCCGACCTCGTGCGGACGCTCGCCCGCCCCGAGCAGTTCGTCATGACCTGCCTGTCCTACGACCGTCCCGCCCTCGAGGACGACGCCGTCGGCGCGGTCCTCGACGTCACGGCGGGTAACCCGTACTACCGGGTGCAGGACCACCTCGCGGTCCCGGCGACCGGCGACCCCGAGCAGAAGTGGTTCACCACCGGGACCTGGGCCATGTACCGCACGGCCGACCGCATGTACTCGACGCGGCAGGAGCCCTTCCTCGTCACCGAGACCGCGGCCGCGTCGATCTGGGGCTCGAACCTCAACGAGGCGCCGTACGACGGGCAGCTGCGCCAGGCCGCCTGGGCGCTCGTCGCCCGGGGTGCGCAGATGGTCGAGTACTGGCACTGGCACACGCTCCACTACGGCACCGAGACGTACTGGGGTGGCGTGCTCCCGCACAGCCAGCAGCCCGGGCGCATCTACGAGCAGGTCGCCGAGCTCGGCGCCGAGCTCGCGGCGGCGGGCCCGGTCGTCGCCGGGGCGGTGCCCGAGGCCGACCTCGGCATCGTCTACGACAACGCGAGCAAGTGGGCGATGGCCTTCCAGCCGCCGCTCGGCGACGACACCGAGCCGCTGCCGCGGTCCTACGAGATGATCGTCGACGCCTACTACCGGGGTGCCTTCGAGGCCGGGCTCCAGGTGCGGGTCGTCCACCCCCGGCACCTGTTCGACCGGCCCGCGGCCGAGGTCGCCGCAGAGCTCCCGACGCTCGTCGTCGCCGGCTTCTACGTGACGACCGACGCGCAGCTCGACTGGCTCGACGCCTACGCCGAGGCCGGCGGGCACCTCGTCCTCGGCATCCGCACCGGGTATGCCGACACCGAGGCCCGGGCCCGTCTCGACGTCAAGCCGTCACGACTCACCGAGGCCGCGGGCGTGATGTACGACGAGTTCTCCAACCTCCAGGTGCGTCTGCCCGTGGTCGCCCCGACGGGCAGCTCTTTCGTCGTCCCCGAGGGCGCGACGGCGGGCCGGTGGGTCGACGGCTTGAAGGTCGTCGGAGACGCCGAGCCTCTGCTCGAGTACGTCCACCCGCACTTCGGCCGGTGGCCGGCCGTCACCTCCGCGGCACGCGGGGCCGGGCGGGTCACCTACGTCGGGACCCTCCTGGACCCGACGACGACGGGCTCACTGCTCCGCTGGGCCACCCCGGCCAGGGCCGCTGGGGAGTGGTCCGACGCCGCAGCCGCCCACCCGTCGGTCACCGTCTCCGGCGCGACGCTCACCGACGGCCGGACCGTGCGCTACGTCCACAACTGGTCGTGGGAGACCGTCTCCTTCGTGGCGCCGCGCGACGTCAGCGACGCGGTCGACGGTCGTGCGCTCGCGGCGGGCGAGACGCTCGAGCTGGGCGCGTGGGACGTGCGCGTGCTCGTCGAGGGCTGATCCGGAGCGACGTCGGGCCCCGCAGGCGAGCGGGGTCCGACATCTGCCTCAGAGGCGGCGGCGCAGGTCGCCGACCCGTGCCCGGATGTCGTCCCGGACGAGGCGCATGCGCTCTGCGCCGGTGATGCCGCGGTCGGAGGGCTCGTCGGTGACCCAGGTCTCGAGAGGCGTGCCGTCCGGGGCCTGCACCTGGGCCTCGGTGCCGAGGACCACGACGAGGTCGGCGGCCTCGAGCATCTCGGGGGTCAGGGCCTTGGGGTGCTCGTCGCCGACACCGACGCCGATCTCGGCCAGCGACTCGACCGACTGCACGTTGAGCGCGGTCCCGGGGAGCGTGCCGGCGGAGGTGACGACGACGCTGTCACCGGCCAGGTCGCGGAGAAGGGCGGCGGCCATCTGCGACTTGCCGCCGTTCTTCTGGCACACGAAGACGACGTGCGGGGTGCGGGAGGTGGGGCTGGGCACGGGGACTCCTGAGAGGGCGAGGGGAGGAGAAGGGGCGGACACGATCCTCCCACCGCGCACCTGCCCGCGTCGCGCCTGCGAAGATCGTCCGATGACTCTCGCACTGCGCCCGCTCGCGCCCCACGACCTCCCCGCCTGGATCGAGCGGAGCGTCGCCGAGTACGCGGCGGACCTCGTCACCATGGGTGCGACGCCCGCCGAAGCGCAGCGTCGCGCACGGGCGAGCATCGAGGACGACGTCGCCGAGGGCAGCCTCCCTGACGGGCACGTCGTCTTCGACCTCCTCGACGGGTCCGAGGCGCCGGTCGGTTACCTGTGGGTCGGCCCCGACACCTCAGACGACCCGACTGCCTGGTGGGTCTGGGACGTCGTGGTCGACACCGAGCACCGAGGCCGCGGCTACGGCCGGCAGGCGATGCTGCTGGGCGAGGACTACGCGCGCTCGCAGGGTGCCCGCACCCTCGGGCTCAGCGTCTTCGGGTTCAACACCGGCGCGCGACGCCTCTACGAGTCGCTCGGCTACGAGACCACGTCGGTCAAGATGGCCAAGACGCTCGCCTGACGCGCCGTCTGAGACGCGGGTACCACCGCCGTCAGGTCTGGGACCGGACGGACGCGATGCGCACGGCTGCGGCCATCCCGCCGTCACCGAAGCTGACCCGTCCGACGTCGAGCGCGGGGTCGTCGGCGACGATCTCCTCCCACGCGGCGAGCCGGGTGATCGAGGTCCGCTCGAGCCCGAGGAGCGCTGACTCCAGATGCGCGGTGAAGGTCTCCCGGTGGTTCGCGACGACCTGCGCGTAGCGTGCGAGCCGGTCCTCCATGCTGCGGACGTTTGCCGAGGCCGGGTGCGTGCGGTACCTCAGCAGAGGCTCGGGGACGACAGCCACCCGGGACCCGTCGCGCCGCAGGAGCCGGAGGAAGAAGTCCCAGTCCTCGAAGCCCTGCCGCATCGACTCGTCGTACCCGCCGGCCTCTCCCCAGTGCGCCCGCCGGAACAGGGCCGACGCGGGGGCGGCGTTGCGCGGCAGGAACGCCTCGACGGTGCCGCCGGTGGGCTCGACGACGCCCTGGGCGACGCCGAACATCGACAGCCAGCTGGACGCCGCGACGGTGCTGTCGTCGGCGAGCAGCGCCAGGGTCTTCTCGACGAAGGTCGGCTCCCAGAGGTCGTCACCGTCGAGGACGGCGACGACCTCGGTGCCCGACGCCGCGATCCCGGTGTTGCGCGCCGCTGAGACCCCGCCGTTCGGCTGGTGCAGCACGCGCACGACGGGGGCGGTCCCACCGAGGCGGGGGAGCCCGGCCAGCACCTCGAGGCTCTCCGGGGCGGTCGACCCGTCGTCGACCACGACGACCTCGTCGACCGGGTGGCTCTGCGCGAGCACCGAGAGGACGGCGTCCTCGACGGTGCGCCCCTGGTCGTAGGCCGTGACGACCACCCCGACGGATGACATGGCTGCTCCTGACGTGCGTCTGGCTCGGGCGGACCCTCAGAGAGCGGTCGACGCCGCGGGGGCTGGGCGGAGACGCCGTTCTGCGCCCTCGAGGTGCTGGACGAACAGTGCTGCGAGCCGGTCAGAGTCGTGGGCGCGGAGGGCGTCGACGATCGAGCGGTGCTCGACGTCGGCCTGTTCCTTGCCCCCGAGGTCCTCGATGTTGCGACGGGAGTAGGGCTGCACGGCGCTCAGCAGCGAGGTGAGGATCGACGCGGTCCTCGGGAGCCCGGAGAGCACGTACAGGCGTTGGTGGAACGTGTAGTTGAGCTCCATCCACTGGGGGATCCGCGGCTCGTCGGCCATCGCGGTGGCCATCGAGTCGAGCTCCGCGACGGCGCGCTGCGTCGAGCTGTCGACGAGGGCCTCCGCGATGGTCGGCTCGAGGACCTTGCGCAGGCCGTACAGCTCGACGAGGTCGTCGGAGGAGAGCGTGCGGACCGTGGCGCCACCGCCACCGCGGATCTCGACGAGCCCGTTGGCCTCGAGGAGGCGCAGGGCCTCGCGGATGGGGTTGCGGCTGACGCCGAAGCGTCGGGCGAGGTCCTCCTGGACGAGCTGGGCGCCCTGGCCGAACTCGCCCTCTCGGATCGCGCGCGCGATCTGGTCCGCGATGAGATCTGGCGTCATCACCCCTCCTGTCGTGGTCGGGGCGAGATCGACCCCGATGCCACTGTACTCAGTGCGCGCGTTGTCCTCGCTGCGGACAGTGCGTACAGTGAGGACATTCGTGTCCGGCACTGGAGCCGGACCAGTTCGAAGGAGAGACATGATGGGTGCGAGACAGCGGCCGCACTTCGCCTGGATGGTCTTCGCGGCAGCGTGCGTCATCTCGTTCGTCGGTTTCGGCCTGACGCTCAACACGGCCAGCCTCTACTGGGGCTCCGTGAGCGAGGAGCTCGGGATCTCCCTCTCCGACGTCGCCCTCATGAGCACGGTGTCCGGCATCGCGGGCGCGGTCGCGCTCGGCGTGGCGTCGCCGCTCTTCGAGCGGATCAACCTCAAGATCTTCCTCAGCATCATGGTCGTCCTGACCGCGTGCGCCTACTTCGCCTCGGCCGGTGCCACGAGCATCTGGGTGCTCTACGCCGCGAACCTCGTGCTCGGCGTGACGAAGGCCGTGGCGATCCTGCTCTCCGTGCCGATCCTGCTCGGGAACTGGTTCGAGAAGCACCTCGGTCTGGTCACCGGCATCGCAGGCGCCATGACCGCGGTGGGCGGAGCCGTCTTCAGCCCCATCATCGGCGACATCATCACCGACCACGGGTGGCGCTCGGCCTACGTGGTCACCGGAGTCATCGTCCTCGTGACGCTCCTGCCCTTCACCCTGTTCGTCACGAAGCTCCGACCCACGGGGGAGCAGCGACCGTTCGGCTTCGAGCCCAAGGACGGCGCGAACGTGACGCTCACGGGGATCCCGGCCCGGCGCGCGTTCCGGACCCTGCCCTTCGTGTGCTTCGCCGCGGTCGGCGTGATCCTGCAGCTCGCCGGCTCCCTCGTCCAGCACCTCCCCACGTACCTGACCCAGGGAGGCCTCACGCTCACCGCGGCCGCCGCGATCTTCTCCGCGCTGCTCATCGGGGCGTCGGTCGGCAAGTTCGCCATCGGTGCAGCGCTCGACCACATGCGACCGATGCTCGCGGTCGGGATCTTCACGCTCGTGGCACTGTTCGGCTGGTCTGGGCTGTGGGCGTTCTCGGGACAGCTGCCGCTGTCGGTCGCGAGCTTCTCGAGCGGGATGGGCCAGGCGATCAACCTCGTCGCTGTCGTCGTCCTCGTCCGCAACGTGTTCGGGGCGCTCGAGTACAGCAAGATCCTCGGTCCGATCCTCATGGTCGGGTCGCTCGCGAACGCGGCCGGCGTGTACGTGCACGGGCTCGTCTACGACAGCACCGGCAGCTACGACCTGTCGTTCGCGGCCAACCTGGTGATCTTCGTGGTGGCCTTCGGGATCCTCGCGGTGGCACTGCGTTCTGGGGCACGTCTCACCCCGTCCGATGCCGTGCCCGGTGCCTCGGCACCGGCGATCGACCCGGCGGGGGAGCGCGACGACGACGCTGCTCCCGTGTCGCCTGTGGTGACGCGATGAGCGACGACGTCTCCCGGCCGGACAGCGGCCGAGCGCACCAGGACCAGAGCGCAGGGGTCCGCAGCTGGCTCGGCATCCGCTACGCGACCGCCGAGAGGTTCCGCCCGCCGGTCCTGGTCGAGCTCGACGAGAGTGCCCCGACCTCCGCCTACGGGGCCGCCCCGTTCCAGACCCCGCCTCCGGTGCCTCCCCTCGGGGCAGAGCCTGACGAGGACTGCCACTTCCTCAACGTCTGGGCTCCGGAGCACGTCACCGACGAGCCGCTGCCCGTCTACGTCTCCGTCTACGGCGGTGGCTTCGAGCACGGCGCAGGGTCGGCCTGGACTCAGGACGGCGCCGTCCTGGCCGCGACCGGGCGCGTGGTCGTCGTCTCGCCGAGCTACCGGGTGGGAGCGCTCGGTTTCGTGTCGCTCGACGCGTACGGGTCCCCGTTCGAGGGGGCCCACAACCTCGGGCTGCAGGACCTGGTGACGGCGCTCGCCTGGGTCAAGGAGAACATCCGGGCCTTCGGCGGAGACCCAGACCAGGTCTGCGTCGTCGGTGAGAGCGCCGGAGGGTTCCTCACGGCGGCGCTCCCCGCCGTCCGGGCTGCTGACGGGCTGTTCGCACGTCTGTCCGTCCACTCCGCCGGTGCCTCGCGCATCGTCCCGCCGCAGCGGGCGGAGTCGATGGCAGCAGACCTGCTGAGCGACCTCGGGGCGACGGACGAGCTCGCTCGTCTGATGGGTGTGCCGGCCGCCGACCTGGTCGACGCCCAGAGCAGGATCGTCGCGAGAGACATCGGGATCCGCAACGGCCCCTCGCCGCACGCGCTGGGTGTCGTCGACGACTCCGCGTCCCTGGCGCCTGTGCTGTCTGAGCACCCCCTCGAGAGCTTCGCGTCGGGGCGGGTCGCCCACGTCCCGCTCCTCGTGAGCGCGACGCAGGACGAGATCGCGCTGTTCCGAGCGGCTGCTCAGGACACGTTCGACCCCGACAGCCTCAGCGCCGTCGTGGCGGAGGTGACCTCGTGGGGCGTCGGCGACGAGCGTGCCCGGCGCCTCGTCGACGGGTTCTCCGCGACCCTCGGCGAGGGCGCCTCGCCAGGAGAGATCAGAGAGCGGATCCTCAGCGACTACGTCTACCGTCTGCCGGTCGTGCGTCTCGCCCAGACGCACGCCGCGTCGGGCGGGCAGGCGCACCTCCTGCTGATCGGCGGTGCCGACGGCCTGCCCGCCGGGCACGCCTGCGACGTACCTGGGTTGATCGGACGGCACCTTCCCGACGCGTCAGCGGCTGCGGTGAGGCGTGACGACCAGCTCACCGATGCCGTGCTGGACTTCGTCACCGGTGATGGCCCGTCCTGGGGGTGCACCGAGGTCGACGAGCTGCGGGCGCACGGGATCGGTGAGCTCCGCGAGGACGCCACGGCCCAGCTCCGGACCGTCCTCGAGGTCTGGGACGGGATCCCGCGCCCCTGAGGAGGGGGCGGCTGCCGCGGGACCGGTCAGAGGGGCTCTTGGAACCACCGGCTGAGGGTGATCTTCGCGAGCACACGCGGTCCGTCGGTCGCGGGGTCCGCCCCGTCCCACCCGTCGTAGCGCGCGGCGAACGCCCGAGCGACGTCGGGACGCGAGCCGACCTCGACGAGCTCGGCCGTGCCCTCCCCGACGAGTCCGCCCGCCGGTGCCGTGCCCTCGACCGCGAGGCTGACCCGCGGGTCGAGCCGCAGCAGCCGGGCCTTCCACGACGTCTGCCGGACCGACACCCACAGGGCGTCGTCGTCGTGCACGAACCACAGCGGGGTGGTGTGCGGAGGTCCGTCGGGCCGGTTCGCCGTGAGCCACAGGTGCAGCGAGGCGTCGAGGAGGGCTGAGTGGCGCATCCCCCCAGTCTGCCGGTCGGCGGCAGACCGGGGGACGCGCCTCGCAGCCGGTCAGGCAGTCGACCGGCCGTGCCGGGCCTGCCGCCACCCGACGACAGCGTCGACGACCAGGAACGCCGCGAGCGACAGCCCCATGAGCGGGAGGAACACCCCGACAGCAGCTGCGACCACGACCGCCGCGACGGTGCCCCACCAGGGGGCTCGGCGCAGCACCCCGCGTGCGGGGGCCTTGCCGACGCGGCGCTGCGGGTCGCGGACCGGTCGCCGCTGCCACCACATGACGTAGCCCCAGACGACCATGGCGGCGATCGCGGAGCCTGCGACGAACAGGACGAGCTGGTTGGCGAGGCCGAACATCGAGCCCATGTGCAGGTCGATGCCCCACCGGCTCAGCTTCGCCACGATGCCGAAGTCCGCGAAGTCGACCCGGTCGACCACCTGCATGGTCTGCCCGTCCACCGCGACGGCGTCGACCTCGGTCGGGTAGCTGCGCTGGATCTCCTGGACGACCCACGCCGTGCCCGGCCCGGAGGGCGGGCGGATCTCCACGAGACCGGTGGTGATGTTGACCTCCTGCCCGATGCGCAGGACGGTGTCGAACGCGCCGGGGTTGAGGTCTGACGTGTCCGCACCGGTCGTGGGAACCGGCGCCGGCGCACCGTGGTGCGCGTGCTCGTCGACGGGACCCTCGGCGGACCCGGTGAGGTCGGTGCTGACCGACGGGGTGGTCCACCCGACCGCGGTCCGCAGGTCCGAGAAGTTCCCACCGCCGTGCTGCGACCAGGTGATGCCGGTGACGGACAGGAACAGGGCGGCTCCCAGCACCCAGATCCCGGTCGAGGTGTGCCACGAGCGGGTCTTGGCATAGCCGGAGGCGCGGGTGTCGGGCCGCAGCATGGACCTCTTGGTGCGGGTCTTGCGGAACCGCACCACCCACAGCCCGGCGCCGGCGAGCGCGACGACCCCGAGCCACGAGGCGGCCAGCTCGCTGTACAGGCGCCCGGCGTCCCCGAGGTGCAGGGACCGGTGCAGGTCCGAGACCCAGTGGCGCAGCGGGAGTGCGCCCGAGGTCCCGTAGACGGGGAGGTCACCGCGGATCTCGGCGGTCCCCGGGTCCACGAGCACGGCGCGCGTCTGGCTCTCGCCGAGCCGCGCGTCGGCGTACATGACCCGGGTGGTGTCGCCGGGCTCGGGGGCGGGGCGCACCGCCACGACCTGCTGCCCGTCGCCCACGTACGCGTCAGCCGCCCGGACCTGCTCGGCCAGGGTGAGCGTGGTGGCAGTCACGGGGGCCGTCAGCTCGTGGGAGTAGACGATCTTCTCGACCTGCGGGGTCAGGGCGTACAGCGCACCGCTGGTCGCCGCGACCAGGATGAACGGCCCGACGAAGATCCCGGCGTAGAAGTGCAGGCGCAGGAGCAGCGGTGCCAGCCAGCCGGTGCGACGTCGTGGTCGCTGGTCCCCACCCAGAGGTGCGCCGCCGCCGGGGTGGACGTCCGTGGTGGTGGTCACGAGGCCTCCTCCAGCAGCGTCTCGCCGACGTAGCCGCCCTCGGAGCAGCCCGGAGGGATCGCGAAGACGGCCGAGCCGATGGGCGTGGTCCACTCGTTGAGCAGGTCGAGCTCGTCGAGCCGCTGCTGGAGCGGCACGAACTGGGCGTCGACGTCGGCCTGGAAGGACACGAAGAGCAGGCCCGACTCCGAGACGGCGTCGCCGGTCGGTGCGTCGTCGTAGTTGTACGCGCGGCGGAAGATCCGCTGCGACGTGTCGTCCGAGCGCGAGCGCCGGACGTGCGAGAACTCGGCGATCACCGGGAAGCCGATCGCGGTGGTGGCCTCGAAGTCGGGCTCGTCGTGCTCCTCGGTGCCGGTCAGCGGGGCGCCGTTGGACAGGAACCGCCCGACCGACTGCTCGCGCCCGCCGCGGTCGAGGCGGTCCCACCCGTCGAGGTCCATGCTGATCCGCCGGACGACCATGCTGGTGCCGCCGGCGAGCCAGCCGTCGCGGACCCACACGAGGCCGTCGAAGTCCTCCGTGGTCGGCGCAGGGTTGACGGTCCCGTCGACCTGGCCGAAGAGGTTGCGCATGGTCGTGCCGGACCTCTCCGAGCCGTGGGCACGCCGGAACCCGGTCTGCGTCCAGCGCACCGTCGCGAAGCTCCGGGCGTCCTTGAGCAGCATCCGCTGCGCGTGGGCGACGGTGAAGGCGTCGTCGGCGCCGATCTGCAGCAGCAGGTCGCCGTCGCTCCACGCCTCCTCGAGCCGGTCGACGGTGAAGGCAGGGAGCGGGCGCAGCCAGGTGGGCAGCGCCACGGAGGCGGTTCCTCCAGCGCCCACGCCGTCAGAACCTGCGTCGTCGGTGGCCCGGCGGACGAGCCCGGGCCCGAACCCGAAGGTCACCGTGAGGCGGGCCGGGACGTGCGCGAGCTCGGGCTCGGAGTCGGCGAGCGCCGCCGTGCCCTGGGTGAGGCGGGCGGCATCGTCGGTCAGCAGACGCATGAGGCGGCGCAGGCCGTCGCGGTCGACCTCGGGGCGCAGGTCGAGGGCGACGAGGGTCGCGTGCGCCTGGGGCGGGGTCTCGACCCCTGCCTGGTGCTCCCCGTAGAAGGGCACGGTGAGGCTCCCGTGGAGTGCCTGCGCGGCCTCGTCGGTCGCGTCCGGGCGGTCGTCGCGTCGGGTCAGCGTGTCGACGCCGATCGCGGCGACGGCACCGATCCCGGCGACAGCCCCTCCGAAGAGGAGCTGTCGCCGCGTCGGTCCGCCGCGACCGGCCTCGGGTGCCTCGGCCGCACGGGGCGCGCCAGGGGCGTCAGAGGTCAGGTCGCGGCCCATCACTCGTCGTCCGTGCCGGTGTGCTCGGAGTGGTCAGAGCCGTCGTGGTCGGTGCTGGACCCCGCGTCGCCGTGGTCCATGCCCTCCATCCCCTCCATGTCGTCGTCGCCCTCTCCGCCCTCGTAGCTCTCGTTGGCGCCCGCGTAGTCCTTGACGGGGGCGGTGAGGTCGAGGGTCGAGTCGTCGGAGAAGGTGAGCGTCACCGTCACCTCGTCACCGGCGACGAGCGGCTCGGTGAGGTCCATGAGCATGATGTGGTTGCCGCCAGGCTCGAGCAGCAGCTCGCCGCCGGCGGGGATGGTGAACCCGTCCTGCTTCTCGCGCATGACCATCGCGCCGCTCTCGTTCTCGACCGTCTCGTGGAGCTCGAGGGCGGTCGAGGCGGGCGAGGTGACGGACACGACGGTGACGTCGTCCGTCCCGGTGTTGGTGAGGTCGCCGAAGGCGGCAGACATGCCGCTGTCAGCAGCCTTGACCCAGGCGTCGTCGACGGTCACGGAGTCTCCGGCAGAGGCTCCCGACGCGGCCGGCTGGTCGGCGTCGGCGGTGGAGCACCCGGCGAGGACGACCAACGACGCGACGGCGAGGGCGAGGGACGGGACGCTCCTGCGCTGCGACAGGCGCGGAGCGGGCAGGCTCGGCGCAGCGGCGGGGCGAGCGGGGTGCGTGGTGCGTGCAGACATGGTGGTTCCTTACGAGAAGAGAGTGGTGGTGCCGGAGGTCGCGTCAGAGGGACGCGTCGTCGGGCGGGGAGGGGCGGCGGCGCGTGGCGCGCGTGACCACCCAGAAGAGGACCGACGCGACGACCGCGCCGCCGGCTCCGACGAGCACGGGGCGCACCCAGGCGGGCGAGGCGTCAGACGGCAGGGGTGCTGCTGCGTCTGCGGTCGCCGCCGAGGTCGGGTCGCCTGCCGGGGCCGGTGGCCCGGCGACCGGTGCCGCGTCGGGCTCGCCCACGGTGAAGGGGACGACCCCGCTGATGGGGTGCCCGTCGGAGGACACGACGCGCCAGCGCACCTCGTACGCCCCGTCGGGGAGGTCGTCGGCGAGCGGGGTGACCACGTCGGGTCCGTCGAGCTCGGGGTCGCCGTCGGTCCAGGAGGTCCCGTCGGTGTCGACGACGAGCACCGCGGGGCCGATGGTGAGGATCTCGTCGGAGAACCTCAGGGCGACCTCCGTCGGTGCTGTGTCGAGGTGCTCGCCCTCGCTGGGCGAGCTGTCGAGCAGCTGGTCGTGCGCGGCCGCCGGGGTCGCGCCGACCGCGACGAGGAGCGCGAGGAGCGCCCCCGTCCCGGCCGTGCGCAGGGCAGCGCCACGGGGTGTCAGGGCAGCACGAGGTGTCAGAGCAGTCATGTCAGGCCTTCGTCGAGGCCCGCGCACGCGTCCCGGGGGCACGTCGTCGCAGGAGACCAGGCGGCCCCGAGGCTCAGGTGCCAGGGAGCCTGGTGCGACGGCGGGGCGCCGGTGTGCGGGCGCGGGAACGTCAGGGCACAGCGCGGTGGCCGGGCGCGACGGGCGTGCCTCGGTCAGGTGCTGGCGTGGGTGTCAGACGTACGACGGGACGGGCGGTCCTCTGCGGACCGTCCCGGTGGTCACCACCGGGAGCGGTGACGGCGTCCAGACGCCCTCGACGCCCGTGAGCGCCGCGCGCGGCTGGGTCGGGAGGACGAGGAGCCGGACGACCGGCAGGAAGAGGACGGCGACGAGGCGGTCGGCGAGCTCGGCGAACCGCGCCAGGACGGCCTCGCCCTGGCGCAGGGTGACGACGGTGACGAGGGCGGCGACCGCGTGCGCGAACCACATCCAGGCCCCGGAGTGCCCGGCGTGCGCCATCGACGACCCGGCGGACCCGACGGCCATCACCATCGGCTCGGCGCCGTGGCCCGCATGGGCCCCGCCGGTGCCGGTCACGACGGTCGACGTGGTGGCGGCACCGACGACGAACAGCGTGTGGAAGAGGACCTGGCTGAGGGCGACCGACACCGACAGGCGCAACCACGAACGCCGTAGCCCGGCGAGGGCGATGCACGTGGAGGTCGCGAAGACCAGCGGGACGACGATCCCGAGCAGGCCCGGGACCTCGCCGCCGGCGAGCACGTGCGAGGCCAGGGCGACGAAGGTCGAGAAGCCGGCTGCTGCGAGGCCGCGGGTGGCACGTGCCGTGCGCTCGGCGCGGGACCGCCCAGAGGTCGTGGGGTCCACTGCGGGCACCTCTAGCACCTCGCTGCCCTGACCGGTCATGACCAAGATCCTAGGTGATGGCCCAGAGGTCCTGCGCTTATTCCGTTGACCGGCTGACCTGCGCTGACCAGCATGGTGGCCATGAGCACCACCCAGGGGACGACCCCCGACCGAACCATGCCCAGCCCGAGCGACCGGTGGACCGTGTCCCTCGTCGCCCTGCCCGAGTCCCTCGAGAGCCCGCAGGCGCAACCCTTCCTCGGGGCCTGCGACGTCCAGCACGCGGTCGAGACCGCGACGTGGGGCCACGGCGACCTGTACCTGCCCGCAGAGATGCGGCTCCCGATCATGCGCGACGCGAGCTCGACCGAGCGTCTCGTGCTCGTCGCGACCCGCCCCGGGACCGAGGGCGAGCCGGCGCGGGAGGACGTCGTGGGCGCGGCCTTCCTCGCGATGGAGCTCACCGGCAACACCCACCTCGCGACCTTCGGCGTCTACGTCCGCCCCGACTCGCTCCGCTCGGGGATCGGCACGGCGCTGGCCGACGCCGTCGAGGCGCTCGCAGCAGAGCGCGGCCGGACGACCCTCATCCTCGACGTCGGGCACGCGGGCGAGCCGCCGGCCGACGCCGTGGACGTCGTGACGCCGCCGACCGGTGCCGGACGCATCGCCGGGGACGCGCCCGCCGTGGCCTTCGCCCGGGGGCGTGGCTACGCGCTCGAGCAGGGTGAGCGGTACAGCGTCCTGTCCTTCCCCCTGGCCGACGACGGCGTCGTCGACCGGTACCTCGCCGAGGCCCTGGTCGCGGCCGGCCCCGACTACGAGGCCCTGACCTGGTACGACCGCTGCCCCGACGACCTCGTCGAGCAGTACGCCGCGCTCTCGACCCTCATGTCGACGGCGGTCCCCGTCGCGGGGCTCGACCTCGTCGAGCACGTGCAGACGGTGGAGGACGTCCGGCAGGCGGAGCAGACCTCGCGGGAGTCGGGGAACGACGTCATGACGACCGCGGTCCGGCACCGGCCCTCGGGCGAGCTCGTCGGGTACAGCGAGATCCAGATGCCGTCGTCCTACGGCTTCCTGGCGTTCCAGGACGACACCCTCGTCGCCCCGGCGCACCGTGGGCACCGCCTGGGCATGCTCATGAAGGCCCAGAACCTCGTGGCGCTGCGCACCCTGCGCCCCGCGCTCGAGCGCCTGCACACCTGGAACGCCGAGGAGAACCGGCACATGCTGTCCATCAACGAGGCGCTCGGCTTCGCCCCCACCGGCGTCGTCGCCCTCTGGCAGAAGCGGCTCGCCTGACCTCAGGCGCCCCGGCTCAGGCCGGGGCGCTCGCGACGGGCGCCTCCTCGGCGGTCGCGCTCGCGGGGCTCGTCGCGAGCACCCAGCAGGCCCCGAGCGCTGCCACGAGCCCGAGGGCGACCGGGACGGCCCAGCCCTCGCGCACCACGTCGCCGAGCACCACGAGTCCGACCGCCCCGGGGACCACGACCTCGGTGACCGACAGCACGGCGGCGATCGACCCGGCAGAGCCGCGCTCGAGCGCCCGCAGCGAGGCGAGCACCCCGCACGCCCCGCAGACGAGGATCGCCACGGTCAGCGGCTGCAGCACCGTCCCCAGGAGGTCGTCGGCGCCGTGCGCGCCGCGGGCCGCGATCGCCGCACCGGAGAACCCCAGCCCGGAGAGCAGGGCGAGCAGGGCGGGGGAGCCCTTCGCGTAGGCGACGGCGGTCACGACCGCGAGCAGCACCGAGGCGGCGATCATCGAGGCGTCGAAGCCCTGCGGCGGGGCGCTCGCGGGCTGCTCGCCCGAGCCGCCGGCCAGCGCGACGAGCGCGAGGACCACCACGACGACCGCGGCCACGTCGCGTCGCCGGGTCGGGGCGTCGAGGACGACGCGGGCGAGCAGCACCACGACCACGACGGACGCGGCGAGGACGGCCTGCACCACGAACAGCGGGAGGCGGTCGAGGGCCACCAGGGAGAGCAGCCACGCGGCGCCGTCGAGCACGAGCGCGGCGACGACGAGCGGCTGGGCGACCCCGGCGAGGCCGTGGGCGCGACGCATGGCGACCGCCTGCATGACGGTGCTCACGCCGTAGGCGACCGCGGCGACCGCTGCGGCGAGGAGTGCGAAGGTCATGGTCGGCCCTGACCCTCAGGCCCGACCGGTCGGACGGATGAACGGGAAGGTCAGGGTGTCGCGGATCGAGGCGCCCACGAGCATCATCACCACCCGGTCCACACCGATGCCGAGACCACCGGTCGGCGGCATGGCGAACTCGAGGGCGGAGAGGAAGCCCTCGTCGACCTCCATGGCCTCGGGGTCGCCCGCCGCCGCGAGGATCGACTGCTGGGTCAGCCGGGCCCGCTGCTCGACCGGGTCGACGAGCTCGGAGTACGCGGTGCCGAGCTCGGCGCCGAAGGCCACGAGGTCCCACCGCTCGGCCAGGCGCGGGTCGCGCCGGTGCTGGCGGGTCAGCGGGGAGGTCTCCACGGGGAAGTCCATGTAGAAGGTCGGCCGCTCGGTCTGCCCCTCGACGAACCTGTCGTACAGCTCGGTGACGAGCGCCCCGTGGGTCTCCTGGGCGTCCCAGGCGACGTCGTGGGAGTCGCAGACCTTGCGCAGGTCGGCCAGCGGGAGGTCAGGGGTGACCTCGACCCCGACGGCGCGGGAGACCGCGTCGTGCACCGTGATGCTCGGCCACGGCTCGTCGAGACGGACCACGGTGCCGTCGGCCCTGCGGGAGACCGGCTCGCCGTGCACGGCGACCGCCGCGGCCACGACGAGGTCACGGGTGAGGTCGCGCATGGTGAGGTAGTCGCCGAAGGCCTCGTAGGCCTCGACCGAGGTGAACTCGGGGTTGTGCGTGCTGTCGACGCCCTCGTTGCGGAAGTTGCGCCCGAGCTCGAACACCCGCCCCGCACCACCGACCATGAGCTGCTTCAGGTAGAGCTCGGGGGCGATCCGCAGGTACAGGTCCATGTCGTACGCGTTGATGTGCGTGGTGAAGGGGCGCGCGTTGGCGCCACCGTGGATCCGCTGCAGGATCGGGGTCTCGACCTCGAGGAAGTCGCGGCCGACCAGCGTGCTGCGCATCGACCACACCGCGGCCGACCGGGCGCGCAGCAGCTGCTGGGCGCGGTCGTCGAGGGCCAGGTCCATGTGGCGCAGTCGCAGTCGCGTCTCCGGGTCGACGAGCCCGCGGTGCTTGTCCGGGGGCGGCGTGAGCGCCTTCGCGGCCATCCGCCAGGAGGTCACCTGGACCGTCGGCTCGCCGCTGCGGCTGCGGGTCACGGTCCCGCTGACCCCGACCTGGTCGCCGAGGTCGACGGCGCGACGCCAGAGCGCGACGTCGGCGCTCCCGTCGGCCGTGAGCATCGCCTGCACCTGGTCGGTGCCCTCGCGCAGGACGGCGAACAGCACGCCGCCGAGGTCGCGCAGGCGCACCACGCGCCCCACGACCTCGACCTGCTCCGTCGCCGGCCCGGTCTCGGGGCTCGTCCCGACCTGCACTGCCAGGGCCCTCGCCTCGCCCACCGTGCAGCTGCGGGGGACCGCCACCGGGTAGGGGTCCATGCCGGCGGCGCGCAGCACGTCGAGCCTGCGGTGCCGGTTGCGCTGCTGCTCGGTGAGGCGGCGCTCCGGTCCGGCGACCGCGAGCAGCGCGGTCTCCTGCGCGACGACCTCGGCAGCCTGCTCGGGGCTGCTCAGGCTCGGCTCGTCCTCGCGCTCGTCCGTGCCGGCGAACCAGCGGGGGTTGCGGGGCAGGAAGCCCTCGGCCTGCCCGAGGGCGAAGATCACGCGCGTCAGCTGGCTGGTGGCCTCGTAGCAGAGCAGGCGCGGACGCCAGTCGGGCAGGTACTTCTCGTTGGACCGGTACAGCTGCTCGAGCTGCCAGTACCGGGACGCGAGGAGCAGCACGCGACGGTTGAGGCGCTGGAACGGCGTGGCACCGATGCGCTCGCCGAGCTCGAAGGTCTCCCGGAACATCGCGAAGTTCATGGACACCTCCTCGACGCCGAGCTCGCGGGAGGAGCCGACCAGGCCCGCGACCATGATCTCGGTGACTCCGGAGACCGCGTCGGGAGACCGGCGCATCACGTCGAGCGAGAGCCCCCGCCGTCCCCACGGGACGAAGGACAGCAGCCCCTGGCACGTCCCGTCGGCGTCGTGCGCGGTGACGACCACCTCGCGTGGGTCGACGGGCGACCCGAGCCGGTCGAGGGCCATGGAGTACCCGCGCTCGTCGCCGTGCCGCCACGTCTCGGCGAGCTCGACGAGCCCGGCGAGCTCGGCCGGGGCGACGGCAGACTGCCGGCGGACGCGCACCGTGTACCCGGCCGTCTTCCCACGCTCGACGCTGCGCCGGACCGGGCGCATCGCCGGGTTCGACAGGTCGAACCGGCGCGTCTCGACGACCGCCTCGTCGCCCATGGGCAGCGGGTGCAGGCCGGCGTCGCGGTAGGTGCGTGCGCCGGCGGGCGTGGCCGAGGTGACGGCGGGGATCCACCCGTGCGCGCGGGTGTGGTCGAGCCAGCGGGCCACGGCGTCGGGCCACGAGGCGGGGTCACCCACCGGGTCGCCGGCCGCGAGGCTCACGCCCGAGACCACCCGGTAGGACACGGCGGCTTCGCCGTCGGCCGACAGGACCGCCGACCTGTCGTCACGCGTCGCGAAGTACTCGAGGGAGTCGGCCGACGGGTAGGTGAGGAGCAGGCGTCGCACGGCGAGCGCGTCGTCCGAGCGGCGTCGGGGGTCACCCGCGGCTGATCGGAGGAACACGGCGATGCCGAGCAGCAGCCCGGCGGCGGAGAACACGCTCGCCACGACCGCGACCCACGCGGGGACGCTCGGGTCGGCGGGCGACGTCGCGACGTGGATGCCGACAGCGTTCGCGAGGCTCCACCGCAGGCGCTCCGCCGGTCCGCTGAGGGAGTGCGTGACGACCTGGAGGAGCGACATCGCGACGACCGTGCTCACGACCGCGCCGGTGAGCATCACCAGGACTGCGCCGCGCCACGCGCGCGGCCGCAGGCGGGCGGGGAAGGCCTCGCGGGAGAGCACCAGGACGGGGATGGCGACGAGGGCCACGACGCCCGCGACGAGGTCGACCGGCGGGACCTCGAGCTCGGCGAGCGTCGACTGCCGGGTCCCGACGACCAGCGCGGTGAGGACGGCGAGCAGCATCGGCGGCACCTGCCACGCGAGGATCACGAACCACAGCGCGGCACGGAGCCGGCGCAGCAGGCCCGAGGCCACGACCCCCACGAGGATCACCGTGAAGAAGCTCGGCTGGCTCGGGACGTTGAGGACCGACAGCCACCGGCCGACGTCGTGGACGACGCCCGGGGCGAAGGGCAGGAGCAGCAGCCCGACGAGCAGCCAGATCGCGACTGCCTGGACGACGCGCCCGGTGAGCCTGGCGACGGTGCGGGCCCAGGGACGTCCGGGCGTGACCGGCTCTGACGGGGCACGGGGAGCGGTGGGCGGCGCGGTGGTGGTCGACGTGCTCGGCGGCGTGGCCCCCAGCACGCTGCTCGCACCGTGCGCGACGGGCGCGGCCGGGTCGTCGGTCAGGTCGGTCGCCGGGTGTCTCATCGTGCCCCCCAAGAGCTCGGCAGGTGGCCTGCCCCGACGAGGCTCGGGCGCCGGCGTCCTGCACCACGCGGACGGCGGCCCGTCCCCGGTCCGCCGAGACCCAGTGTGGTCGGACCTCCCGTGCTCCGCAATACCCGCCACCGTGCCCCCTCTGTCGCGACCGGTCGACGGCTGCCATGATGCAGACCTGGCGACGACCGAGGTGGGGGCCACGATGGTCACGAGGGGCGAGCAGCGCGGCACGGCACGGCGATGACGGGGCAGACGACGGAGCGACCTGCGGCGACGACGCCGGTCGCAGTCGGCCGCTGGACGCTCGTCGCGCTCGTGGTGGGCTCGATGGTCGGGGCCGGGGTGTTCTCCCTGCCCGGAGAGTTCTCCCGGAGCACGGGGGTGGCCGGGTCGGGCATCGCGTGGGTGATCGCGGGCGCGGGGACCGCGACGCTGGCGCTGACCTTCCTGCGCCTGGCCAACCGGCGGCCCGACCTGGACGCGGGCGTCTACTCCTACGCCCGCGAGGGGTTCGGCCGCTACGCCGAGTTCTTGTCGGCCTTCGGGTACTACCTCACCGCGGTCGTCGGGAACGTCGCCTACTGGGTCCTCATCATGTCGACCGTCGGGGAGTGGCTGCCGGTCTTCGACGGCGGGTCGACGCCGGCGGCCGTCGCCGTCGCCTCGGTCGGCGTCTGGGTCTACCAGCTGCTGCTCTCCCGCGGGATCCACTCCGCGAACGCGCTGAACCGGGTCGTCACCGTCGCCAAGCTCGTCCCGCTCGGGGTGTTCGTGGTCGTCGCGCTGGTCGCCTTCGACCCGGCCGTCTTCGTGGCGAACATGAGCGTCAGCGGCGTCCCGCTCCCCTCGCAGGTGCGCTCGACGATGCTCCTCACCGTCTTCGTGTTCATCGGGATGGAGTGCGCGAGCGCGTACTCGCGCTACGCCCGGCGCCGGGCCGACGTCGGATGGGCCACCATGACGGGGTTCGGCGGGGTCTTCGTGCTGTTCGTGCTCGTGACCATGGTGTCCTTCGGTGTGATGCCCCGCGAGGAGATCGCCGCGCTCGACCAGCCCTCGATCGGCGGTGTCCTCGAGCACGTCCTCGGGCCGTGGGGCGGGGCGCTCGTCGGTGTCGGCCTGCTGATCTCCGTCCTCGGGGCCTACCTCGCGTGGACGCTGGTGAGCTGCGAGGTGGTGGTCCAGGCCGCCGAGCAGGGTGACATGCCCCGCTGGCTCGCCCGCGAGAACCGCCACCACGCGCCCGTCGCCGCGATCACCATGACCAGCGTCCTGGTCCAGCTCTTCCTGCTCACCGTCCTGGGCACCACCGACGCCTTCACGGTCGCGATCTCCCTGTGCTCCTCCCTGGTGCTCGTCCCGTACCTGCTCTCGGCCGGGCTGTCCCTGAGGCTCGCGTGGCCCGACCGGCGCACCGCCGCCCGCTGGGTCGTCCTCGCGGTGCTCGCGATCGGCTACGCGCTGTTCCTCGTGTGGGCCGGCGGGCTGAAGTACCTCCTGCTCACCTGTGTCGTCTACGCGCCGGGGACGGTCGTGCACGCGTACGCACGCCGCGCCGCAGGTGGCCTCTCGCGGCGAGAGCTGTGCGCCGCGGCGGTCGTGGCGGCGCTGGGTGTGGTGGCCGTCGTCGGCCTGGCCCTGGGGCGTATCACCCTCTGACGGCGGCGCTGCAGATCACGATCTGAGCACGGCGCCCGTGTCCCCGGAGGCGTGGAGCGCTCGGGCCTGTGACGATAGAGGTCTTCAAGAGGAGTACCCGTGACGCCGATCCCGCACGCCGAACCACCTGGGCACCCCGGCACCGTGACCACCTGGACGCTCGACTCGTACGACCAGCTCGGCCTCCTGCGAGGTGCTCTGACCGCCGCGGTGCAGCGCCAGGGCGCGGACGCGCCCCGCCAGGACCAGGTCGCGACGGGGCGACGCGCCGACGTCGCCGCCGGACTCGCGCTGGCTGCGAGCGAGCTGGCGACCAACGCGCTCAAGCACGCCGGCCCGCCGGCGACGGTCAGCCTCTGGACGGCACCGGAGGGGTACCTCCTCGACGTCGCCGACTGCACGCCCGCCGCAGCCCCGCAGCGTCCCGAGGGGCGAGGGCCGGGAGAGGGCGGCTTCGGCCTCGCGCTCGTGACGCGTGTCGCCGACAGCGTCGGCTGGTACGCCACCCAGGACGCCAAGCACGTCTGGGCGAGGTTCCCGGCCGACGAGACCGGTCTGCCGGGCTCGGGCTAGGCGTCGCGCCGCACGAGGAGCAGGCACGCGTCGTCGCGGCGCAGGCCGGGCAAGAGACAGCGATCGAGGACGAGGTCGGCCAGCTCCTCGACCCCGAGGTCGGCGCCGGCGGAGAGCGCCTGGGCCAGGCGTGCGGCGCTCGCCGCCGGGCTCTCGCCGCGGCGCTCGACGAGACCGTCGGTGAACAGCACGACGGTGTCGCCAGGGCGCAGCACCAGCTCGGCCGTCGTGAAGCGTGACCCGGGCAGCGCGCCGAGCATCGGCCCGGAGGCGCCGTCGAGCGTCCGGACGCTGCCGTCTGTGCTCACCACGAGGGGGTACGGGTGCCCTGCCCGTGCGAGGCAGACCTCGCCGGTGGCGGGGTCGACGCTCATCACGGCGGCTGTGGCCATCGACGTGCCGGTGCTGCCGAGCAGGGTGTCGAGGTGGCCGAGCGCGCGGTCGGGGGAGTGCCCCTCGCTGACGTAGGCGCGCAGGGACGAGCTGGCGCGTGCCATGTCGCCGATGGCCTCGACCCCGTGGCCGACGACGTCGCCGATGCTGGCCACGAGGTGGCCCTCGGCGGTGCGGACCACGTCGTACCAGTCGCCGCCGAGCCCGACCTCGGCGTCGGCGGGCAGGTGGCGGAAGGCCACCGAGTAGCCGTCCGCGCCGGGGAGCACGGCAGGCTGCAGGGTCTCCTGCATCTCGTGGAGCGCCCGGCTCAGCCGCAGCGAGGTGGCGGCGAGCTCGTCCTGGAGGCTCCGCACGCGGGTGACGTCACGGGCGATCGCGGCCACGCCGAGGACGGGCCCGTGCGCGGTGCGGACGGGGAAGAACGACTCGAGCCAGGTGTGGGTCACGCCGGGCTCGGCAGGGGTGGTCCCGACGATCTCCGCGTCGCGGACCGGGATGCCACGGTCCAGCACGGCGCGCAGCAGGGGCTCGGCGCCCTCGCGCAGGTCGGGGAGCAGGTCGAAGACGCCTGCGCCGTCGTGCTCGGCGACCGTGAAGCCGTTCATGGCGGCGAGCTCACGGTTGACCCGGACGAACCGCAGGTCTGGCCCGATGAAGGCGAAGCCGATCGGTGCGTCCTCGAGCAGGGTGGAGACGATCGCGGCCTCGGACCACGCGAGGTGCTTGAGCCGCTCGTCCCCCGAGAGGTCGACGACCACGGCGACCCACCGCAGGGGGCCGCGACCGGTCGCCGCCAGGATCGCGAGCGCCGGGACGCCCTCGCCGTCGGGGCGCACGAGCTCTTTGACGACCACGGAGCTGCCGTCGCGACGCAGGTGGTCGAAGGCCCGGGTGTCACGCTCGGCGTCGGCCGGGCGCCCGACGTCCATCCACGAGATCCCCTCGGCGAGGTCGGCTCTCGTCCTGCCGAGGATGCGCAGCATCTCGTCGTTGGCCTCGTGGACCCGGTCGACGGACCCGGTCGCCACGCCGACCGCGCGGGAGCCGAACAGGGCTGCCATCTGCTCGGCGCGTGCCGCGAGCGCCTCGGTGCCGGGGAGAGAGTCCACACCGGAAGGGTGGCACACCCGTGCCCGTGCGTGACACCCACGCTCCCGCGGCGCGCCGTCGGACGATGCTGCGCGGTGCCCCCCGGGCGTGTCCGGTACCTCGCGGTGGGTGCGGAGACGACGACGTCCCGCGCACCGTGGCAGGTGAGCGGGACGTCGTCTGCGGAGCGTGAGGTCAGCCCTGGCGGGTGACCCGGCCTGCGGAGTCCCGTCCGACGACGAGGCGCGAGCCGAGCAGCGCGGCGAACGCGGTCACGGCGAGCCCGAGGACCAGTGCGACGAACACCCAGCCGGCGGCGCGGGCGACGGAGTCCGAGATGTCGTCAGCGGTCTGACGCGCCTGGTCGATCTGCTCGGAGATGGTCTCCCGCGCGTCGGCGAGGGCTGAGGCCGCACCGTCGAGCATGTCCTGCGCGGACTGGCCGGCGGACTGCAGCCCCTGCTCGATCGTGCTGACGGCCTCCTCGGCCTCGGTGCCGGTGAGGTCGGTGTTCTCCGCGACAGACCGGGTGATCGCGTCGCGGTCGACCGCGTCGGTGATGGTCGTGACGCGGTCCTCGAGGGACGTGGTGAGGTCGTCGAGGATCGTGTCGGCGTCGTCCGGGTTGGTCAGCAGGTCGACTCCGGCGTCGCTGATCTCGGTGCCGGCGGCGTCGACCTGGTCCTGGAGGTACCCGGGCTGGAGCTCGGGGACGCCGGTGCCGACGAGGATGTCCTGGGTCTGCTGGTCGACCGAGGCCGCGTCGATGTCGCCGAGCTGGTCGGAGACGCCGTCGATGGCCTTGTTCACGCCGTCCCCGGCGAGGTCGGCCACGCTCGACGCCGCGCCCCCGACGGTCGAGGCGGCACCGCTGACGAGCGAGCCGATGGCGCCGAAGGCGGCCGAGGCGAGGAGGCCGAGGAGCACCACGAAGGCGATGACGCCGGTGGCCCAGGTGACCACTCCGTGCATGAAGCCTGCGCGGACCGCGAGGACCCCGGAGACGAAGCCGGCACCGGCGAGCGAGACGAGGAGCGTGAGGACGGCCCAGATGGTCAGACCGGTGCCGACGCCGTCGAGGGGGTTGTCGGAGGCCGGGTCGACCCCGCCGAGCCCGATGGCGGTGCCGATGAGGGAGAAGGTGACGACGAGCGCGAGGAAGGTGACGACCCCGGCGAGGACGGAGCCCCACGAGATGTTCGCCGAGCCGTCGCGGGTGTCCGACCCGAGGTACGTGGCGCGCCACGAGGGGGTCGTGGGGCGTGGGGTCCGCAGGTCGGTGTCGATGGCGTCTGGTCCAGGCATGGGGTGTTCCGTTCGTCGTGCGTGCGGTCGAGCTCGCTGCTGTCGTGAGAGACCAACCTGAACAGATGTGCCAGTACCTCGCCATCGGGGGAGGGGGTGCGTGAGGACTGCCACACCGGGGCGACGGTGGGAGCGTGCGGCGTCGGCCTGTGGTCCGGAAGGTGTCGTCGCAGGTGACGGGTCCGCACGGCCGCACCAGGGGCAGAGCGGGTGAGAGGTCGCTCGGCGGCGCGCGGTTCAGATCGCGGGGGCGGGCGTGGTGCTCGCGGGCACGTCGTGGCGGTCGTCGGGCGCTGGCTCGTAGGCGGGGACGTGGATCACGTCGGCGTCGTCGAGGCTGGCGACGAGTGACCGGGTGAGCTCGATCCAGTCCTCGAGGCGCACTCCGGTGAGGAGCGCGAGGAGGTCGGGCAGGGCGCCAGGTGCCAGGTCGTCACGGACCACGGGGCGCAGCGAGCCCTCGCAGTCCCAGGACGCGATGAGGCTCCCAGGCCGCGAGGCGCTCTTGACCAGGGCCGGGTGGATCGAGCTGCCGACGAACGTGCACCGGATGGCGGGGAGCTCCGAGGCGCGGTCCCACGTGGACCAGGCGCGCCGGAAGGCGTGCTTGACCTCGTCCCAGCCGGCGGTGATCTCGGTGATGCCCAGGGCTCGGCAGCTGACGGCGAGTCCTTGCTGCACGGCGTTCTGCTGGATGGACTCGTTCATCGTGGGACCTCCGGGGGCGTCGGTGCTCGAGCCGCCTTCTAGACCCGCGGTCGACGCTACACGCCGCTACCGTCAGGCGCAGCGCGATCACGGCGACGGCGGGAGGCGTGGCCCATCCGCGACGACCCTCGCCTCGAACCTGTCTTGAGGGCGGCTCCAGCAGACGGGGCACCCTGTACGGGGGGTCCGTCGTCGACGGGCCCCTCGCTCCACGTCCGTGAGCGGATGAAATGGTCAGCCTTGGCTGTATAGTCAGCGCATGCTGACCATCGCCTCGCGCCTCGACGTCATGAACCGGCTCGGTCGGGCGATGTCCGACCCCACGCGCTCGCGGATCCTCGTGCACCTGCTGTCCGAGCCCGGGTACCCCGCCACGCTGGCGCAGGACCTCGGGCTGACCCGCACGAACGTGTCCAACCACCTCAGCTGCCTGCGGGGCTGCGGGATCGTCGTCGCGGTGCCGGAGGGGCGCCGCACGCGCTACGAGATCGCCGACCCGCACCTCACGTCTGCGCTCGCCTCGCTCATCGACGTGGTGCTCGCCGTCGACGACGGCGAGGGGTGCTCCGACGAGCACTGCGACGTCCCGCTGTGCTGCGGCACGCAGGTGCAGCCGTGAGCCGGGAGTGCTGCGGCGGCGACGACACGCAGCCGTCGCCGGTGGCCTCTCCGCGGACCCTGCAGGGAGGAGAGTCGCAGGTGGTGGACCCCGGCGCGCTCGCAGCGCCCGTCCCCACCTCGCGGTGGTGGCGCGACCGCTCGATCCTGGTCCCGCTCGGCGCCGGCCTCCTCCTGGCGCTCGGCTACGCGCTCGAGTGGTCGGGGGCCGGCGCGGCAGCCGCGGTCGTCCTCGCCGCGAGCCTGCTGGTCGGTGCGTCGACCTTCGTGCCGGGCGCCGTGCGCCGGCTCGCCCGCGGTCGGCTCGGCGTCGGTCTCCTCATGACCGTCGCGGCGGTCGGGGCGGTCCTCCTCGGGCACGTCGGGGAGGCTGCCGCACTCGCCTTCCTGTTCTCGATCGCGGAGGCCCTCGAGGACCGCGCGATGGACCGTGCGAAGGCCGGCC
Source organism: Sanguibacter keddieii DSM 10542 (assembly GCF_000024925.1). NCBI lineage: Bacteria > Bacillati > Actinomycetota > Actinomycetes > Micrococcales > Sanguibacteraceae > Sanguibacter > Sanguibacter keddieii. The sequence continues at coordinate 1,372,676 of NC_013521.1, forward strand.
TGCGCTCGCTGCTCTCCCTCGTCCCCGAGACGGCGACCGTCTCACGGCTGTCCGGCGACGAGGTCGTCCCGGTCGCCGAGGTCCGCGAGCTGGACCTGCTCGTGGTCCGCGCCGGTGAGCGCCTCGCGACCGACGGGGTGGTCGCCCAGGGGCGCAGCAGCATGGACGCGTCGGCCGTCACCGGGGAGTCGATCCCCGTCGAGGTCGCACCGGGCGACGCCGTCGCCGCCGGCTCGATCAACGGGTCGGGGACGCTGCTCGTCGAGGCGACGGCCAGCGGCACCGAGAACTCGCTCACCACGATCGTGCGGCTCGTCGAGCAGGCCCACCAGCGCAAGGGCGACCGTGCCCGTGTCGCCGACCGGATCGCCCGCCCGCTGGTGCCCGCGGTGCTCGTGGCCGCAGCGCTCGTGGCGCTCGGCGGCGCGTTCACCGACGACCCCGGCCTCTGGGTCGAGCGGGCCCTCGTGGTCCTGGTCGCGGCGTCGCCGTGCGCCCTGGCCATCGCCGTCCCGGTCACGGTGATCTCCGCGATCGGGTCGGCGAGCCGCTTCGGGGTGGTCATCACCTCCGGGCAGGCCTTCGAGCGGCTGGGGGCGGTGTCCGTGGTGGCCTTCGACAAGACCGGGACGCTCACGCAGAACCGCCCGACGGTGGTCGAGGTCGCGACCGCTGACGGCATCGACCGCGACGCGGTCCTCGAGGCCGCGGCAGCGCTCGAGGCCCGGAGCACCCACCCGCTGGCCTCCGCGGTCCTCGCCGCGCACCCGGCGCCGCCGGTCGTCGACGACGCCCACGAGCTCGCCGGTCAGGGGCTCACAGGGACGGTCCACGGGGCAGCGGTGCGGGTCGGCAGCCCGCGCTGGGTGGATCCGGGGCTGCTCGAGGAGCGCTGCGCGAGGATGGAGGCCGACGGCATGACGGTCGTCGTCGTCGAGGTCGGCGGACGACCGGCGGGGCTCCTGGGGATCCGCGACGAGCTGCGCCCCGAGGCGGCGGCCGCGGTCGCCGGTCTGCACGCGCAGGGCATCGAGACCGTGATGCTCACCGGGGACAACCCCCGCACCGCGGCAGCGCTCGCCCGCACGGTCGGCATCGCCGACGTCCGTGCCCAGCAGCTCCCCACCGACAAGGCCGCGGCCGTCGACGCCCTCGGTGCCCGCGGCGTGACCGCGATGGTCGGTGATGGCATCAACGACGCCCCGGCGCTCGCGACCGCCGGCGTCGGGATCGCCATGGGGGCCACCGGCTCCGCCGCCGCCGTCGAGTCGGCCGACGTCACCTTCACCGGGTCTGACCTGCGGCTGATCCCGCAGGCGCTGGCCCACGCGCGACGCGGCCACGTGATCATGACCCAGAACATCGTGCTCGCCCTGCTGGTCGTCGTGGTCCTCGTCCCGCTGGCCCTGACCGGTACCGTCGCTCTCGCCGGGGTGGTGCTGGTGCACGAGCTCGCCGAGGTCCTCATCATCGCCAACGGCGTCCGGGCCTCGCGCGGTCGCCCCGCCCTGCCGGGGCTCCCAGCAGCGGACGTCCCGGTACCGGCCACCGCGCTGACCCGCTGACCCTGCTGCTGCCCGCACCGTCGCACCGCCCGCCCCACCCGCACTGCTGACAAGGACACACCGTGCCCGCTCGAAGCTCTCGTCTCGTCGCCTCCGTCGTCGCAGCCCTGGCTGCCGTCGTGCTCGGCGCGCTCGTCTACGTCGCAATCTCCTCCGGCTCGTCGTCGGCGGAGCGACCTGCCAGCGGCCCAGCCGCGCCGGCCCTCGCCGCGGACACCCGCCTGCTGTCTGACGCGGGCGAGGGGGCGGTGACGGTCGTGGAGTTCCTCGACTTCGAGTGCGAGGTGTGCGCCGCGGTCTACCCGGTGCTCGAGGACCTGCGCGCCGAGCACGAGGGGCAGGTGACCTTCGCGATCAGGTACTTCCCGATGCCGGGCCACGCCAACTCCACCACCGCGGCCGTCGCCGTCGAGGCCGCCGCGAGGCAGGGGCGGCTCGAGGAGATGTACCACCGCATGTTCGACACGCAGGCGCAGTGGGGCGAGCAGCAGGTGTCGCAGGCCGACCTGTTCCGGACCTTCGCCGAGGACCTCGGACTGGACCTCGAGGTCTACGACCGCGACGTCGCCGACCCCGAGGTGCTCGACCGGGTCGCGTCGGACTTCGAGGCCGGGGTCGCGCTGGGCGTCCAGGGGACCCCGACGATCTTCGTCGACGACGTCCGGGTCGAGCTGCGCACCGAGGCGGACCTGCGGGCCGCGATCGACGCGGCGCTCCAGGCCCGGCAGGGCTGAGGGCCCGGCTCCGGCGCTACGCGTCGGCCTGCTCGAGCGCAGCCTCCGCGCGCTCGGGACTGCCCTCGGCCAGGCCGCGGTCGATCGAGCGCCGGTAGCCGAACCACAGCGCGATCCCGACGACGAGCACGACGCCCTCGGACACGGTCAACGACCAGATGATGCCGGGCAGCCCGAACCACACGTGGCCGGCGAGGACGACGGGGACGAACAGCACCCCCTGCGCCGTCGACATGACGATCGCCGGGACGGTGCGGCCGGTCGCCTGGAAGTACGACGTGAGCAGCCCGGCGAACCCGTTGGCGACCATCGCGACGACCTGCGCCGTCAGCACGGTCACACCGACCGCGAGGACAGCGCGGTCTGCCGTGAACGCCGAGACCAGCTGCTCCCGGAGCACGACGGCCGTGGCCGCGGAGACCAGCACGATGCTCCCCACCGTGATCGCCGAGACGCGCAGCGCCGACGCGAGGCGCTCACGGTCGCCCTTGCCGTAGGCGTAGGCGAAGAGCGGCAGGACACCGAGCGTCACGCCCATGACCAAGAACTCGGGGACCTGCGCGACGCGGACCGCGACCCCCATGGCAGCCAGCGCGGTGTCGCCGTAGGTGGCGGCGAGGTTGTTGAGCACGAGGGACGTGACCACCAGGAACGACGCCTGGAACAGCTCGCTCACCCCGACACCCAGGACGGGGCGCAGGACCGTGGACGAGAGCGTGAACCACCGGGGGGAGAGCCGGACGTGCTGGCTGCTGCGGTGGAGCCACCCGGCGAGGTAGACGACCGTGACGACGTTCGACAGGCCCATCGCGAGCGCGGCCCCGGCCACGCCCCGGTGCAGGACGAGGATGAAGAGGACGTCGAGCACCACGTTCGCGACCGTCGAGACGACGAGGGCAGTCATCACCTGGCGCGCGGCGCCCTCGGCCCGGACCAGCTGCTCGAGGCAGAACGCGGCGGCGAAGACCGGGACGAAGACGAGCAGCGTCCCGACGAAGGCACGGGTCGCAGGTGCCGCGGCGCTGTCTGCGCCCAGCAGGGACACGAGCGGGTCGAGCAGCACGAGCCCGACCACGCTGATCGCGGCTCCGGTCACGACGGAGCCCCAGAGCGCGAAGGACGAGACGCGCCTGATCTGCCCGGCCTGCGTCGGGTCGTGCTCCGTCGCGCCGAGCAGGCGTGAGATCAGCGCACCACCCCCGACGCCGAACATGCCGCCGACCGCCATGACGACGGCGAGCAGCGGGGCGCCGAGGGTGACCGCCGCGAGGAGCGCGCTGTCGTGCAGGGACCCGATGAACCCGGCGTTGACGACGTTGTAGACCGCGCTGACGACCATCGCGGCTGCCATCGGGACGCAGAGGTGCAGGAGGGCGCGCAGCATCGGCGCGCTCGAGAGGTACCAGCGGTTGGTGCCGACAGGTTCGGCGGTGCCGGCGCCGCCGGTGGGGTTGGTGGTGGCTGAGGTGCTCATGGCGTCCTCTTTCTGGGCAGGCTCGAGCGCACGCCGGCGTTCGCGGGCGTGGTGGAGGGAGCTGTGGCGTGGGGGCTGTGGTGGGAAGAGCGGTGGTGTGAGCCGCAGACGTCAGGCCGGGCGGACGTCAGGCCAGGTGGCGGGCCGCGCTCACCGAGACGGGGGAGGCAGGACTGCGGTGATCTTGCTGAGGAGGGCTTGCAGGGCGGCGCGCTCGTCGTCGTCCAGGGGGGCGAGGATCGTCTCGTCGGCGGCCTCCATCGCAGAGTCGAAGCCCGCGATGAGGTCGATACCGGCGTCGGTCGCGTAGACGCGCTTGCGGCGCTCGTCGCCGTCCTCGGAGCGGCGCTCGACGAGCCCGCGGCGCTCGAGGCCCTGGAGCAGGCTCGAGACGCTCGCCGCACTGGTGCGGCTCAGGTCGGCCAGCTCGCGCTGGATCGCGCCGGGTGACCGTGCGAGGTGCCCGAGCACGAAGGCCTGCTGGTGGCTGAGGTCGCGCTCGCGGATCCAGTCCTCGCCGGCCTTGCGCTGCGCCCACCCGATCCAGCGGACGAGCTCGAGGCTGCGGGGTGGGGTGGTGTCGTCGTGGTCCATGCTCAGGAATCTAATGATTAGAAGTCTAACTGTCAACCCTCGAAGATGAGCGGGTGTGCCCGAAGTGCGCGCGGTGCCGCGCCACCGCGTCCGTGTTGCCGCAGCGGGCGCTGCAGTACCGCTGGCGCCCGCCGCGCGAGGCGTCGACGAAGACGCGGTCGCACCGGGGGCGACCGCAGGTGCCCAGGCGCGTCCCGCCGGACCAGGCGAGGAAGAAGGCGAGGCCGCCGGCGGTCACGGACCGGACGCGGGCCGTGACCTCCTGCTCGTCGGGGACGAGGTGCACGTGGGGAGGCGTCCCGTCGTGCGTCGAGAGGTACAGGGCTCCGGAGACCTCGGCGAGGAGCGTGTTGACGGCGGCGCACCGCGCCTCGACGTCGGAGGCGGCGAAGACCGTCCGGAGCCGCTCCGCCCAGCCGGTGATCTCGCGGGTGGCCGTCGCGGTGAGCGCCGGACGGCGGATGCCGTGCGCCTCGAGCAGGTCTTCGAGCGTGAGGACCTGGTGAGCCGACTGGGCGACGGCGCCGGGTGTGCGAGCCCCGTCCTGGGGTGGCGCGCTGCTCGCGGTCGAGTTCACGAGGGCGACCGCGAGGCGCGGTCCGACCTGGTGGTCGTGGTCGAATCCCATCCGGCCACTGTAATGGTTGAAAGGGCTCGATCTGTTACGTGATGCTCGGGTCATGCACACCCACGAGTGGTCCCGTCTGTCCTCCCACGCGACGAGCGAGGGGCAGGTCGTCTACGTCCGGTGCGACTGCGGGGCGCACAGCGTCGAGCTCGTCCCGCGCACCACGTCGTCTGCCGGGTGGACGGTGGCGGTCGTCGAGACAGGAGCTGGACGGCGGTGGTCCTCGCCGTCCGCACACGGGTGACGTACCGAGCCGGCCTCGCGCCGAGGGCGCCGAGCCTGCGTCAGCGCACCTCGAGGGCGCGTGCCCGAGCCACCTCTCGGCCGCGAGGCGAGCCGGGGAACGTCGCGACGAGCTCCGCGAGCACGGCGGCCTCGACGTTCGCGCCGAAAGCCTCGGCGTGCGGCTGGAGCGAGATGCTGTCGTGCAGCGACCCGGCGTCCACGGTGTCGAAGCCGAGCGAGTCCACGAGGGTGGCGACCCGTGTGACGGCGGCCCGGTCGTCACCGGCGACGGCGATCGCCCGGCGACCCGGGGCCCCGGCCGGGCGTGGTCCTTCGTCGAGGTCGTGGTAGCCCATGTGGTTGAGCGCCTTGACGACGACCGCGCCGCCGAGGTGCTCCTGGACGACCTCGCTGGTCGACCGTAGGTCGTCAGTCAGGTCGGGGCGTGGTCCGTCGACCTCCCACCAGTAGTTCGTGGCGTCGACCACCGTCTGCCCTGCGAGCGCGGCGCCCGGCAGGGTGTCGAGCCGCCCGAGGGGCAGGGCGAGGACGACCACGTCGCTGGTGCGCGCGGCCTCCTCGCCCGTCACGGCGACGGCGCCAGGTGCGAGGACGTCGACGACCAGCCGGATGGACTCGGGCTCGCCAGAGCCGGCCACGAGGACGCGGTGCCCCGCGGCGACGGCCAGCCGTGCGACGACGGTCCCGAGCTTGCCCGCGCCGAAGATGCCGACGGTGGTGGTCATGACGTGCTCGAGGTGAGGAGGTCGCGGACCATCGGGACCACACGCTCGCCGAAGAGCTCCACGGAGCGGGTCCGGGCGCTCGTCGGCTGGCCGCCCGAGGTGTAGATGAGGTCGAAGCGGCCGACGCCGGTCGCGGAGATCGCGCGGGCGACGCGGCGGGCGACGGTCTCGGGGGAGCCGACGTACATCGACCCGTCTCGGGTCTCCGCCTCGAACTCCTCACGGCGTACGGGCGGCCACCCGCGGAGTGCGCCGATGCGGTCGCGCACCACCTTGTAGTGGGGCCAGTAGACCTCCTTCGCCTCGTCGTCCGTGCGGGCGACGAACCCGGGGGAGTGCATGCCGACGGGCTGGGCCACGGTGCCGAGCTGCTCGGACGCACGCCGGTAGAGGTCGATGTAGGGGGCGAACCGCTCCGGCTGGCCGCCGATGATCGCGAGCATGAGGGGAAACCCGTACCGCGCCGTCCGGACCACCGACTGCGGAGAGCCTCCGACTCCGACCCAGGTCTTCAGGCCGCCCTCGGTCTTGGGGAAGACGTCCGCCTCGGTCAGGGCCGCACGCGTGGTGCCGCTCCAGGTGACGGGCTTCTCCTCGAGGAGCCGCGAGAACAGCTCGAGCTTCTCCTCGAACAGCACGTCGTAGTCGGCGAGGTCGTAGCCGAAGAGCGGGAAGGACTCGGTGAACGAGCCTCGTCCGAGGATCACCTCCGCACGCCCCTCGGACAGCGCGTCGAGCGTCGCGAAGCGCTGGAACACCCGGACCGGGTCGTCCGAGCTGAGCACGGTGACGCCGGACCCGAGGCGGATCCGAGAGGTGCGGGTCGCGATGCCGGCGAGCACGGTCTCCGGGGAGGACACCGAGTACTCGGGGCGGTGGTGCTCGCCGAGGGCGAAGACGTCGACGCCCAGCTGGTCGGCCAGGACGGCCTCGTCGACCACCTGGCGGATCGAGCGCGCGTGGCTCACGGGCGCCCCGGTGTCGTCGGTGGGGACGTCGCCGAAGGTGTCGAGGCCGAAGATCACGTCGGTCATCGCGTGCCTCGTCTCAGAAGGCCCAGGAGCCGAGGCGACCCCAGGCGACGACGGCGGAGAGGAGGGCGAGCACCAGTGCCGGCACGGCGGCGGCGACGTCGTCTCCGCGGCGCAGGTGGACCACGGCGGCGCCGATCATCACGAGGGCGAGGCCGATCGCCGCGGTGGGGACGAGGGCGGGGGCGACGTCGAGAAGGGCAGGCAGGACGAGCCCCAGCGCACCGAGCACCTCGACGAGCCCGATGAGCCGGACGGCTCCCTGGGGGAAGTCCTCGACGTAGGGGGTCTTGGTGATCATCTGGTCGCGCGTGCCGACGATCTTGGACAGGCCGGAGGCGAAGAACGCGACGGCGAGCAGCCCGGCGAGGATCCAGAGGGCGAGGTTCATGATCTTCCTTACGTGAAGTTTCAACTGACGGTGCGACTGTAGGCCTGCCGAGTTGAAACTTCAAGCGACCGGTTAGGGTGAGGGGATGGACGACGAGAAGGCAGAGCGGGCCGACACCACCGGCGACGGCGGTCCCGTGCCCTGGCTGGCCCCGGACGAGGTCCGTGCCTGGCTCCTGCTCTCGGCGCTCATGGAGGCCCTGCCTCCCGCGATCAGCAGCGGGCTCAAGCGCGAGAGCGGCGTCAACGGCTTCGACTACATGGTCATGGCCGGCTTGTCCGAGGCCCCGGGACGGGCAGCGCTGATGAGCGACCTCGCGGCCTTCGTCGCGGGGTCGATCTCCCGTCTGTCGCACGCGCTGACCCGCATGGAGGACCGCGGGTGGGTGGAGCGACGACCGTTCGCCGGCGACGGCCGCCAGACCGAGGTGGTGCTCACCGACGCCGGGACGGCGCTCGTGGTCGCAGCAGCGCCCGGCCACGTGCGGACCGTCCGCGAGCTGGTCGTCGACCCCCTCGGGCCCGAGAAGATGGTGCAGCTCGGCGACCTCGTCGCACAGGTGCTCGAGGTCGTGAACCCCGAGATCCTCCGTGTGCTCGCGACGACCTACCCGCACGACGGATCCTGATCGCTCAGCGACCGCTGCCTGGTGCGGAGACGTCCGCAGGAGTCCCGAGCCGGCTCCGACCTCCTCGGCTCGAGCGCTACAGTGTCGTCGTCCGCTCGACCGTCGGGACGGCCGGCTCCCTGAGCCGGGGGCTCACCGCCCCGCACCGACGGTCCCTCCCCGAGGAGTCATCCATGACCGGCCACAGCACCCCGCCGACGTCCGACCTCACCGTCTCCGACCGCGTCGCCGACGCCGCCCGGCAGCTCGCGGACGAGCCGACGCTCGACCAGACGCTGCAGAGCATCGTGAACCTCGCGGTGGAGATGGTCGAGGGGTGCTCTGCCGCCGGGATCACACACGTGCTCGGTCGTGAGATCACGACGACCGCTGCCACCGACCCGGGTGTGCGGATCGGCGACCGGCTGCAGTACGAGCTCGACGAGGGGCCGTGCCTCGACGCGGTCCGGGCTCACGAGGTCGTCCACTCGTCCGACATCGTCTCCGACGAGCGCTGGCCGCGCTGGGCGCCTGCTGTCGACGCGAAGATCGGCGTCAAGAGCATGCTCGCGGTGCAGCTCTACACGAGCGAGACCACGCACGGTGCGCTGAACCTCTACTCCACGGACGTCGACGCCTTCACGCCGACCGACATCTCGCTCGCGGCGTCCTTCGCCGCGGTCGCCGCCGCCGCGATCCAGGCCGCGCAGACCGAGGAGCAGCTGACCTCTGCGGTGCTGAGCCGGACGGTGATCGGCCAGGCGCAGGGGATCGTCATGGAACGGTTCGGCCTCTCGGCGGAGAACGCCTTCTCGGTGCTGAGCCGGCTGTCCCAGGACTCCAACACCAAGCTGGTGCAGGTCGCGCAGGAGATCGTGTCGACCCGTCGGCTGCCCGGGACGTCGTCCGACGCAGGTTCGCCCGGGCGGGGCTGACCCGGGGGCGCGGGGCGTGGGAGGAGCGTGGCCGGCTGATCTCGGCCGATGACCGGGGCGAGCCTGTGACCAGGGCTTCTCCTCCGTTTGCCTGCTCTGCGTGCCGGATCTAGAGTCAAGTGCCGGTCAAGCATGGGCTGGAACTCGTCTCACGGATGGACTCCCCATGCCCTCGCGCGTCGACACGCTGCCCGACCCTGCCTCCTCCGAGCCCGACCGCACCGCCGAGTCTCGTGCGGCCGCGCAGGTGCTCGAGGTCCTCGGCCTCGGCCCGGAGGCTTCTCGTCACGTGGTGCAGCTGGTCGCCTCCGAGAGCGGGGTGCGCGCGGAGCGTCTCGGCGACTCGGTGACGACCGCTGACCCGTCCCCGGACATGCCTCGCGCGGCCTCTGCTGGTGGTCCGACGCGTCTGGTCCGGTACCGAGCCGTCGACCGCGAGGGTGCCGTGCTGTACCTCCCGACGCTCGACGTCCGCGAGATCGCGCTCGCGTGCGCCGGGGAGACCGGGGCCGTACCGCAGTCGACGGTCTCCGAGACCGACGAGGTCCCCGAGGACGCCTGGGTCGACGGGCTGGCCGGGTACGACGACGCGCGCCCGCTGCTCGAGCTCGCACCGGAGGTCCTCGAGACCGTCGGGCTGCTGGTGCTGGCCAACCCGCTCGCTGCGGCGGGCGGTCATGCCACGGTCCGTGTCCTGCTGCTCGACGCGCAGGGGAGCGCGGTCGCCCGTGGGAGCCTGCTCCGGGACCTCTTCGGCAGCCAGGACTTCCACGAGGCCGACGGCCTGGTGCGTGCCCTCGGCCTGCGCTGCGACGGCGGGTGGCTGGTCGCCGACACCGGGACGACCGAGATCTTCCGCGCAGCACGGCTGCGTCCGGCCGAGGTCTCCGTCTAGAGCCCGTCAGGCACGACCTGGGCCAGCACGTGGCAGGCAGGCAGGTCAGCGGCCGGCGGCTCCGCCCGGCTCCTCGTCGGCGCCCTGGGAACCCGGCGCGATCGCGGCGAGGTGCGTGCGCACGTCCCCGAGCAGGGCCCCGGACGGTGCCAGCTGCAGGCTGGCGACCAGCCGGGCGGCGACCACGCGGACCGGGGTGTTCGAGTCGTTCGAGAACTGGCGCAGCACGTCGAATGCTCGCTCGTCGGTGATCCCCAGGGCAGCGACGACGATGCCCTTCGCCTGCTCGATGGTCGCGCGGCTCAGCGACGAGGCGGCGATGGCCGCGGTGGCCTCACGGTCGACCGCAGCGCGGTAGCTGCCGGTGAGGTCGACCACGTACCCGTCGACCGCGCGGACGGCACCGGTGTCGCGCTGACCGCTCCCGACGATCGCGACGGTGCGCGTCTCCTCGGCCGCGTCGAGGGCCCGGTAGACGTGGCTGAACGCGGACCCGTCGCGCTGGGCCTCGTCCAGCACCTCCGCCAGACGCGGGGCGTCGTCAGGGTGGGCGTGGGAGAGCAGGAGCTTGGTCGACGGGACGACCTGACCCGGCTCGAAGCCGTGCACGAGGTAGACCTCGTCGGACCACGTCCAGCGGTCCGAGGGCACGTCGAGCCGGAAGGTCCCGACGACGGTGTCGCCGTCAGCGCGCGCGGCGGTCCCACGGGACGTCGAGCTGCGGGGGGTGGAGGGGGTCGATCGAGCGTCCGGCGTCGGGTGCGCGCTGCTGGTCGGACGGGCGTGCATGGCAGTTCTCCTAGGAGTCTCCTGACGGATGGCCACTGCCTGACCGGTTGTCGATGATAGTCGAGGCCAGGAGGCACGAGGTAGCGCCGCCCGACCCTGCCGCGCGTGCGACGGACAGCGGGCCTACTGTGAGGGCAGACCCTCCGACTCCCCGGCCTCGTGCCCGGGCGGCGGGCACACACTCGTCATGACGGCGGCGAGATCGCGACGAAGCGCCTCCCGTTCGCACAGGGCCACGCCCGGTACCACCCAGCCTCGGCTCCGCAGAGCCGCACGGCAGCGCCGTCGCGCCTCCAGGCCGTCGGCGCACCACCGCACGACGAGAGGGACACCATGTACCTGCACGTGCAGCGCCTCATCCACGACATCGTCGCCGACGAGCCCGACCCCGCCGCGGCGAACGCCCTCCAGGAGGGGCTCGGCGGCCAGTTCGGCGAGATGCGGACGATGATGCAGTACCTGTTCCAGAGCATGAACTTCCGCGGCGCGGCAGCGAAGCCGTACCGCGACCTGCTCCAGGGGATCGGCACCGAGGAGATCAGCCACGTCGAGCTCATCGGCACGACGATCTCTCGCCTGCTCGACGGCTCGCCCCGGTACAACGGCAAGAAGACCGACCCGCTGGACACGCCGGGTGCCGGTGGCGACACGCCCCTGCGCCTCGCCCTCGACGAGGGCAACATCCACCACTACCTCGTCGCCGCCCAGGGCGCGCTGCCCGTCGACTCCGCGGGCAACCCGTGGAGCGGCAGCTACGTCTACAACTCGGGCAACCTCGTGCTCGACCTGCTCTACAACCTCATGCTCGAGTCGACCGGCCGCCTGCAGAAGTGCCGTATCTACGAGATGACCGAGAACAAGACCGCGCGGTCGACCATCTCGTACCTCATCGTCCGGGACCAGGCCCACGAGAACGCCTACGCCAAGGCCCTCGAGACCCTCGGCGTCGACTGGGGGAAGCTGCTGCCGATCCCCAAGACCAACGCGGAGAAGTTCCCCGAGGTGAAGAAGCTCGTGGACCTCGGGCTGCAGAGCAAGCAGTACACCTTCGACCTCACGGGGCTGTCCGAGGCCGGGAAGATCTTCCGCGGCATGTCGCCGTCGAACGACGGCACCGAGCTCGACGCCTCCGAGCAGGCCCCCGAGGGTGTCCCGTCGACCATCGCCGACGAGCGCTTCGAGGAGTTCGCCCCGGGCCTCGACCCCGAGCTGCTCTCGCTCATCCAGGCGACCGCCGACATCGAGATGGCCGAGGTCCAGCCCGTCTACGGGCCCGTCGAGCCCACCAAGGGCTCCTGACCCTGCAGCACCACGCGTCCCGCAGCACGACGACGAGAGAGGTACGACCATGACCGACCCCGACGGCACCCCGCACCGCCGCACCGACCCGACCGAGCCCGGGACCTACGCGCCCGAGCCAGACCCCGAGCCCGAGCCCGGGACGTACGCACCCGAGCCCGAGGGCGAGACGGTCCCCGGGACGTACGCACCCGAGCCAGACCCCGCGCCTGCGCCCGGCACGTACGCGCCCGAGCCCTAGCCGGGTACCAGCGGACCCTCCCACCGTGGCGCGTCCCGGGCGTACCGTCGGTCTCATGGACCTGAAGGCCGAGACCAGCGAGTTCCTCTCCACGCGCCGCGCCCGGATCACCCCGGACCGCGCCGGCCTGCCCGCCTACGGCGGCAACCGGCGCGTCCCCGGGCTGCGGCGCGAAGAGGTGGCCATGCTCGCGGGCGTCAGCGTCGACTACTACACGCGCCTCGAGCGCGGCAACCTCGGCGGGGCCTCGGACGAGGTCCTCGAGGCGCTCGCCGCGGCGCTGCAGCTCGACGAGGCCGAGCGCGGGCACCTGTTCGACCTGGCCCGCACGGCCAACGCCTCAGGGGCGGCGCGCTCGCGTGCCCGCAAGACCCCTGCGGCGGTCCTGCGCCCGGCGACCCAGCGGATCCTCGACGCGATGGGCGGAGTGCCTGCGATCGTCCGTAACGGACGGCTCGACGTGCTCGGGACGAACACGCTCGGCCGGGCCCTCTACGCCCCGATGTACGACTCGCCCACCTACGTCCCGGGCACGCCGGTGAACACGGCGCGCTTCCACTTCCTCGACCCTGTCGCCGCCGGCGCGTACTGGGGTGACAAGGCTGCCCGGGTGGCGCACGACGCCGTGGCGATCCTGCGGGCCGAGGCCGGCAAGAACCCGTACGACACGGGGCTGACGGCCCTCGTCGGCGAGCTGTCGACCCGCAGCGAGGACTTCCGGCAGATGTGGGCGTCGCACGACGTCCGCTACCACCGCAGCGGCACCAAGGTGTTCCACCACCCGGCCGTCGGGATGCTCGAGCTCGACTACGAGGCGCTGGTGCTCCCGGCCGACCCCGGGCTGCAGCTCAACGTCTACACGGCCGCCGCCGGGTCGCCGTCGGACGACGGGCTGAGGCTGCTGGCCTCGTGGGCGGCGACGGCCTCGGAGGACGCAGGCGTGGGCGACGAGTCGCTCCGTCGCTGAGCTCAGGTCAGGTCAGGTCAGGTCAGAAGAGCGTCTGCTGCACCAGGCCCGCGGGCAGCAGGCCGGTCAGCGAGACGCGGACCGTCGCGACCTCGTCGGCCAGAGCCGTGGCCACGAGGTCGCGTGCGACGGGCAGCACGTCCTCCGGTGACGAGGTCGCCTCGGCGAGAGACCGCTTCACGACGACCGGCGAGCCTCCCTCGGCCCGCAGCGTGAGGACGAGCCCCGCCGCGACCAGCCCGGCACGCGCCGCGCGTCGGCAGGCCCGGACGGCGCACGACGCGACGAGGTCGGCGGTGCTCAGGTCTGCGCGGCCGTAGCCCGACGTCGCACCCTCGGCCGAGATCACGGACCGGGCCTCGACGGTCCGGACCGTGGCGTCGTCCGTCCCGTCGCGGATCCGCCACAGCCGACGTGCCATCGCGGTCCCGCAGGCCTGCTGCAGCAGGGCCCGTGGGACGTCGTCGAGGTCTCCGAGGCGCTGCACCCCGAGGTTCGCGAGGCGGTCGCGGGTGGCGGCCCCCACACCCCACACCTCGCCGAGCGGGAGGGCCGTGCGGAGCTCGGCCTCTCGCTCAGGTCCGATGACGTGCAGGCCGTCCGGTTTTGTCGCGCGCGACGCGAGCTTGGCCATGAGCTTGGTGCGGCCGACACCGACGCTCACCGGGAGGCCCAGCTCTGCGGCGGCCCTGCGACGGAGGTCGTGGCCTGCTGCGACGGCGGCGTCCCAGTCGGAGGCTCCCACGTCGAGGAAGGCCTCCTCGACGGACCCGGGCTCGACAGCGCGAGCGCACTCGTGGAAGAGGTCGAACAAGGCGTCCCCGGCCTCCTCGACCTCTGCCCGCGGGACGTCGACGAGCACCAGACCAGGGTGCTGGCGGAGAGCGTCGTCGGCGAGCATTCCGCCGGTGACGCCCAGGGCGCGGGCCGGGTAGTTCGCGCTCGCGACGAAGACGTGGGCGACCACCGCCATGGGCACAGCCACGAGCTCGGGCCGCGACCGCAGCACCACGGACGCGAAGAACGCGTCTGCGTCCGCGTGGAGGAGCGGTCCGACGGCCATGCGGCTGATCGTACAGGTGTTCGAGTCGACCGTGAAGGTTCGTCGGGCTGGTGGTCAGCCCACGTTCGCTCGGGCCGTCCGGCGTGCGCGGATCGCGCGGGCGACCACGACGACGGCATGGACGGCCAGGCAGGCACCGATGACTCCGAGCACCCACGGGAACACCGCGGGGAAGGCGATCGCCACCACGGCCAGGGCGACGTAGTAGAGAGCCCACCCGAGCGTGCCGGTCATCCGTCGACGGACCGGCCGCGGGTCCTCGTCGGGACCGGTCCAGGTCTCGGCGGGGACGGGGTACGCCCGGGGCAGGTCGCTCATCGGTCCTGGCCCTGCGTGCGGAGCAGCAGGAAGCGGCGGACGTGCCAGCCGGCGAACGCCAGGCCTGCGACGAGGCACACGACGCCCAGCGTCGCGGCGTCGTCGGCGAGCCGCTGGATGCCGACGGCGACGAACCCGACGCCGATGAGCGCCCCGGTGACGTGCGTCGACCTGCTCGGACGATCCATGGTGCGGCCCCCTGACCTGCGCCTGCGCGGTCGCGCACGGCTGAGCGACGAGTCTACGCGGTGTGCGCGCTCGCCCGGCTCGGCTGGCGGGGCCACCGGTGGCGGGGGAGGGTGGAGAGCGCACCAGCCCCTAGACCACCCCAGGAGCACCCCCATGCAGTACCGCACCCTCGGCCGCAGCGGCGCAGTCGTGTCCACCCACTGTCTCGGGACGATGACGTTCGGGTCGGAGGCCGACGAGGAGACCTCGGGCCGCATCATGGAGACCTTCGTCGAGGCGGGCGGCACCTTCGTCGACACCGCCGACGTGTACAGCGGCGGGAGGTCCGAGGAGATCATCGGACGCTGGCTGGCCGCGCACCCGACCGAGGCCTCCCAGGTGGTCCTCGCGACCAAGGGGCGCTTCCCCATGGGCGACGGACCCAACGACCTCGGCCTCTCTCGCCGCCACCTGCGCGCCGCCCTCGACGACTCGCTGCGGCGCCTCGGGGTCGACCACGTCGACCTGTACCAGATGCACGCGTGGGACGCGGTGACGCCCCTCGACGAGACGCTGCGGTTCCTCGACGACGCCGTGACCGCCGGGAAGATCTCGTACTACGGGTTCTCCAACTACCTCGGCTGGCAGCTCACCAAGGCCGTCCACACGGCAGCCGCGAACGGCTGGGCGGCGCCCGTCACGCTCCAGCCCCAGTACAACCTGCTGGTCCGCGACATCGAGCACGAGGTGGTCCCCGCCTCTCTCGACGCCGGCATCGGCCTGCTCCCGTGGTCGCCGCTCGCGGGAGGCTGGCTCACCGGCAAGTACGAGCGTGACGTCTCGCCCACCGGGGCGACCCGTCTCGGTGAGAACCCGCAGCGCGGCATGGAGGCGTGGCAGGCCCGCAACGACGACGAGCGCACGTGGCGCGTCGTCGACACCCTCCGCAACATCGCCTCCGCGCGCGACGTCTCGGCCTCGCAGGTCGCGCTCTCCTGGCTGGCCGACCGCCCGGCCGTCACCTCGGTGATCCTCGGCGCGCGCACCGTCGAGCAGCTGAGCGACAACCTCGCGGCCGCCGACCTCGTGCTCACCGAGGACGAGACCACCCGCCTGACGGAGGCCAGCGCACCCCACGTCGACGACTACCCGTACGGGACCGCCGGCGTGGCACAGCGTGGTCGCAAGCTCACCGGAGGGCGCTGAGCGACCGCTCGTGTCAGGCCTTCGGCTCCTCGGCGACGTCGACGTCGATGTGGAAGCTCGTCCCGTCGACCTCCGACAGGGTCACGGCCGTGTCGTACCGTGACCCTGTCGTGGGGTCGGTGAGCTCGCAGGCGACGACCGTCCCGTCGAGGAGGTCGACCTGCTCGTCGCCGCAGTCGACCTCGGGGCGCGACCCCACCACTTTCTCGAGGGCGTCCTCGGCCTCGGTGGCGACCTTCCCCGGCGAGACGGTGAGGTTCGCGGAGGCAGAGACGCTGCAGGCGCTGAGCATGACGATCCCGAGGAACGTGGCAGCGGCGGCCACGCCACGGGCTCGGGTCCTCGTCAGGCGGGCGGGTGTGCGGGGGCTCGTGGTCATGGCCTCATCCTCTGCCACGCGGCGTCGTGCCGGGGTGGCAGAGGATGGGGACAGGTCCCCGAGGGCAGAGGTCCCCAGGGGCTGCCGAGATCTCGGCCGAGGCTCAGACCTCGGCGTCGTCCTCGATGCTGCGCACCACGCGCGCGGGGGAGCCGACCGCGATCGTCCGGGCCGGGACGTCCTTGGTGACCACGGACCCGGCGCCGATCACGGCGTCGTCGCCGATGGTGACCCCGGGCAGCACGGTGACGTTGGCGCCGAGCCAGACGTTGCGGCCGATCACGACGGGCGACGGGATGAGGTTGCTGCGGCGCGACGGGACGATGTCGTGCTGGAGCGTCGCGATGACGGCGTTGTGGCCGATGAGGCAGTCGTCGCCGATGGTGATGCCGCCCTGGTCCTGGAACCGGCACCCGGCGTTGATGAAGACCCTCTTGCCGAGGTGGATGTTCTTGCCGAAGTCCGACGTGAACGGCGGGAACAGGGTGACCGACTCGTCGACGGGCCTGCCGGTGAGTCGCGCGAGCAGCTCTCGCACGTCTGCGGGCTCGTGGTAGCCGGAGTTGAGCTCTCCGGTGATCCGCAGCGCCTCCTGGCTCGTCGCGTGCATGACCTCGTGAGCGGGCGAGGCGCCGGTAATGGTCTCGCCCGCGTCGAGCGTGGCGAGCAGGTCGTCGAGGGTCATCGGTGTCCTCCGGGGCGTGGGGTCGCAGATCTGTGTTTCTGCGGACCACCCTAGGTCCGCCGCCCGGGGTGTGGGATGCCCTGCTGGTACCCCCTCGCTCTCCTAGGATCACGGGATGGGTGCGACGACGCAGCAGGTCCAGACCGACGACGGCACGACCGTCTCCTGCACCGTGATCGAGGGTGACGAGCCCGCCGTGGTGCTGCTGCACGGCCTCGCCGGGAGCAGCCGCGAGCTCCTGCCGACGGCGCGGGCGCTCGGCGGACGTCGTGTCGTCCTGGTCGACCAGCGCGGGCACGGGCTGAGCACCACGCGTCCGGCGGACACCTCGCGGGAGGCCTTCGTCGCGGACGTCGTGCAGGTCCTCACCACGCTCACCTCGCAGCCGGTCGTGCTCGTCGGTCAGTCGATGGGTGCGCACACCGCGATGCTCGTGGCAGCGGCGCGGCCCGACCTGGTCTCCAGGCTCGTGATGCTCGAGGGGAACCAGGGCGGCGGCTCGGAGGCCGACCACCAGGCGCTCGGCGACTTCTTCCGGTCGTGGGACGTCCCCTTCGTCAGCCGCGCCGCTGCCGTGGAGGCCCTCGGTGACGGTCCGCTCCAGCGCGCCTGGGTCGAGGACCTCGAGCGGCGGGCGGACGGGTGGTACCCACGCTTCGACGCCGACGTCGTGCAGGCCGTCATCACCGCGGTAGGGGAGGAGCGGTGGGCCGAGTGGGAGAGCGTCGAGGTGCCCGTGGTCGCGGTCTTCGCCGACGGCGGGATGTTCACCGAGCAGCAGAAGGCCGAGCTCGTCGCTCGCGGGCGCGACGTCCGACGGGTCGACCTCGCGGGTGCCTCGCACGACGCCCACCTCGACTGCTTCGACGCGTGGGTCGCCGCGTTGCGGGACGCGCTGCCGGATGCTGCTCGTCAGCTGGAGGGGAAGCGGGGGTCGAGGGCGTAGTCCGCGAGGCGGAGGTCGAGAGCCGCACGGACCTGCGCGGGGGAATCGTCCCCGACGAGCACGCGGAGGCGACGGTCGTCCTGGGCTGCGACGCGCGCGAGGATCGCGTCTGCGACCTCCCCGGGCGCTGTCCCGCTGCTCGTCTCGACCGGGGGCCATGGGACCTCCGCGGTGCCGAACATCTCCGAGCGCAGGCCGTCGTAGGGCCCCAGGGGCGCGCTGAAGGCCATGCTGCTGCCCGCCCAGTCGGTGTCGAGCTCCCCGGGTTCGACGAGGGACACACGGATGCCGAAGCGTGAGACCTCCCCGGCCATCGCCTCGCTGAGCGCCTCGAGGCCCCACTTGGTCGCGTTGTAGAGACCGAGCATGGGCATCGTGCCGACCGCTCCCACGGTCGAGACCTGGACGATGTGCCCGTGCCCCTGCTCGCGCATGACCGGGATGACGGCCTGGCTCAGCCACAGCGGTCCGAGCAGGTTCGTGTCGACGATCGAGCGAGCGTCCTCCTCCGACGCCTCCTCGACCGCACCGATCAGGCCGTAACCGGCGTTGTTCACCAGGACGTCGATGCGTCCTAGGTGATCGACCGCCGACGCCACGGTCCGGTGGGCCTGCGCGTGGTCGCGGACGTCCAGGGTCAGGACCGTCAGGCGCTCGTGCGCGGGGAGCGTGTGCTCACCTCGAGCTGTCGCCACCACGGCGTGCCCCGCGTCCAGAGCGGCCAGGGTGAGCGATCGCCCCAGGCCTCGGTTACCGCCCGTGATCATCCAGGTCTGCGGATTCGTCATGACGGCAGCCTATCGATAACTGGACGCTGCGTCTCGTTTGGTCGACTAGGCTTGTCGCATGGCACGCCAGAGAACTCGCGACACGGTCCACCGGGCAGTCCTGTCGCTCGCGGGCGAGGGGCGCGTCGGTGCGATCACCATGGAGGGCATCGCCGCTCGCGCCGGTGTCAGCAAGCAGACGCTCTACCGGTCGTGGGCCTCGACCGGGGCGATCCTCTTCGACGCGCTGCTCGCGCGCAGTCTCGACGACGACGGCAGCGTCGTCCTGCCCGACTCGGGAGACCTCGCGCACGACCTCGAGGAGCTCGCGACAGGGATGGTCGCAGAGCTCTCCGACCCGACCCACGGCCCGCTGCTGCGGGCGGTGACAGCGGAGATGCAGTCCGACGACGCGCTCGCGGAGGAGTTCCGCAGGCTGCTCCTCGGTCCGCAGATGAAGGCCGTCTCGGACCGCCTGCGTCGAGGTGGTGTCGCTGAAGCAGACGATGTCGCCGAGCTGTTCGTCGGGCCGGTGCTTCATCGATGGCTGCTCCGCAGCCGCCCGTTCGACACGGGCTGGGTGTCGGCACACGTCGCCCGGACGATGCGAGCTGCGGGTGTCGTCTGACGGCGGCGGGGGACGGACGTGCCGCTGGCGAGAGGAGTGCCGTGGTCCCGCGGCTGGTGGCGGGCCGCGGTCCGTCGACGCCAGCCCTACCCGGTGATCTGCCGCAGGGCGCTGACGTGCGACGAGAGCCGGTCGCGACCGTGCGGGGTCAGGGTCAGCCAGGTGCGTGCGTAGCGCCCGGACTTCTTCTTCGAGACCACCAGGTACCCCGCCGTCTCGAGCCGGGAGACCTGGCGCGAGAGCTCGGCGTCGTTGGTCTCGACGGCGTCCCGCACGGCGGCGAACTCGGCCTCTTCGACGGCGGCGAGCGCTGCGGCGATCGAGAGTCTCAGGGGCGCGGTGAGCTCCTTGTCGAGCGCGGCGCGCGGGTGCGTCACGACTGTGCTCGCTCAGCGAGGGAGAACCACAGGCCGGGGACGACGCTCGCGACTGCGCCCAAGGCCCAGAACGCCACGGAGCCGGGGAAGGCGAGCAGACCCACGAGCAGGACGGCGGCGTAGACGGCCGTCCAGACGGCGATCGTGATGGCGTAGCGCCGCCGGAAACCTGCCGGGAGCGCGGAGGACGCGGCACCAGTCGCCCCCAGCGCACCCCCGGCGCCCGCGATGAGGACCGTTCCGAAGATGATGCCGAAGGGGCGAGGTCCGACGCCGACGAGGAGCAGCCCGGCGGCGGTCGCGGCAGAGAAGGCGAGCATCGTCCACCGCAGCCCACGGGTGCGTCGCACGATGAGCGTCGAGCTGCGCTCGGCGGCGTCGAGGGCGGAGCGGGCTGAGGCGCTGTCGGTGGTCACGACCGATACTCTCGCAAGTAGTTGGCAAACATGCAAGTAGATGAGTCCTGTCGTGGATCCCGGAGTTCCCGGCCGTCCCGGTGGGATCCGCAGGGCGTCGTAGGCATGATGGACGGGTGCCGACCAACCGCCAGAAGAAGCGCGTCCTCAAACTTGCGTCCAACCGTCTGGGTGATCGCGCGGGCGACAGCCCTGCCTGGCCGTACGACGTCGACCTGATCCTGGGAGATGACGGCGGGTGGACCGTCGGCTTCAGCGAGGGCGTGGGGCACGGGGCTGCCGGCTGCGTCGTCAGCGTCGACGAGGCACTGGGGCCCCGGTGGTCGGCGCACCTCGTCAAGGCCGACGGCGAGTGGTTGCTGCCATTCCTGCGCGACCTCCGCGACGGCGGTCAGGTGTCCGAGGACGAGCTCGTCGAGGAGTACACGAGCCATCACGGTCGCGCCCCGCAGATCTTCGCCTGACACGCGCTCGCAGGAGCTGCTGCTGATCGCTCTTGCCGGTTCGATCACCGCGGGCCCGTCCGAGCCGCTCCGGTGCGCCGTCTCGACCTCGGGCGATGTCCTTCAGCCGGAGCCGGCATGGGATGATCGCCGCCATGGCTGATGAGGTGCGCACGGCGATGCAGGAGCTGACCGACCCCACCGTCGAGGGCCCGATGTTCTTCATCGCGGCAGTCCCGTGGACCCGGGGCGTCGAGCCGGGTGAGGGCAAGATCCTGCTGGAGCACACGACGCAGACGCTCGCGGACTACGCCACGTTCGGCCAGATGTACGACTTCGTCAGCCAGGGGTACAACTCCCTGCTGATCGGTCAGCGGATCGGGTTGATGCGAGCGGGCGAGGTCACCAGCGCGTGGCCCGTCGACAACACCGGATGGCCGTGGACGGGCACTCCTGACGAGGATGACGCCTGGACGTTCCGCGAGGACCCCAGCCCGGGGTACCGGAGACGCCCGACCTCCAGCAGGGGCTTCATCTGGTCGCACGGAAGGCTGAAGGACGTGATCGAGGCCGTGAGCTCGGCGTCGGCTTCAGACCCCGGGGAGACGTTCGTCATCGCCCGGCAGTGCTCCTTCCAGCCCCACTGGCACTGAGGCTGAGCGGGGTCGGTCTCTGGGGCGCGAGAGCTATGGTCGATCAGTGCCGCAGGTCCAGCGCACGCAGCGTGCACTGCGCGGGAACCGCGTCGGTCAGGAAGTAGGCGACGAACACGTCTCCGGCCTCGGCTGCCGTGAACACCTCGTGCGGGTGCACCGTGGTCCTGTGCTTCCCGTCGTCCCACTGGATCACCTCGGTCGGTGGTCCGCTCGGCACCTCGGCCGGCTTGCCGACCACCCACTGGTGGGGGACGCCGTCCTCGTCGAGCTGTCGCAGCTCGATCGTGAGCGCCTCGGCTGACCCGGCGCACTGCAGGTAGGACTCCGACAGCGGGATGTCGTCGGACAGGTCAGACCCTTCGGGTGCACGCCAGAGGCTGTAGGCCCAGGACGTCGTGCCGTTCATCCGGCCGAGTGAGAAGCGGAGCTGGTCCTGGTAGGGGCGGATCGAGTCGACCAGCGGTCCACGGCTGAAGCCGTTGGACTGCCTCACATGAGTGTCCTGCGCCATCGCGTGCTCGTCCTCTCAGTCGATGCTCGAGCTTGACGGTTCAGTCGAAGCGTATCGGGACGGAGAGCGCTTCGGTGGTCCTCCCGGCGAGGTCAGCGAGGGAGCTGGGTCCGCGTCTCTGCTCAGTCAGCCAGGTTCCGCTCGTACAGGACGAGAGACCCGCGGTGACCTGTCTCGACCAGGCCAGACTTCGTCAGCACGCGACGGGACGCGCTGTTGGTGACCTCGGTGTCGGCAGCTGCGCGACGCGCGCCCCACAGCCGGGCGTGCTCGAGGGCGAGCACGACTGCTGCGGTGGCAAGCCCTCGACCGCGAGCGGACGGGACGAGGCCGTAGCCGAGCTCCACGGTCCCCTCCTGATCGGGTGGTCCGAAGAACCCGAACCCGCCGACTGCCAGTCCGTCTGACGGCCGGCGGATCACGTACATCGTGAAGTGTGAGCCGGTCGGAGGGGACGACGCCAGCGATCTCAGCGGGGCGAGCTCGTCGGCGAAGGGGTACTCCGCGTGCCACCTGTCACCGGGGCGTTCCTGACGATCCAGGATGCGACGGGCGGTCGACGAGGTGATCGACTCGAGGCTGACCTGATCGTTCCTGAGCAGCATCGGGCGATCCTCGCACGGGTCCTCGCTCGGCTACGACCTTTTTCAGGGGCGCCTGGATGGTCGAGGGGCTTGGTGCTGATCGACCGTCACCGAGCAAGGGCTGACCGGCGCGGCAGCGCGACCAGCGCCAGCAGTGCCGTCAGCGTGGACGAGCCCAGGACGATCCACGCCACCGCTGACGTACCTTCGGCTCCGACGATGGCGCCCGACACGAGCGTGCCGCCGCCGATCCCCAGTGTCATGGCGCTGACCACCCACCCGTTCGCCTCGGTGAGGGCGTCGGGCGGGCTGAGCTGGCCGATGCGCTCGAAGACCTGGCCGAGCGTCGGCGGGAGCATCAGCCCGGAGACACCCGCGGCGACGAGGTAGGCCGTGGTGGGGAGCCCCGTGAGGGCGAGCGGTAGGTACCCGACGGCGAGCAGGACGCCGCACAGGGTGAGCAGGCGTTCTGGCGTCGATCCCAGCGGTCGGATGCCGACGGCCGTCGCACCGATCAGCGCCCCGACCGCGTTGACGGCGAGGATCCACCCGGCGAGGCCTGCGTCGGCCCGTGCCGTCTCGGTGGCGGTCGCCACGATGGTGAGCGTCCCGACGGGGAAGCCGATGCCGAAGGTGAGTGCGGCGACCCGTGCGACCGCGGGGATGCGGATGGGCGACCGGACGCTGCTGCGTGCGGTGGTGTCTCTGCGTCGATCGGTCGAGGCGGCGCGCGGTGCCGGGTTGAGGACGAAGGCGAGCGCCCCGACCAGACCGAGCCCGCCGGCGAAGAGCAGGTTGCCGACCGGCCCGAAGACGGCGATGCCGGCGACGGTCAGCAGGGGGCCGACGATGAAGATGATCTCCTGGGCACCGGCGTCGAGGCTGTAGGCCGCCTTCAGCTGGGGTCCCGGGGTCACCAGCCGCGGCCACAGCGCACGGAGCGCCGGCTCGAGCGGCGGCGTGGAGACTCCTGCGGCTGCCGCGAGCCCGACGGCGACCCACGGCGCCGGCTCGACGGTGAGTGCCATGCCGGTGAACGACAGGAAGCTCAGGATGCCGCTCACGGCGAGGACGGCGACCTGCCCGAGCCGGTCGACGAGCCTGCTGAGGAGGGGCTGGCCCACGGCTCCCGCGACGACGAAGGTCGCGGTGATCAGCCCGGCGAAGGTGAAGTCGCCGCTCGTCGACCGGACGAGCTGCACGATCGCCAGAGCCGCCATCGCACCCGGGAGCCGGCCGAGGAGGGAGGTGAGCAGCAGGTATCCGGTGTGCCGGGTCCGGAGCACGGAGACCACCGGGTAGGACGAGGTTGTCATACAAGCCAGTATGACAGAGCCATATGATGTGATGAGCAGGTGACAGCTCTCAGAGGTCCGATCGCTCCCCGCCCCGGAGTCCCGCTGCGGGTCGAGGTCTACGACCGCATCGCGAGCGCCGTCCGCACCGGCGCCCTGCCGCCGGAGTCGTTGCTCCCCAGCGAGAGCGAGATCGGCGAGGCGATGGAGGTCAGCCGCACCGTCGTCCGAGAGGCGCTGCTGCTGCTCGAGGAGGACGGGCTGCTCCGGTCACGCCGGGGGATCGGCCGTGTCGTCTGCGCCGCCCAGCCACCCGCAGGTTTCGAGCGGCTGCGCCCGATGGAGCAGGTCCTCTCCGACCGGTTCCCCGACCTGTCGCTCAGCCGCACCGAGGTGACGCTGCAGCACGAGTCGGCGTCGTTCATCGCCGAGGGCCTCGGCATCGCACCGACGTCGCCGAGCCTGTTCGTCGAGTCCCTGCTGTCCAGCGACGGCGAACCCGTCGCGCTGGTCCAGGAGCACCTCCCGGCGGGGGAGCGCCTCCATACCTTCGGCGCGCAGGTGCAGCGCCTCGTCGAAGACCTCGACCCCGACCGCACATGCCTCGGTGTCCTGACGGCTGACCTCGGGCCAGCCCTCGGCAGCGGGCGGTCGGAGCTGACGGCCGGCACGCCGGGGGCTGTCCGCGCGAAGCTGCTCGCCGTCCGCCCCACCTCGCCCGTGCTGATCGTCACGCAGACGGTCCACCTCGGCGCCCGGCCGCTCTACCTGGCCAAGGTGGTCCTCCGCCCCGAGGCGGGACCGCTCGAGATCAGCCACCCCGCGGGACGAGGGCACCTGCCCGCCTGACGACGGGACGCCGACACGGCCTCGGCCGCCGGAGCCGCCGGTCAGCAGCAGCTCGACTTGCTGCGGGAGGCGCGTCGCTAGGGCGCGGCCCGTTGGTAGAGGCTCGACCCGAGGACACGGGTGCTCCCCGGGGCTGTCACGGTCGTGTCCTTCACGTGCTGGAACCCCTGAGACTCGTAGAAGCGCCGCAGGCCGTGGTTGTCGTCGGCGCAGTCCAGCCGGACGAAGGCCTTGTGCCGGGCCGCGGCGCGAGTGGACGTCCAGCCCAGCAGTGCTTGCCCCAGGCCCTGACCGCGGCTCGCCTGTGCTATAGCGAGGCGATGGACGTAGAGGGCCGGGGTGCCGTCGGCGCCCCAGGTCTCCGCGTCGTGGTCGGTGATGGTGGCGATCGCCTCCAGTCCGCGGCGGCCGCGGACGACGAAGAGCTCTCCGCGTTCCGCGTCTGCCAGGACGACCTCGGCCGAGATCGCGTGTCGCCACTGGTCGATCGAACGGTCGCGCAGCCAGCGCCTCGCTCCGTCGAGGAGCTCGACCGCCTCGGCGACATCATCGGGCGTGCCCTGCTCGACGTCGAGACCACCGGAGACCATGCCGCCACGATATCCGTCGCAGACGACGAGACCACGGTCCGTCACGCCCCGCGTCGCGCCCCCAGCAGCTCCCGGGTGAACGGGTCTTGCGGTCGCGCGAAGACCTCCTCGACCGGGCCGTGCTCGACGACCTTGCCGTCGCGCATCACGAGCACCGTGTCGCAGACCTGCCGGACCACCGCGAGGTCGTGCGACACGAAGACGATCGACAGCCCGCGGCTGCGCTGGAGGTCCAGCACCAGGTCGAGGATCTCCGCCTGCACGGTGACGTCGAGCGCCGACACCGGCTCGTCGCAGACCAGGACGTCGGGCTCGAGGGCGAGCGCCCGGGCGATGGCGAGACGCTGACGCTGGCCTCCGGAGAGGCTGCGTGGACGACGCCCGAGCACCTCGGGCGGGAGGCGCACCGCCTCGAGCAGCTCGACCGGCGTCGCGGTCGACCGCCCGCGGGAGAGCGCCTCACGGAGGATGCGCCCTGCGGTGTACCGGGGGTCGAAGGACCCGAGCGGGTCTTGCGGGACCAGCTGGACGCGGTGCCGGCGGGACTGGCGCTCGCGGTGCCCGGCGGCGCTCCACGGCTCACCGTCGAGGGTCACCACCCCGGCGTCGGGCGCCTCGGCCGCGAGCAGCAGCCGGGCGAGGGTCGTCTTGCCCGACCCGGACTCGCCGACGATCCCGAGGGCCTCGCCACGGTGGAGCTCGACGTCGACGCCGTCCACGGCGCGCACGTGGCCACCGCCAGGCGTCGAGAACGTCCGCGACAGGCCGCGACCGGACAGGACCACCGGTCCGATGTCGGGCGCGGTTCCGGGCTTGGCACCGCGGGGGACGGCGGCCGCGAGCCGCTGGGTCTCCGGGTGCTGCGGCGAGGACAGCACCTGCGCCGTGGGCCCCTCCTCGACGACCTCGCCGTGGCTCAGCACGACGACACGGTCGGCGACCTGCGCGACGGCGGCCAGGTCGTGGCTCACCAGCAGCAGCGCGGTCCCGGAGTCGCGAAGCTCGGCGAGGGTGTCGAGCACGCGTGCGGCGACGGTCGCGTCGAGCGCGGTCGTCGGTTCGTCGAGCACCAGGAGCGGTGGCTCGGCGACGAGGGCGGAGGCGATGAGCGCGCGCTGGCGCATGCCGCCGGACAGCTGGCCAGGCCGCTGCGCGAAACGCAGCTCGGGGGAGTCGAGCCCGGCTGCGGCGAGTGCACGCAGCGTCCGCTCGCGGCGCTGGGCGCGCGGCAGCTTGCGCAGGGCGAGCGTCTCGCCGATCTCGGCGCCGACGGTCCGCAGGGGGTCGAGGGACTGCAGGGCGTCCTGGAGCACGAGGCCCACCTGGGAGCCGCGCACCGACCGCCACCCGCGCTCCGAGAGGCGGCGGACGTCTCGGCCGGCGACGGTGAAGGTCGCGGCCGTGACCGTCGCGGTCGACCCGCCTTCCGAGGCGAGGCCGAGCACCGAGCGGACCAGGACGGACTTGCCCGACCCCGACTCCCCGACGACGGCGACGCACTCGCCGGGCGCGACGGAGAGGTCGACGCCGCGCAGCACGCTCCCGACGCCGGGGAACGACACGTCGAGCCCGCGGATCTCGAGCGCGCTCATGCTGCCCCCACCCGTCCGAGGCGTCGTCCGAGGAGGGTCAGGGCCGCGGCCGTCAGCGTGATCGCGAGCCCCGGCGCCAGCGTGAGCCACCATGCGCGCACCAGGTACACGCGACCGCCGTTGACCATCGCACCCCACTCCGGCGACGGGGGCAGGGCGCCGAGGCCGAGGAAGCTCAGCGCGGAGACCCACACGATCGCCTGGCCGACGCCGAGCGTCGCGACGGCTACGAGGGGCCAGAGCGTGTTCGGGGCGATGTGCTTGGCGAACACGAGCAGCGTCGGCTGGCCTTCGAGGCGCGCGGCCTCGACGTAGGAGCTCGCCGCGACGGACCG
Organism: Sanguibacter keddieii DSM 10542; assembly: GCF_000024925.1. Lineage (NCBI taxonomy): Bacteria > Bacillati > Actinomycetota > Actinomycetes > Micrococcales > Sanguibacteraceae > Sanguibacter > Sanguibacter keddieii. The sequence continues at coordinate 1,399,605 of NC_013521.1, forward strand.
CACCTGGGAGCGCAGGATGCGCGCGTACCCGGGGGCGGTCGCGAGGCCGACGGCGATGAGCGTCGGGGTGACTCCGGCGCCCATCACGGCGACCAGCAGCAGCGCGAGGACGAGCGAGGGGAGCGCGAAGAGCACCTCGATGACACGGCTGAGCGCACCGTCGAGACGGCGCGGGCCGAGACCGGCGAGCAGCCCGATGACCAGCCCGATGCCGACGCCGATCCCTGTCGCCGCGGCACCGATGCCGAGGGACTGCCGGGTGCCGTGGACCACGCGCGTGAAGACGTCACGACCGGACTCGTCGGTCCCGAACCAGTGCGCCAGGCTCGGTGCGGCGAAGGCGTCGCGCGGGGCGATGGCGTCGGGGTCGCCCGGCGCCAGCAGCCCCGGCCACACCGTGGCGACCGCCATGAGCAGCACGACGCCCAGCGCGAGCACCCCGGCGACGCCGAACACCCCCAGCCGGGCGCGACGGCGCAGCGTGCTGACCGAGAGCGTCCTGGGCGTCTGGGGACTCTTCAGGGTGCTCATACGATCGCCTTCTCGGGCTCGGCTGACCGGTCGGCGGTGCGGGCGGTCCCGCGCGGGCGGGGGTCGACGAGGCGCTCGACGCCGTCGGCGACGGTCATGACGACGGTGTAGGTGAGGGCGATGACGAGCACCGTGCCGACCACCACGGGGACGTCCCGGGAGGACGTCGCGTCGAGGAGAAGGCGCCCGAGGCCCGGGCGCCCGAACAGCGACTCGACGACGACCGCGCCGCTGAGCAGCGAGCCGAAGGCCCACCCGGACAGCGAGATCGCCGGCAACGCGGCGTGGCGCAGCGTGTGGCGCCAGAGGACCCGCGACTCGGAGGCACCGCGGGCGCGGGCCGTCGTGGCGAAGGGCGACGCCGCGGCCTCGTCGAGGCCGTCACGCATGAGCTGTCCGAGGAACCCGGCCGTCGGGATCGCGAGGGTCACGACGGGCAGCACGAGACCGGCGGGGGAGGCGCCGACGCTCGTGGCCGGGAACCAGCCGAGGGTCGACGAGAAGACGAGGATGAGCACCGCGCCGAGCCAGAAGTGCGGGACCACCGTGGCGACGATCTCGCCGGCCTGGGCGACACCGGAGGCCGCGCGCCCGAGCGGCCCGCGCGAGCGGGTCGAGAGCGTCGCGACTGCGAGGGCGATCACCCAGGCGAGGGTGAGGGCGAGCACCGCGAGCAGGATGGTCGACGGCAGCTGGGCGCCGACGAGGTCGGCGACCGGCTGCCGTCGGGCGTAGGAGTCGCCGAGCTGGAAGGTGACGATCCGCTGCATCTGCACCAGGTACTGGACGATCAGCGGCCGGTCGAGGCCGTAGTCGGCCCGCGCCTGCGCGACGGCCTCCTCCCCGGCCTGCGAGCCGGGGCCGCCGAGGATCGCCTCGGTCGGGTCGCCGCCGGCCGCCCGGAGGGCGAAGAACACGACGGTGGTGACGACCCAGGCGACGAGGGCGGCAGCCCCGACCCGACCGAGGGCCCAGCGGAGAACGCTCATGGCGACGAGTGTGCCCCTAGGACGCGAGACGCGTGTCGAGGAACGTCGGCGTGCCGACCGTGTGCAGCGTCCGGATGCCGTCCACGCCTCGCGTGAGGAAGTGGTTCTGCTGGTCGTACAGCGGCAGGATGAAGAAGCCGTCGAGGACGGTCTGCTGCGCCTCGGCGTAGAGCTCGGCGCGCTCGGCCTGGTCGGTCGTCTCGGCCGCGCTGTCGAGCGTGGCGTCGAGGACCGGGTCGGAGACCTGCGCGTGGTTGGCGAAGTACCCGCTCGGCGCCGGGACGATGCCGCTCGAGTGGTAGAGGATCCGCAGGACGTCCGGACCGACCTTGGTGTACGGGGCGGAGACGATCTCGTACTCGTTCGCACCGAGGGCCGTGTACCAGCCGCTGAGGTCGAGCGGCGTGATGACGACCTCGAAGCCGACGGCCTTGGTGTTGGCCTGGATCTGCTCGAACAGCGACTGCTCGGCCGCGACCGACTGGTTGGTGCTCACCGGGAAGCGGAGGGTGAGGCGCTCGCCGTCCTTGGTGCGGTAGCCGTCGGCGTCGCGCTCGGTCCAGCCGGCCTCGTCGAGGAGGGTGTTCGCGGCGTCGACGTCGGTGCCGAACAGCGAGTCGTCGGAGACGGCCATGGGCTCGCTGCTCGACAGCGGCGAGTACGAGCGCGTGACGGTCCCGGCGTAGAGGCTCTCGATGCCGGGGTCGACGTCGGCGGACCGGATGAACGCCTCGCGGACGCGGACGTCGTCGAAGGGCGCCTGGCCGGAGTTGAGCTCGATACGGTTGACCGAGCCGGGGCGCGGGGCGTCGACGTCGGTGATGTCGCCGCCGGCCTGGGCCGTGGCGATCGCGTCGGGCTGCGGGTTGTCGATGACCTGGACCTCGCCGGACTGCAGCGCGGCGTAGCGGGTCGCGGCGTCGGGGATGAACCGCCACACGATGCGGTCGAGGTGCGCGGGGCCGTCGTTCTCGGCCTCGGGGGCGACGGTCGAGTAGTCGTCGTTGCGGACCAGGTCCACCTGCTGCTGGGGCGTCCAGCTCTCGACGACGAACGGCCCGGTGCCCACGGGGGCGGCGCAGTTGGCCTCCATGCCGCGGGCGATGCCTGTCGGGGACTCGATGGCGAGCCACGGCTGGCTGAGCGACTCGGCGAGGGCGGAGTCCGGCTCGGACAGGTGGAAGCGGGCGTGGTTCGCCTCGACGACCTCGACCTCGGAGACCTTGGCGAGCGCGAGGTACCCGGTCGACGACTGCGTCTCAGGGTCCTGGAGGTGCTCGACGTTGACCTTGACGGCCTCGGCGTCGAAGGGCATGCCGTCGGTGAAGGTGATGTCCTCGGCGAGTGTGAAGTCCCAGGTGAGCCCGTCCTCGCTGACCTCCCAGGCGGTCGCGAGCCACGGCAGGATCTCGCCCTCGGCGTCGCGGCCGACGAGCGGCTCGAGCACCTGCGTGGTGAGGAGAGCCTGCGGGTAGTTGCCGCCGACGTGCGGGTCGAGGCAGGTGGGCTCGGCGTCGCCGGTCGCGTAGACGAGGGTGCCACCGTCCTGCGGCTCGGCGGACGACGAGGAGTCGTCGGTGCCGCAGGAGGAGAGGACGAGTGCGGCGGCGGGGACGAGGGCGGCCAGGGCGGCTCCGCGCCGGGTGAGGGCGCGTCGGGCGGCGAGCATGGTTCTCCAGGGAGTGGGCAGCGGACCGGGCACGGCTGTGCGTCGGTGCACGGGTGCGGTCGAGCATCGCCGCACGAGTTCTTGGACTGCGTCCCACAATAGGTCACCTGTGTGGGGCGGTCGCTACGATCAGGGCATGAGCCCCGTCACTCCCGCCACCCGTCCCGCGGGCCGTCCGCGCGCGTCCTCCCGCGCGATGCTGGAAGAGGCGGCCGGCGAGCTGTTCCTCGAGCGCGGGTACTCCGCCACCTCCGTCGCCGACATCACCGCCCGGGCAGGCGTGAGCCGCAACACCTTCTTCAACTACTTCGGCGCCAAGAGCGACCTCCTGTGGTCCACCTTCGACGCGACGGTCGCCGGGCTGGGCGAGGCGCTGGCCGACCCGCGGCTCGACGACGGCACCCCTCGCGGCACCGCGCGGGCAGCGCTCATGGAGGTCGCCGGGGCGCTGCGTCCCGACAACGTGTCCCTCGCCTTCACCCACGCCGACACCATGGGTCTGGCCGACGAGCTCCGCCGTGCCGCCGCCCTCCGGGCGAGCGACGTCGCCGTCGTGCTCACGGCCTTCGCCGTCGCCCGCGGGGTCGAGCCGCTGCGCGCCGAGGTGGCGGGAGCCGCCTACGCCGGGGCGCTCGTCGCCGCCGTCGGGGAGTGGTCACGCTCCGGAGCGGTCCGCACCTCGCTGTCCGACGTGCTGGCGAGGGCCCTCGAGCCGGTCGAGGGCGCGCTGCCCTGACGCTGCTCTCACATGTGCCTCTCGCTACTCCGTGCTCGTCACGCCACGTCACGGTCGAGTCGAGTCGGGGCGGTCGTGGTCGTGGTCGTGGTCGACATCAGGGTGGCGACCGAGTCTGAGCGCGGCCAGGTGGTATGCGTCAAGGTCTGCCCGCACACCGACGGCGACCACCTCCGCAGAGAGCACCTCGACTGTCTCGTCGACCACCAAGTACACGAGTCGAAATCGCGGCTTGTGCCCCGCGTCGACGATGTCGAAGTACACCTTCCGGCAGTCGCGTAGGTCGCCGGTGCCGGCTCGGTAGTCCAGCGGAGCTCCAACGCGGACACCTCTCCGGATGTCTGCGATCGTCTGGATCGCTGCGTGGCGTGCGAGGTCGTCTGGCAGCGCACGGATGTCGTCGACCACATCCCGATGGAGAGTCAGATCCATCGAGTCAGTCGAGGTCGAAGTCTCGGTGCGACAGCCCCAGCTCGCCGATGACCTCGTCGAGAGATTTCCGAGGGGTGTCGTCGGCGATGCGCTCACGGAGCAGTGGTGCGATCTGCGCGTCCTCGATTGCCGGGAGGATCGCCTCGAAGAGCTCGAAGGGAATCACCACGCCCTCGGGGCGCCGATGACTCCCGAACACCAGTGGCTCAGCGTTGACGCCGTCACGTCGGAAGAGCTTGAGTGCTGATGAGAGGTGGGTGCGAGCGTCGCTCGTCGACTGCACCTGGAAGTGAGTCATCGTCATTGACCAAGTGTCCAGCGCCGAACCGATCGTGTCAACAATGATGACGGAAAGATGTACGTCTTTCCGTACGGCTTGCCCTGTCGAGCGTGCGGTGGCACGGAACTCACCTCGTCCCCGAAGACCTTGTCGGCGAGCGTCGGTGGGCCGGTCACCGGCATGATGGTCTGGTGAGTACCAGTCAGACACCGGTCGGCGACGAGCCGGTCGCCGCAGAGATCCGGGCGGTCGTCTCCCGGGCCGTCGAGCGGCTCGCTGCTGCCAGGGCCCGCGACGAGGCGCTCGCGGAGTACGTGGAGCCGCGCAAGGTGCTCCTCTTCACCCGGGAGGCTGTGCTGCGTCCCGTCGGGCGGGCCTGGCGCCTCGGTGCACTCATGGTCGACCAGGAGGGCACGCTCTACGCGACCGGTGCGATCGTGCGTGCACGCGAGGCGGGCGTCCGGAACTACCAGTCGCAGTCCGGCGAGGACCGCCGCGACCTGCGCGCCGCGGCGCTGCGCGGCAAGTTCCCGGCGGGGGAGCCGGTCAACCACGGCTGGAAGGTCGTCGCGCTGGACCCGCAGAGCCTGCGCTCCGGCGACAGCCCCGTGTTCGTCGCACCTGACGGGTCCGTCAAGGTCCGGTGGAACGCGGCGCTGGGCGACGGTGCCGCGCGCGACCTCGCCGCCTACGTCGACGAGCGCGTGGGGCTGCTCGTCGACCCGCTCGACATCCCCTGAGACCTGGTCCCTGGCGACAGCCGGTGCCGCGCCTGGGTCATCCCGTCCGGACGCGGTCCGGGCGGACCGACCACCAGAGGACCGTGAGGATCGCGACGGCGCCGCCAGCGCCGAGGCCGGCACCGATCACGGCGTCCGACAGGAGGTGCTCGAGGCCACCGTCCCCGTCGCGCTGGAGGAGGACCAGGGTCCCGGCGCCGACGGCTGCCGCAACGGCCACGACGGTCAGCACGCGCACCGACCGCGTGCGACGGGTCGGGTCGGCGGTGACGAGCCAGCTCTGACGATGCCGCCACGCGTAGACCACGAGCGCCACCAGGCCGACGGCGGTGCTCAGGTGCTGGAGCAGACGGGCCCAGGTCAGCGAGCCGACCGCCTCGGTCCGCAGCGCGTCGACGTGCGTCACGACCCACCCGTCGCTGTGGGTGAAGGAGTCCCACAGCACGTGGGTGAGCACACCGAGCGCGAGGGACACCACCACCCACACCACCCAGAGGTCACCCCGACCGTCCCGCGTGCCCCGACCGACCGAGGCAGTGGGCAGCGCCCAGCGCGCCGGACGCCCGCAGGAAGCCAGCGCGAGGTAGAGGACGAGGGCGAGCGGCAGCGCCACGGTCACCAGACCGGGCCACGAGTGCGTCGTGGTCGCGTTGAGGAACGGCTCCCACCACGACTGCGCGCTGACAGGGATGCGCAGAGCCCGCAGGAAGTACGGCACGTCGGGTGCGAGCGCGCCTGCCACGAGGGCAGCAGGGACGAGGGGGCCACGCATCAGCGGCAGGACTGCTGCAGGGTGGACGAAGGTCATCGGCACGGGGACTCGCTCGGGTGAGGACCGGCACGGGCAGACCGTGCCGGGGCAGGGGAGGGCGGCGCGGGGAGGCCGCCCGAGCAAGGGTAAGAGGCGGCCCGCGCCGCTCGCGTCCACCCGCAGGCTGACCTACGCCGCGGGTTTCTCCGCCACGACGAAGAGGAAGCAGAAGAAGGCGCTGCGCTCGCCGCTGGCGATCCTCGGGGGCAGGAGGTCGGCCGGGGTGTCGGCTGAGGGGGCAGGCTCGTCGATCACACGGACGCTGAGGCCCGCGTCGGTCACCGCCCGGACGACCTCGCGCAGGGGACGGTGCCAGAAGGTCAGGACGGTGGGCTTCCCGGCGAGCTCGACGTCCTCGTCGTAGAGCCGGGTGGCGAAGTAGTCCTCGGTCGGGGCGTTGAGCACCTGGGCGAACGGGTGGTTCACGGAGGCGATGAGCCGCCCGCCGGGCTTGAGCACCCGGCGGATCTCGGCCAGCGGGGCGTCCCAGTCCTCCAGGTAGTGCAGCACGAGCGAGGCGACGACGTCATCGAAGGTCTCGTCGTCGTAGGGCAGCGGCTCGGTGAGGTCGTGGACGGTCAGCGGGACGGCCTCGCCGAGGCGGCGACGTGCGAGGTCGATCATCGCGGGGCTGCCGTCGAAGCCCACGACGTCGGCGCCGCGTGTGACGAGCTCGGCGGCCAGCGGCCCGGACCCGCAGCCGGCGTCGAGGATCGTGCGGCCGCGCACGTCACCGGCGAGGTCCAGCACCGCCGGCCGTTCGTAGTAGGCGTTGAGCAGGCTCGAGGCGTTCTCCGCCTCGTAGTCGTCGGCGAAGCGGTCGTAGTCGTCAGCGCTCATGGTGTCCCCTGGAGAGTCGGTGCTGGTCAGCCGCGTCGGTGACCCGGTGCCAATCATGGGCGGTGTCGACGGGTGGTGGACCCCGTTCCGCACGACCGGCGCAGGACCACCACAGCACCGACGCAGCGTGGCGGTCCTGACGACCGGCACCGCGGCACGGTGGGACCATGGTGCCGTGAGCACCGAACGCGCCCCGCGCCGCCCTGACGTCACCACCCTCGAGCTGGTCGGAGGTGTCGAGGCCCTGCACGTCGACCTCCACGACTACGACGAGCGGTGGCCTGTGCTCTACCGCGAGCACGAGCAGCGGATCCGGGCGGCGCTCGCCGGGCACGACGTCGGCGTCGAGCACATCGGGTCGACGTCGGTCCCCGGCCTGGCCGCCAAGCCGATCATCGACGTCGTGGTGACCGTCGACGACATCACCGCCGAGGAGGACTACCTCGACGCGCTCCTCGCCGCCGGGTACCAGCTGCGCACGCGCGAGCCCGGCCACCGCCTGGTGCGGACCCCGGAGCGGGACGCCCACGTCCACGTCTACGAGCGCGGCGCTGCCGCGGTGCACGAGTACCTGCTGCTCCGAGACCACCTACGGACCGACGCGGCCGACCGTGACCTGTACGCGGAGACCAAGCGCGCGCTGATGACGGCGCAGTGGGACGACATGAACGCCTACGCCGACGCCAAGACCGACGTGATCGTCGCGATCAAGGCGCGCGCCCGGGCTGCCCGCGAGCTCTGAGACCGAGGCGTCCAGGGCGGAGATCTGCTGGTGAGCCCTACGACGGCTCGTCGGCCGCCGCGCGGTGCAGCCGGTCGATGCGGGAGCGGGCGGCGTCCTCGGAGGTCGACGACTTCCCGAGGATCAGCCCGACGCCCCAGAGCACGGCCCGGTTGGCGGTGATGGCCGGCCACCACGGGCGGCGGAGCCCGAGCATCCGACGCTGGTCTGCCGGGATGGACGCCACGGCCCCGGCGAACAGCACCCGGTAGGCGGGCATCATCGACCGGCGCAGCGGTGGGTTGCGGATGAAGCGGACGGCCTCGGCGACGCGCTCGTCGCTCTTCATCGCGGGACGGAACGCGGCGAACGCTGCGGTGAGCTCGGCCTGCGACCGCGGCGGGTCCTCGACGCCCACGAGCTCGCCGGCGGTCGCCCACTCGCGGACGTACTGGTCCGCGCCGCCGGGGATGTCCCCGCCCCAGATCTGGTCGCAGGTGAGGAAGGCGTCGGTGAACACGACGTGCACCCACGCGAGCAGCTCGGGGTCGCCCGCGGTGTACGGGCGCTCGGTGCCGGTCGCGTCGACGTAGGTGCCGACCACCCGGTGGTGGTAGCGGCCGACACGGTTGGACTCGGTCCGTGCCTGCGTGGTGTCGCCGAAGGTCACGGTGAGCAGCCAGCGGATGGTCCCGGACAGGCGTCCGAGCGGGTCTTCCTGGTACCGCGACCAGTCGTGCACGCCGGCCATCGCCCCGGGGTGGAGGGTCTGGAGCAGGAGCGCGCGGATCCCGGCGATGAGTGTCGCCGTGCCCCCGTGCACCGCCCAGGCCGCGGACCCGGGCCCGAAGTACCCGGCGTCGTCGCCCTCGGCCATCTTCTCGACCCATGCCGGCTTGCCCGCGTCGTCCCCGGAGAAGGTCGTGAGGAGGTGGGAGCGCCAGGTGTCCGTCATCCGTCCCATGGGGCGAACGTACCCGCGGTCTGCCGGGTGGGCATCTGGCCGGGCGGACGCCGACGCGCGCCGTCAGCCGGCGTTCTCGGACTCCTCCACCTCCTGGACCGCCGCCGCGACCGTGTCGGCCCCGACGACCGCGACGATCGCCTCCTCGACGTCGTCGGCGGCACCCTCTCCGCCGCAGGTGCCGCCTCGCGTCTGGACCGCCTTGCCGTCGACCTCGACGTCGATCTGAGCCTGCGCCCCGCCGCCGCACCCGGCGGTGTCGTCGTCACCCTCGAGCAGCCCGGAGGCGTCGAGGATCTCGAGAGCGCCCTCGTGGTCGAGGGGCGTGCCTGTGGTCCGGCCCACCTCGTCGCCGTAGCCGGACCACGAGAACGTGTACTCGTCGGCGGTGAGGTCGAGGGTCAGCTCGTAGTGGTACGGGGGAGGGACCGACCCGAGCTGGTACCGGAGCGTGCCGGTGAGGTCGACCGGTCCTCCGGCCGGGCTCGTCACCGTGTCCTCGCTCGGTCCCGTCGGGTCGTCGACCGAGTCCCAGGTCCACGTCTCGGGTGACGGCGCGGAGGACGTGCAGGCCGAGAGCGTGACGACCGCCGCTGCGACGACGGCGCAGGTGCGGAGCGAGAGGCGAGCGGTCACGAGGTGCCTTCCGGTCGGCGGTGGGTGACCCGGCCGACGCTAGCCGGGCGCGAGCGCGGTGGCGATGGGCCGACCTGCCCGTGGAGAGGTCCCCTACCTGCCAGGGAGTGACGGTGCCGCGGTCACGGCGACGGTGGCGGGGCGCTCTCAGGGACGAGGCGCGGGACGAGCCGCACCAGCACGACCATCGCGACGAGCTCCACGAGCGTCTGCGTCACCACGGCCAGCGGTGCGATCGCCAGCTCTGGCGGGAGCGCAAGAGCGAGCGGGAGCACGACGAGGGAGTTGCGGGTCACCGTCGAGAACATCACGGCGCGGGTGGCCGGGACGTCGAGGCGGGCAACCCGGCTGGCCACCCGGCCGAGGAGCAGCGCGACGACGACGAAGCCGACGTAGAGCGGCACCACGCGGACGAGCGTGGCGGCCTCGGAGCCCACTGCCGCGACCTGCGACCCGACGACCACGGCGAGCGTCGCCATCATGAGCGGGACCATCGCGCCGGCCGTCACCGTCTCGACCACGCGGCCCGACCGGTGCCGTCGGGCGAGCGCCTGGACCGCCGCAGCCGCAGCGAGGGGCAGCAGCACGAGCACGAGGAACGCCTCGACGAAGGGGCCGACGTCGACGGCGTCGACGACGTCCGGGCCCGCCATGACCAGCAGGTAGACGGGCAGCAGGAGCATCTGGACGACCATGAGCAGCGGCGCTGCGGCCAGCAGCCGGGCGCGGGCACCGCCGGCGAGGCCCGTGAACACGATGACGTAGTCGATGCACGGCGTGAGCAGCACCAGGAGGACGCCGATCAGCAGGCCACGGTCGTCGGCCACGAACCGCGAGAGTCCGAAGACGAGGACCGGGGCCGCGACGAAGTTGGCGGCCAGCACGGTCACGAGAAACCGTGCGTCACGCAACCCTCGCCCGACCTCGACCAGCGGGACGCCGAGGAACGTCGCGAAGAGCAGCAGGCCGAGCACCGGGGTGATCGAGTGCTCGAGGGTCGGGGCGACCTGAGGAGCGGCCAGCCCGACGACCGCGCCGAGCGCGATGGCCGCGAGGTACAGGGGGACCTGCACCCGGTCCCACCACGCGACTGCGTGGCGCATCACGAGGCGGCGACCGTCGCGTCAGCCGCGAGGTCCGTCGCGGGGCCGGTGCTCCGCACGGTTTTCCCTCTCGATGGCTCGTCTCGGTAGTCCGGAATCATCGTAGGGCAGCATCCGTGCCAGAGGTGCGCCGCCCGGGCTCGCTCAGACGCCCAGGTCGCCCAGCCACTGCGCGACGGTCCGCGGCCGCAGGCCGAGCAGCAGCTGGGCGCTCGTCGCCTCCTCGACCACCTCGTCGCTCTGGGTGGCCCGCCACCGGTAGGAGTCGGCGACCGACGTCGCCGCAGGTCCGAACATCGGCGTGAGGAGCTCTTCGAAGTCGTCCGGGCTCATGCTCTCGAAGGTGACCGGGCGGCCCAGGTGGTCTGCGAACCCCTGCGCCAGGTCGGCTCCGAGCAGGCCGGGCAGCGCCCCGACGCCGACGGTCCCGGTGACGGTCGGGTCCTGCAGCAGCCGGACCACGACGTCCGCGACGTCGAGGTGCGAGCTCCACGACACCGCGTAGTCCTCGCGCACCGGGTAGGCGAGCACCCCGTCCTGCTGGACCGGGCCGACGACCATGGGCAGCAGGAGGTTCTCGAGGTACAGGCGCGGCTGGACGACGGCCGTCGAGACGCCCGACGCGGCGAGCCTGGTAGCCAGGACGGCCACCGCGCTCGCGGTGTCGTCGAGGGTGTAGCCGCTCGTCGACATCACGACGCGACCTGGGCGGGCGGCGTCGACGGCGTCCGCGATGACGAGCGCCTGGGCGAGCTGCTGCTCGGGCGATCCGATCGGCAGGTGGACGAACACGCCCTCGGCGCCGCGGTAGGCGTCGACGAGGGACGCGGGGGAGGCGAGGTCGACCGCGACGGCCGACCCGGGACCGGAGTAGGTGCTGGGGGTGCGGACTGCTGCGGTCACGTGGTGACCGGACGAGGTGAGTGCGGCGGCGACGGGGGTTCCCTGGGCGCCGGTGGCGCCGTGGACGATGTAGGTCATGGGAGCCATTAGTGCATGCGGTGCATCAGTTACGTCAACTGCACCAAGGGTGGCTACGATGACTCTCGTGAGAGCTGCTGACGAGTCCCCAGAGTGCGGCGTGGCCCGGTTCCTCGTGCTGCTCGACGGCCCGTGGGCCACGCTCATCGTGCGCGAGCTCCTCCACGGCCCGCTCCGGTTCACGCAGATCAAGGACCGTCTGCCCGGCATCAGCGCCCACACCCTCACCAACCGCCTGCGCCGATTCGAGGAGAACGGGATCGTGACGCGCACGTCGTACCCGGAGATCCCGCCGCGCGTGGTCTACGAGCTCACCGAGGTCGGAGAGCGCCTGCGCACCGTCCTCGACGCCATGAACAGCTGGGCTCTCACCGTCCCGAGGGTCCCGACAGATGAGGGCACCGAAGCCCTCGACGACGAAGGAGTCACCGTATGAGCCACGACGACGCCCGCACCGACCTGCTCCGAGCAGAGCAGCTCCAGGCCGAGGTGCGCGAGCTGGACCTCGAGCGTTTCGGGCACGCAGAGGCCTGGGACCTCGGGCAGCGCGTCGTCGCCCTCGCCACCGAGCGCGACCTCGGCGTCACGGTCGCGATCTGGCTCGGCGAGCAACGTGTCTTCCAGGCTGCTCGGCCCGGGACGAGCGCCGACAACGACAGCTGGATGGATCGCAAGTGCGCCGTCGTGCGCCGCTACGACGACCCGTCGATGGCCGTCATGCTCCGGTGGCGCGGGCACGGCGTCACGCAGGCCGAGCCGCGCCTCGGGCTGGACCCGGCGGTTCACGCCCTCGCCGGCGGTGGCGTCCCGCTCCGGGTCCGCGGTGCGCTCGTCGGCGTCGCCGTCGTCTCCGGGCTCACCGACGAGGAGGACCACGTCCTCATGGTCGAGGCCCTCACCGCCCACCGCGACGCGCACCGGGGCTGACGTGCAGACCGACCGGACGCCCGGGTCGCTCCCGCCCCGCACATCACCCGTCGCTATGCTCTGACGCGTGTCGAACGAGGAGAACGTGCTCATCCGGGTCAGTGCCGTCGTCCTGAGGGACTCGGCGGGCGCCGTGCTCACGGTCCGGAAGACCGAGACGAGCCGGTTCATGCTCCCCGGCGGTAAGCCTGAGGTGGGCGAGTCCACCGAGCAGGCCGCCGTCCGCGAGTGCGTCGAGGAGCTGGGTGTAGTCCTCGACCCGACCGCTCTCCGCCTGCTCGGGACCTTCCGCGCGGCAGCGGCGAACGAGGTGGGCGCCGACGTGGAGGCCACGGTGTTCGAGCACCCCGATGTTCTCGTCGGAGACCCTGCGGCGGAGATCGCAGAGCTGCGGTGGATGGACATCGCGACAGAGTCCTTGCCGCACGACCTCGCGCCGCTGCTCGCCACTCACGTCGTCCCGGCGCTCCGGGGCTGATCGCGGCGGGGCTCCCGCCTGACTCCGGTGGACGCCCCAGGCCGGCGGTGACGCGCAGCGGTACCGTGAGGCCGTGCCACCCCCGCCCGCCGACCCGTCCTCCCCGTCGGGAGACCACCCGCACCCGGTCCGGCCCTTCCCGGCAGCGGTCCGCGACACCATCTCCGTGGGGGTCGCGCTCGTGCCGCTCGGGATCGCCTTCGGGCTGCTCGTCGTCGAGGCTGGGCTCTCGTGGTGGTGGGCGCCGCTGTTCTCGACGTTCATCTACGCCGGGTCGCTCGAGTTCCTCGCGATCGGGCTCGTCATGGCGGCGACGCCGTTGGCGAGCATCGCGCTGTCGACCGTGCTGGTGAACTTCCGGCACGTGTTCTACGCGCTGTCCTTCCCACTGCACTCCGTCCGCGGACCCGTCGCCAAGACCTACAGCATGTACGCCCTCACCGACGAGGCCTACGCGCTCGCCCACCACATCCCCGAGGCCGAGCGGACCACCGCTCGCATCGTGTGGATGCAGGTGCTCTGCCAGTCCTACTGGGTGGTCGGCGGGGTCGCCGGGGCGCTCCTCGGCAGCGCCCTGCCCCAGGTCCCGCAGGGGATGTGGTTCGCCCTGACCGCGCTCTTCACCGTGCTCGCCCTCGACGCCTTCCGTCAGAACCGGGACGTGACCTCACCGGTGCTGGCCATCGGGTCGGCGCTCGTCGCGCTCCTCGTCGCGCACGACGAGATGCTCGTGGTCGGCATGGTGCTGTTCCTCGTGGCGCTCACCGTGAGGTTCTTCGTGCGGCGCGATCGTGGGACCGGCGAGGCAGGTGACGCCCGTGCCTAGCGACGGCTACGTCCTCGCCGCCCTCGCGACCATCCTCGTCGTGACCTTCGCGCTGCGCGCCCTGCCGTTCCTGGTGATCGGCCAGCTGCGGGAGTCGGCCTTCGTGCAGTTCCTCGGCCGGTACATGCCTGTGGGGATCATGGTGATCCTGGTCGTCTACACGCTCAAGGACGTCTCGCTCAGCTCCGGGTGGCGCGGCCTGCCGGAGCTCGTCGGCCTCGGTGCCACGGTCGGTCTGCACCTGTGGCGGCACAACGCGCTGCTGTCGATCCTTGGCGGGACGGCCGTGTACGTGGTGCTGGTCAGCACGGTGCTCTCGGTCGGCTGACGACGACGGGGCGCGGCGCACCAGGTGTGCCACGCCCCGTCTCGGTGCTCAGGTGTGAGGGTGCTACACGAGCGTCTCGTCGCTGACCCGGATCAGCACCTTGCCGGTCGCGCCGCCCTCGACGGCGTCGTGCGCCGCGGCGGTCTCCTCGAGCGGGAACCAGGTGAGCGGGAGCCCGGCGTCCTCGCCGACGGGCAGCGCACCGTCGCGCAGCGCAGCGGTGATGTCCTCCGCGGCAGCGTTCAGGGCGTCGGGGCCGACCGTGTAGAGGAGCAGGCCCTGCCAGCGGGCGTTCTTGATGAAGCTGGGGACGATCGGGACCGAGAAGTCGTCGCCGTTGTTGTTCGCGTAGTACGCGATGCTGCCGTGGTTGGCGAGCACCTCGACGTCGAGCGCGGCGTTCTGGGCCGGTGCCACCTCGACCACGTGGTCCACGCCGTCGGGGGCGATCTCGCGGATGCGGTCGGCGAGGGCGTCGTCGGGGTACTGGACCACGTGGTGCGCGCCGGCAGCACGGGCCAGGTCGGCCTTCGCGTCGCTGCTGACCGTCGTGATGACGGTCGCGCCCGCCCACACACCCAGCTGGATCGCCGCGTGACCGACCGCCCCGGCGCCCCCCCTGGACGAGGACGACACGGCCTGACAGCGCGCCCGGTGCGAGGCGCGCAGGTCCGTGCTCGTGGACGGTGAGCGCACGGTGCGCCGTCATCGCGGGCACGCCCATGCTCGCCGCGACGTCGAGGTCGATGCCGTCCGGCACCGGCACCACGCGGTCGACGGGGAGCACGGTGAGCTCCTGGGCGGTGCCGGTCGGACGACGGTGCGCCGCGAGGTACAGCCACACACGGTCGCCCACGGCGAGCCCGGTGACACCCTCGCCGAGGGCGTCGACCACGCCGGCACCGTCCTGGTTCGGGACGACCTCGGGGAAGGCCAGGTCGCCCTCGGCGCGCGCCTTCCAGTCGGTCGGGTTCACCCCGGACACGACGACGCGCACGCGCACCTCGCCGGGGCCGGGATCGGCGACCTCACGGTCGACGAGCTGCAGGACGGACGAGGGGCCGGTGCTGGAGTACGCGATTGCCTTCATGCTGGCGACAAGGAGCGACGGCGGCGTCGTATTCCCTCGGGTCGCAATGGACGCCAGCCTGACGTCGCGGAGGGTGGCTGAAGAGTGTGCTGAAGGCGGGGCGACGTGGGTGATCTGCCCGAGGTGCTGCCGCCAAGGTGCCGTCCGGTGGCCTGCGGCTGACGCCAGCCGTTGCAAACTCGAGTTGTCACTCGTCAGATAGCACGTCGGCGAGGCCCTCCGACCAAGTTCGGTACTGATCGCGCCAGTCAGACCCATCTGCGTCGAGCGTGGCGCGCACTTTACCCCAAGCCCCTCGCCTCTCGAGTCCTTCCTGGCCAAGCAAAATGACGGCCGTTCGCGGGTGAAGTTGAGCACGACTTGCGATCCGATCAGCCACGTGGTCGACAAGTTGGTCCACTGCGCAAATTGCGTCATGAACTTCAGGCGCGCTTGGGCGGTAGCCATTGTGAATGACGCGGTTTCGGAGTTTGGCCACATAGAGCCGCCATGCGCCCACCGGTTGGTGATTGTGCTGTGACGACCATCCTCCTCTTAGTGCCGGGCTTAGAACACTGGCTATGAGTTCGCTTGGGCGCATCGAGAGCGCCGCCTGGCCTTTTGATGACCAACTGGACCGAAGTTGTGGTTGGTGCTCGATCTGCTCCCAGATAAGTAGACCAGCGGTGGTCTTGATGAGAATCTCGGATGCGGCCGCGGTCTTGAGGGCTGCTCCCGCGTAGTCGCCGATAACCCTGGCGTCGTTTCTTGCGGCGAGCATCCAGTACCGGATGTTCTCTACTGGATCATCGTTGGCTCCAGCGACGAAATACTCTTCGGCAGATCTCAACTGCGCTGGAGTTGCAGCGTCCGAGCGCTCGAGCAGTGACCCGTGCTCGCTGATAGCAATGTTTTTTACCTCGACTTTACCATCTTCATCGCAGTCGAGCTCGATGTAGATCGGATAGATTCGTTCAATTGTGAGGGGTGGAATGCTAGCGTTGGTTGCGATTCTTAGTGCGTCGATCACTCTTGTCAGGACGTCGAATGCTATGTCAAATGGGTCTAAAGTTTCGTTCTGGTCTCCTCTCTCTTCATAAATGCTCGAGATTGGAACTCTTACTATTCCATACGAGGATAGACCCGGAATTTCAATGCCGCTAAACTTGCCTAGGGTGACGCCGGGAGAGCCGAGCATCTCTTCGACTATTTCTGAAATCCCGCTGACGGCTTGAGTGTGATCGATGCCTTCTGTGCGAGATTTCTGAATGATTCGAGCGACAGTGCCTGCGCATCGACTGCCGTCGACGCAAGGCTTAGGGCAGAGATCGTTATGTAGATGAACGCTCCATCCATTTTCATCTAGCGGCATGCGGTCCCGGAGGGCGAGGGTGAAGATTCGGTGTCGAGGCACGAGTGTCAGGATACGGTCTCGAGTGCGGTCTTGGGTTAGGGGCGTTAGTCGCTGCGTAGCTACTGGCAATCGAGGCTGTTGTGGTCCGACTAGGCTGGACGACACAGCGCCCAAGGTGTGAGTGGCTCTGAGCAACGGATCACTCGAAGTGTTGGCTTACGCTTCGCATCGGTCTGGTCTACTGGGGAGCGCTCTCCATCGTCCTCTCCGCGTCAGCCGGGTAACGTCCGGCGGTATGACCTTCTCGCCCGCTCCTCACGCGCCCGTCCCTCCTGCTCCGGGCGCACCGGCTCCGCGCCGGAGCCCGTTACCGTGGATCCTCGTCGCGGTGCTGGCCGTCGTGGCTCTCGTGCTCGGTGTGCTGCTCGTCGTCGGCGGTGGCGGCTCGGACGACTCGGAGCAGCAGGGCTTCGCGACGCCGGAGGAGGCGATCGAGTTCTCGACCGAGAAGATTGCCGACGGTGACGCCGCGGCGGCACTGACGGCGTGGGCCGGTGACGCGCAGGCCGAGAACCTCGACCTCGTCGGCACGCTCGAGCGCTTCCGGGCGCTCTCACCCGTCGACACCTCGTCGGTGCCCTCCGACGACGAGTTCTTCGTCGAGCTGGGACGGACCACCCGTGCCGGGACCGCTGCTGACCAGTACCGCCGGATGGCGTTCAGCCTGCTCCTGCCCGAGGTCCGCTACGACACCACCACCCGCCTCGACGGCGGTGACCTCAGTGCCCAGGACGTCGCCGACGGGCTCGACTCCGAGCGGCTCTCCAGCCTGAAGGCGCAGCAGGTCGATCTCGTCGTCGGCCCTGAGCAGTACGACGAGACCCTCGCCCAGGCGGCCGCCCTCGTCGGCGCCGACGAGCGCCGCGAGTACGTCGTCCTCTACGAGTGGGACGGCGACACGTACCTCGGCGGCGTCGGTGTCCTGCGCTACGGCGACGACTGGCAGATCGACACCCTCGCCGCGTCGCTCGCCAACACCCCGAACGGCGCGCTCGAGCCGACCACCGCCGACGAGTACGACGCCGTGGTCGAGGGATTCCCGGGGAGCTGACGGGCGAAGCGCCGATCGGGGCGTCCCTCAGTCGTCCAAGGGCCAGAGCCACTCGGCCTCGAGCTCGCCTTCGACGAGATCAGCGATCTTGCCGAAGTAGCTCTGCATGTGGGGCTGCTGGACGTGGCGCGCGATGTCGGGGCCCGTGGACCAGCGCTCGTAGAACGCGAACGCTCCCGGCTGCTCCTTCGTGGTGTGCACCGAGTACTGCTCGTAGCCCCGCTCGGCGCGGACCGTCGGGATGATCGCCCGGATCGCGTCTTCGAGCTCTTGCTCCTTGCCGGCCTTAGCCCTGGCGAAGCCGTAGACGGCGACAGGTGTTGACGATGCCAGGACGTCAGCGGGCATGAGGCCGTCTGGGACGGTGTCTTCGGTCGTGCTCACGGTCATCTCTCCTCGGGTGGTGCGGTCTCGGAGCGTGTGCCCCGACTGCTGACAACGTTATGGATGACCAGTGGGCGGCTCAATGCCAGAAGATCTCAGTTTCATACCTGATGTGACCACTCAGGAACTGTTCTTGGTGACCTGGGCGGA
Organism: Sanguibacter keddieii DSM 10542; assembly: GCF_000024925.1. Lineage (NCBI taxonomy): Bacteria > Bacillati > Actinomycetota > Actinomycetes > Micrococcales > Sanguibacteraceae > Sanguibacter > Sanguibacter keddieii. Next base: position 1,417,665 of record NC_013521.1, read on the forward strand.
TCACGTCGTACCGTTGTCGCATGGACGTGCTCTCCGAGGTGCTCGACATCTCCGGGGTCCGAGGGAGTGCCGGCGCTCGCATCGCTGCGGCCGGGGACTGGGGCGTCGAGTGGGAGGGCGACCGAGACGCCGTCCTCTACGTCGTCACGACCGGCATCGCCTACCTGACCGTCGAGGCCGATGCGCCGCTGCTCCTGACGACCGGGGACGTCGTGATCCTGGCCAGCGGCGCCGCCCACACGCTCGCCAGCGGTCTGGGAGTCGAGATCCACTCCTGCGACGTAGCCGCCGCGCGCGAGGCTCGACGCCTGGGCGAGACTCTCCGTCTGGGGGAGGGCGAGGTGCGGACGCAGATCCTGGGCGCCTCCTACTCGCACGACCCAGCGGGACCCGCGCCCGTCTTCTCCCTCCTGCCGCCCGTGGTCCACCTCCGGGCCCAGCAGCTCGAGTCCATCCTCCTCGACGTCGTCCGACTCCTCGGGCGCGAGCTCGCCCGACCCGGGCTCGCGACCGACCTGGTCCTCGACCGCCTCGTCGACATCCTGCTCGTCGAGATCTTGCGCGCCTGGCTCGCTGGTGCACCACAGGCCGACAGGTCGTGGTGGGGTGTCCTCCGCGACCCGCTCCTGCTGCAGGCTGTCACCAAGATCCACGAGGCGCCGGGCTACCCGTGGACCACAGAGAGCCTGGCACGCGAGGTCGCGACGTCACGGCAGACCCTCGTCCGACGTTTTGCGACCTTCGCGGGCACCACACCCAGCGAGTACCTGACCCACTGGCGGATGAGTCTTGCCGCCCATCGGCTCCGCGACTCGGACGACACCCTCGAGACGATCGCCTCCGACGTCGGCTACACCTCCGTCTACGCCTTCAGCCGTGCCTTCCGTCGCGAGCGCGCCCTCCCGCCCGGGCGCTACAGGAGCGCTTCGCGCTCGAAGGGCTGAGGTCGAGATGCGATCGTCGACATCCGGGGCAGCGTGGCCGGTGACGGCGTCCGGGCTCGGCTGCGGACCGCACTACGGTGGTCCGATGACTCACGACGTCGCCCTCGGGCCGATCCTCGACGACCTGCGCACCCTCGTGGAGGTCGAGTCGCCGTCCGGTGACCCCGTCGCGCTCGCCGCGTCGGCCGACGTGGTCGCCGACCTCCTGGAGCGGCGCCTCGGTGGCCTGGCCGTCCTCGTGGACGGTCCGGCCGGTCCGCACGTCCACTGGTCGGGTGGCGGCGAGCCGCGGGTGCTGGTGCTCGGGCACCACGACACGGTGTTCCCGGCCGGCACGCTCGCCCGACGGCCCTTCGCCGTCGCAGAAGGCAAGATCACCGGCCCGGGCGTCTTCGACATGCTCGGCGGCCTGGTCCAGGCGATCCACGCGGTCGCGCTGCTCGACGACAGGTCTGGCGTCGAGATCCTCGTGACGGCCGACGAGGAGAACGGCAGCGTCACCTCACGAGCGCTGCTCGAAGAGCGGGCGCTGGCCTGCGGCACGGTCCTCGTGATGGAGGGCGCCGCAGACGGCGGCGACCTCAAGGTCGGCCGCAAGGGCTGTGGCACCTTCGAGGTCACGGTCACCGGCCGCGCGGCGCACGCCGGCCTCGAGCCCGAGGCGGGCGTCAACGCCCTCGTCGAGGCTGCGCACCAGGTGCTCGCCATCGCCGCGTTGAACCGTCCCGAGGTGGGGACGACGGTCACCCCGACCGTCCTGCACTCAGGTGGTCAGAGCAACGTGGTGCCCGACGCGGCGACCGTCGTCGTCGACGTCCGTGTCGAGACGGCTGACGAGAAGGACCGTGTCGAGGCAGCCTTCGCGGCGCTCGTCCCGCTGCACCCGGAGGCTGCGCTGACGGTCGCGGGCTCCGTGAACCGCCCGCCGATGACCCCCGAGACGTCGACAGACCTCTTCGCGCTCGCGGCCTCGCTCGAGCCCGGGATCCGCGGTGTCTCGGTCGGCGGAGGCAGCGACGGCAACTTCACCGCCGCCCTCGGCGTCCCCACCCTCGACGGGCTCGGCGCCGTCGGCGGGGGCGCGCACGCCGACACCGAGCACGTGCTGGTCGACACCGTGGTCGGACGTGTCCGACTGGTGGCAGGGCTCGTGCGGGCGATCGTCGGCTGAGTCCTGACGCGAGGTCAGGTGGGGGTCCCCGCAGAGCCCGCGAGGGAGCCGAGTGCCTGCGCCGCGACGCCGAGCGCAGCCTCGGCCTGTGCGTCGTCGCGGTCGGCGAGCCAGGTTCCCGTGACTCCGGCGCCGACGGCGACGAGGAACGACGCGACGTGCGCGAGAGGCACGGACCAGACCAGACCGTGCTCGGCAGACCACGCCTCGAGCCCGGCCTGCGCGCGGGAGCGGTACTGCTCCTGCTCCCACACGGCGAGCGGTGGACCGTCCGGGGTGCGCAGCACGGTGAGCGAGAGCTCGGCCATCGCGAGGTAGTACGTGGGTCCTGAGCGCACGAGGTCCAGCTGGGCTTCCAGGGCGGCACGGATGCCGCGGTCGACGTCGGAGAAGCGGCGGAGTGCGCCGCTCGTCCGGTCGGAGGACCGGGTGATCTCTCGTTCGAAGAGTGCGGTGACGAGCTCGTCCCGGGAGCGGAAGCAGTAGTGGAAGACGCCCTGGGGGACCCCCGCCTCCTCGGCGATGGCACGGGTGGTCGCGGCGGCGACGCCGCGTGCGCTCATGACGACGACGGCGGCGTCCATGAGGTCCTCGCGTCGCTCCTCGGCGGACCGTCGGCGGTTCTTCGTGTCGTCGGGCATGCCCGCCATTCTCCCGTCTGGTCGTGGTCTGCGACGGATCGGTCCGTCGTGAGTCGTGGAGACCCTGTGTCGGTCACTTGACTTGGTCGCTTGACCAAGTTTAGGTAGTGCCACCCCGCTGACGCAAGGAGCACCATGCCCACGATCACCCCGGCGTCCCACGCCGACGTCCCCGCAGCGGCCTCCGTGCTCGCCCAGGCCTTCGCCGGCGACCCGGTCCTGGCCGCCGTGACCGGACGCCCCGCACCGACCGCCGAGCTCCTCGCCCGGCTCTTCGCCCCGCTGCTCCGCAGCGGCGCCCTGCCGCTCGGCGGCGTCGACCTCGCGCGCCGCGACGACGGCGAGATCGTCGGCGTCGCCGTGTGGGAGCCGCCGGGTTCACGCACGCACCTGCTCCGCCAAGTCGCGGAGCTCCCGGGCTTCGTCCGGGCGCTCGGGCTGCGCGGGCTCCGGCACGCGACCCGCGTCCAGGCGGTCTTCGCGCGGTGCCGTCCGGCCGAGGGGCACTGGTACCTCGCGCAGATCGGCGCGGTCGCCTCGGCCCGGGGGACCGGCGTCGGCTCGGCGCTGCTCGCCTCTCGGCTCGCGCGCATCGACGCCGAGGGCGCGCCCGCCTACCTCGAGTCCTCCAACGAGCGGAACCGGCGGCTCTACGCTCGCGAGGGGTTCCAGGAGGTCGCGCCGATCGACGGGGTCCCGGGCGCACGCCCGATGGCCATGTGGCGCCCGGCGGCGCTCCCGGGGACCGCGGTGCTGTCCTCGGGGAACCCGTCCTCTGGGCGGATCGACGGAGGACTCCGGTGAAGAAGGCGATGTGGGCGGTCCTGGTCGCCGCGATCGCTGCAGAGGTCGTCGCGACGCTCTCGCTGCGTGCCGCCCTCGACGCCCCGGGCTGGTACGCCCTCACTGCCGTGGGGTACGTGACGGCCTTCGTGCTGCTCGCGATCCTGCTCCGCATGGGGGCTAAGATCGGCTCGGTCTACGGCATCTGGGCTGCCTCGGGTGTGGCGCTGACGGCGCTCCTCGCCGCGGCCTTGTTCGGCGAGGCGCTGAGCTGGCCGATGGTCCTCGGGATCGCCGTCGTGATGGTCGGGGTCGTCCTCGTCGAGACCGGCCACGAGAAGACTCCTGTGGAGACCTCCCCGGTCGCGGAGTCCGAGACCCGGACGGAGGTCGGCGCATGATGTGGCTCGCGCTCGTCGGCGCGATCCTCTCCGAGGTGACCGCGACCCTCAGCCTCCGTGCGTCCGAGGGGCTCCGCAAGAAGCCCTGGGTCGTGCCGCTCGCGGTCTTCTACCCGCTGGCCTTCGTGCTGCTCACCGTGTCTCTCGACGCAGGTATGGCCATCGGTGTCGCCTACGGGATCTGGGCGGCCTCCGGCGTTGCGCTGACCGCGGTCGGCGCTCGGGTCGCCTTCGGAGACCCGCTGACGCGCCGCATGATGCTGGGCATCGCGTGCATCGGCGTCGGGGTGATCCTCATCGAGCTCGGGGCGACGCACTGACGGCGCGGTGCCGTCACCTCACGAGGTAGGTGAAGTAGCTGCCGAGCCGGTTCACGGCCGTCTCCGACAGCTCGGGGTGCCGTCGTCGCAGCTCGTCGCGGACCTCCTGCCCGATCTCGGGGAGCGTCTTGTTTCCCCACTCGACGGGGATCTGCCGCGTCTCGTCGAGGAGGGCCTGGACGGCGGCACGGGTGGTCTCGTCGTCGACCGCGGCGAGGTACTTCTCACCGTCGTGGCGGGGAAAGCCCGCGAGGAACAGCACGACGGCGTCGCTGAGGTTCACCGAGGCTCCCACGGTGCGGTCGGGTCGATGGCCACGGAGATGCGCCTGCTGATGGCTGCGAGCTCTCGCACCTGCTCCTCGGAGAGGGGGGCGAAGACGAGCTCCTCGACGAGGGCGTGGTGCGCGGGGGAGGAGCGGGTGACGAGGTCGTGCCCGACGTCGGTGAGGACCGCCAGGGTGAAACGGCCGTCGGTCGGGTCCGTGGCTCGTCGGACGCAGTCCTTCTTCTCGAGCCGGGAGATCGCCCGGGAGAGCCTGGACAGGGTGCTGCTGGCGTAGCCGGCGAGGGTGCTCATCCGGAGCGAGCGGTCGTCTGCGCTGTCCAGGGCGGTCAGCAGCCCGTGCTCGTAGTGGCTCAGGTCGTGGTCGCGTCGCAGCTGGGCGTCGAGCGCCGCCGGCAGGCGCTCGAGCATGGTCGCGACAGAGACCCACGCGGCGAGGCGGTCGCCGCTGAGCCCGGGCGTGGGGGACGGGGCTGGCATGGAGCCAGTGTAGTGACTTGCTCAAGCAAGTCACGAGACGTACGCTCACTTTCCTAGGCAAGTCATAGGGGCTTGCGCTCTCGACCGGAAGGGGACAGCACGTGGACCTCCAGCTACGTGGCAAGACAGCGTTCGTCAGCGGTTCGACGCAGGGGATCGGGCGCGCGGTGGCGTCGAGGCTCGCCGCAGAGGGGGCGAGGGTCGTCGTGAACGGTCGCGACCCCGAGACGGTCGACGCGGTCACGACCGAGCTGCGGCGCGCCCATCCCGGTGCAGATCACTCTGGGATCGCCGCAGACTTCGCCGACCCGACCTCCGTCGAGACGCTCGTCGCCGAGCTCGGTGACGTGGACATCCTCGTCAACAACGTCGGGCTCTTCGGTCTCGGCAGCTTCGAGTCGACCACCGACGAGGAGTGGGACCACTACCTCGAGGTCAACCTCATGAGCGGGGTCCGCCTCTCCCGCCACGTCCTGCCCGGGATGCTCGAGCGAGGCTGGGGTCGAGTCCTCTTCGTCAGCAGCGAGTCCGGCGTGAACGTCCCCGCCGACATGATCCCCTACGGGGTCACCAAGGCCGCGATGATCGCCCTCGGCAACGGTCTGGCCAAGCGCACCCGTGGCACGGCGGTGACGGTCAACACGGTGCTCGGCGGCCCGACGTACTCGGACGGCGTGGCGTCCGCGGTCGAGGCGGTCGCAGCCGCTCAGTCCGCGCCGGCGGAGGCGGTCAAGGCCTCGATCATCGGCCAGAACCGGACCACGCTGCTCGAGCGGTTCATCGAGCCGGACGAGGTCGCGTCGCTGGTGGTCTACCTGGCGAGCCCGCTCGCGTCGGCGACGAACGGGGCAGCAGTGCGAGGGGACGGCGGGGTGCTCACCGGGATGCTCTGAGCCGGTCGCGGCGCGTGACCGAGAGCGGCTCAGCAGCGACGTCGTCGCGGCCGGTGTCAGGGGCAGGGCATACCGTGACCGGGACACGATCGACGCGAGGGAGATGGGGCGGGGTGCGAGGCAAGACGTTGCAGAGGCGTGCTGCCGAGCGCGCGCTCGAGCTGCCAGGGTCAGAGCTGACGCACCCCTTCGGGGAGGACTGGGACGTGTACAAGGTCCGCGGCAAGATCTTCATGCTGCAGACCGCGGTGACTGCCGAGCCGATCGTCGTCCTCAAGGCGGCCCCCGCCGACAGCCGGAGCCTCCGTGAGGCCCACGACGACATCACCCCGGGTTACCACATGAACAAGAAGCACTGGATCACCCTGCACCCCGACGGCGACCTCGGTGCCGCGATGGTCGACGACCTCGTCACCGAGTCGTACCTGCTGGTCGTCGAGCGGCTGCCGAAGAAGGTCCAGCCCGTCGACCCGACGACCTTCGGGTCTGGCTCGTGAGCCTCGACGGCGCAGGCCTCGAGGAGGTCGCCAACCGGACAGCACGAGCCCTGGACGGGGTCTCCGAGGGCTACCCGTTCACCGACAGCCTGCTCGTCCACAAGGTGTGCGGGCGCATCTTCGTCGTCGTGAACGAGAACCCGGACGACCTGCTCGTGACCGTCAAGGTCGACCCCGAGGACGCCGACGCCCTCGTACGTCAGCACGAGAGCATCGGGCGCGCCCGCTACTTCGACAAGCGGCACTGGGTGTCGGTCACCCCGGGCCCCGGGATCACCGACTCCCTGGTCGAAGACCTCGTCCACGACTCCTACGACACCGTGGTCGCCCGCCTCCCGCGCCGCGAACGCGACGGCCTGGACCGGGTGTGCGACGGTCGGGGCTCGACGGGCTGAGGTCGACCGGGCCGTGGACCCTGCGCTCAGGCCACCCACCCGGGCTCGAGGAGCAGCCCTTGGACGGTCTCGAGGAGCCGTGCTGCGTGGAAGCCGTCCGCTGCGGCGTGGTGCACCTGCAGTGCGACGGGCAGGCGGAGAGAGCCCTCCCGCTCGACGTACCGACCGAGCGTGAAGATCGGTGCCAGGTGGTCGAACCCTGGCTGGACCGCGAGCGAGAACCCGGTGAAAGACGTCCAGGGGAGACTCGAGACGTCGAAGGAGTTCGCCGGCGGTGGGCCCTGCGGGAACATCTCGGTCGCCGTGCGGTGCTCGGTCAGCAGGGCCGCCGCCGTGTCGTGGAACGCGGCAAAGCTCGGGTCGTAGGGAGCCCACACGCTCGCGAAGGTCTCCCGAGCCGCGTTGAAGACCGTGAACGACGGGTGGACCACGGGCCAGGTGGCCGGGGCGCCGTCGGGCGTGAGGCACATGCGGAACTCGTCATGCTGGTTCACGGCTGTCGCCAGGGCCCAGATTTGCGCGATGTAGGTCTTCCGGGTGGAGTCGCGGAGGGCCTCCACGAATGCTGTGGCGTCCAGATCGACGGTGAGCGCGTAGGTGCACGGGACGGCCGAGCGGTAGTGCTCGAAGTGCTGTCGCCTCGGCCAGGTCGAGAGGTCGATCGGGGTCGCAGAGGGAGAGGTCATCTTCCCATCCTGTCCGCCGACCGGGAGAGGGTCGAGGTGTTTCTCGGCAGGCAGGAGCGCTCGGGCTGCCCGGGGCTCCGGTCTCCGTCTGCACCGGACAGCGGTCCGAGCCCCTTGTAGCGTGGAGGAGGACCGTAGCGATCGACGACGACGTCGACGACAGGACAGGGGACCACTCATGGCGACCAGCAGCACCACGACCACCGGGCAGCGCCGCACGCTCGACGCGCACGACACCGACGGGCTCGTGGTGCGCACCGTCGCCGGGCAGGTGGAGGGCCGCACCCAACCGGTGCGGGAGGGCGAGTGCCGCGTCTGGTTCGGGGTGCCCTTCGGTGATCTCCCGCCCGACAGCACCCGTTTCCGGGCAGCGAGCGAGCCGCAGCGGTGGACGGGCGTCCGCGACTGCGTGACCTCGGGGCCGCGCGCACCACAGGCCGACCGCCCCGGTGACGTCAGAGCGGCCAGTCACCCGCAGAGCGAGCGAGACTGCCTCACCGTCAACGTCTGGGCGCCGCCGGCCTCGCGTGGCGGCGGGCACCCGGTGCTCGTGTGGTTCCACGGGGGCGGTTTCACTGGCGGGTCGACGGCGGACCCGTCCGCCGCGGGCGACGTGCTCGCCGCCGAGCACGACGTCGTGGTCGTGCACGCCGCCTACCGCCTGGGTGTGCTCGGCGCGCTCACGCTCGACCACCTGCTCGGAGACGCCTTCGCGCGCTCGGGCAGCGCGGGGCTGGGCGACCAGGTCCAGGCGCTGCGGTGGGTCCGGGAGAACATCGAGGAGTTCGGCGGCGACCCGGGCTCGGTGACGATCGCGGGGGAGTCGGCTGGCGGGAGCTCGGTCTCGACGCTTCTCGGCACGCCGGCCGCGCTCCCGCTCGTGCACCGCGGCATCGTCCAGAGCGGACCGCACCGCGCCGTCTCCCGCGAGCAGGGGATCGAGACCACCGACCGGGTGCTCGACGCTCTCGGGCTCCGACGCGCGGACGCCGGCACGCTGCTCGGCGCGCCGGTCCGCGACCTGCTCCGGGCGCAGGGTGCCGTGCTGGCAGACCTGGCGCGGAGCGCACCGAGCGAGCGGGTCGTGCCGTTCGTGCCGGTGATCGGCAGCGACCTCCTCCCCGCCGACCCGGCCGGAGACGGCACCCACTTCGCCGACGGCATCGACCTGCTCGCCGGGACGGCCCTCGACGAGGCAGCGCTCTTCCTCTTCGGAGCACGAGGGCGATCCGGCGAGGACAACCAACGGACCCTCGACGACCTGCTCGCCCGTCAGCCTGCCCCGGACGCCGCGGTCACCTGGGCGGCAGCCTTCGAGGCGGACACCAGGACCGCTGCGACCGGATACCCCGCGCTCGAGGCGTACCTCACCGACCTGTACTACAGGGCCGGTACGGACCGTCTGCTCGACTCCCGGGTGTCGGCGCAGGGGTCGACGTCGGCGTACCTGTTCACCTGGCGCAGCGACGCCGTGCCGGAGCTGGGTGCCGCGCACTCGATCGAGACGCCGTTCGTCTTCGGCCACCTCGACCGCGGCACCACCCGGGACCTCGTCGGTCCGGACGCCCCGCGTGACCTCTCGCAGGCGATGACGGAGGCGTGGGCGACCTTCGTGCACACCGGGCGGCCCGCCGCCGCAGGCCTCCCGGACTGGCCCGAGCACGACCCACGGCGACGCGCGACGATGCTGCTCGGCAGCGAGAGCACGGTCGTCGACGACCCCCGACCGCACCTGCGCCGGTGGTGGCGGGAGGCGGAGGTGCCGCGGGTCTGACCGGTCCGGGCCCTAGGCGGTGACGCTCGCGTGCGCGTCGGCGAGCAGCTCGACCGATCGCAGCCGGGCCGGCGTCGCGAGCGAGGCGTGCGCGACGATGACCTCGTCGGCGCCCACGCTCTCGCCGAAGCGGGCGACGTACTCGGCGACCTCGGGCCCCGTGCCGACACCGGTGTAGGTCATCATGCTCGCGACCTGCGCACCGGCGGGGGAGTCGAGGAGCATGTCGAGCTCGTCGTCGCTGAACGTCTGGGTCACCGGGATCTGGCGGCTCTGGCGCAGCATCATGAGCAGACGTGCGCGCCGCGAGAGCAGCAGCTGCTGGGCGGCGTCGTCGTGGTCGTCAGCCGCGATCGCGTTGACACCGGCGATCACGTACGGCTGGTCGAGCTGCTTCGAGGGCCGGAACTCGGAGCGGTACGCGGCGACCGCGGCGTGCAGTGCGTCCGGGGCGAAGTGCGAGGCGAAGGCGTACGGCAGCCCGAGCGCAGCAGCGAGGTGCGCGCCGAACAGCGACGACCCGAGGATGTAGAGCGGCACTCGCGACCCGGCACCCGGGGTGGCACCGACACCTGGCACGCGGGACTCGCCGGCCAGGAAGGCCTGGAGCTCGACGACGTCCTGCGGGAACTGGTCCGAGGCCGCAGGATCACGTCGCAGCGCGCGGAAGGTCGCCTGGTCGCCGCCCGGCGCTCGGCCGAGACCCAGGTCGATGCGCCCGGGGTGCAGGGCCTCGAGGGTCCCGAACTGCTCCGCGATGGTCAGCGGCGAGTGGTTGGGCAGCATCACGCCGCCTGCGCCGAGCCGGATGGTCGACGTCTGGCTCGCCACGTGCGCGATGAGCACCGACGTGGCGCTCGACGCGATCGACGCCATGTTGTGGTGCTCGGCGTACCAGACACGGCGATAACCGCTCTTCTCCGCCTGCTGGGCGAGCGCGACGGAGGCCGCGAAGCTGTCGCTCGCCGTCTCTCCGGGGGCGATCGGGGCGAGGTCGAGGATCGAGAGTGGGAGCGTCATGCTCTGGACAACAGCCTGCGTGCAGGCACTGTTCCCGCCCGCGCCGTGCCGGGCGTCACGCCGTGGTGCTCTCCTGCCCCGCCGACCGTGACCTGGTCACCGTCAGGGACACCGAGGCCGCGATGATGAGCACGGACACGATGGTCGACCAGCTCGCACCGACGCCCCCGCCGATGTCGAGGACGAGCGCCATGACCAGCTGGCCTCCGACGATCGACAGGGTCAGGGCGAAGGTGCCGAGCGTCCGCACGGAGTAGGCCGCCGACACGGTGATGATCGCGCCGAGCGGCCCGCCGAGGTACACCCACCAGTCGGTGCTCAGCGGCGGCAGGGACACCTCCGACAGCCCGCCCACAGCCAGGGCCACCGCGCACACGACCGTGATGCCGAGCAGCCCGCCCACCACCGAGGCGACCGTCGGGACCAGGGGGTCGCCGGTCCGCGCGGCGACCACGCCGTTGCCGGCCGACTGCACCGAGAGGAGCAGACCGCCGACGAACAGGAACAGCCCCGTGCCCACGGCCGCGAGGACGGTCCCGGAGCTCGGGCCAGGGCTCGACAGGACCGCGACGACCAGCCCGAGCAGGGCGCCGAGCCCGGCGACCGCGCGCCGCACCGTCAACCGGATCGGCGCGTCGAGGCCGACCCCGCGCGAGTCGAGCACCAGCCCGGACACGGTCTGGCCAGCGACCGAGCACACCGACGCGAGCGCCACACCGACGACCGGGATCCCGACAGCCATCGACATCACCAGGGGCACGCTGCACAGCCCGACCGCGAACCACCACCACCGCGCGTGGCGCAGCGCGCGCATCGCCGGACCGAGCCGGCCGAGCACGGCGAGCAGCAGCACGGCCATGACGAACGCACCGACGTAGGCGAACCACGACGAGACGAGCGCACCGGCGCCGCGCGTCGCGAGCTCTCCGTTGAGCTTGCCCTGCACGGCGATCACCGCTCCGCTCGTGATCGCGACCGCGAGTGCCGTGCCGAACCGCGCCGAGCGGGCCGTGGGGGCGATGTCTGCGGGGCCTGGCGTCGGCGTCGAGGTCATGGCGCCCATTGTGCCCTCCACGGACCGGCCCTCGTGCCCCCGCTGTGGCGGGCGATCAGCCGCGGGCACATGATGGTCGTCTAGCCACCATCCGCCCTACACCTCGACCGTCGGGAGACACCATGCGCCTCGGGATCCACCTCTGGCGCTTCGACGCCGTCGAGCCGGCACGGCTGCGCGCCGAGCTGGCAGGGACCGCCGCCGAGGCCGAGACCGCCGGCGTCTCGTGGGTGTCGGTGATGGACCACTACTTCCAGATGGAGAGCGCAGGCTTCCCCGCCAGCGACCCGATGCTCGAGGCGTACACGACCCTCGGGTTCCTCGCCGGCCGCACCGAGCAGGCTCAGATCGGCGCACTCGTCACCGGGGTGACCTACCGTCAGCCAGGCCTGCTCGCCAAGATCGCGACCACCCTCGACGTGCTGTCCGGTGGGCGCGCGACCCTCGGCCTCGGCGCAGCCTGGTACGAGCGCGAGCACCTCGCCCTCGGCGTCCCGTACCCGCCCCTCGCCGAACGGTTCGAGCGCCTCGAGGAGACGCTGCAGATCTGCCACCAGATGTGGGACCCGACCGACGACGGCCCCTTCGACGGGACGCACTACCAGCTCGCCGAGACGCTCTGCTCGCCGCAGCCCCTCAGCGCCCCGCACCCCGAGGTGATGGTCGGCGGCGGGGGAGAGCGCAAGACACTGCGGCTCGTGGCGCAGTACGCCGACGCCTGCAACCTCTTCGCGACCACCCCGGAGCAGGTGTCCCACAAGATCGACGTGCTCCGCCGGCACTGCGACGACCTCGGCCGCGACCCCGCCGAGATCCGCGTGACCATGATGCACGGCGGCGAGGAGCTCCACGCGGGCGACCCGGCCGCCTTCGCCGAGACGCTGCGACCCTACGCAGCCCTCGGCGTCGAGACCGTAATCGTCGCCACGCCCTCGACCAGCGGCCCCGAGTGGGTCCGCGACCGGGTCGCCCCGGCCGTCCCGCTGCTGAGAGACCTCTGACCTGCGGCGACGGACCTGAGCCACCCGGCGGACCTCCTGCACGGTCGCCGTCCAGGGCTGCTCCGGTCGCTCGACCCGCCCGTCCGACACACGCCACCCCCTGGGCCACGGTGCGGTCTCGGTGCCAGAATGAACCCCCGAGACCCGCCGACGCCTGCGCGCACCGTCGAGGCCGGCACCGTCCCCTGGTGCCCCGCCTCACCGAGGAGACCTGTGCCACCCCTTGTCCTGCCAGACCACCTCGCCGTCCTGCAGTCGACCCGGCCGCACCTCGACGTCATCGGCTCCGACCCCTGGCCCGTGCCCGACGGCTGGTGGGAGGCCGCGCACGAGCGCGTGCGCGACCTCGTCGCCGACGACCGCGTGGGCCGGCGCACCACCGCCTGGAACGACTGGCCCGTCGGCACCCCGCACATGGCCATCTACCTGCTGGTCCTCGGCGAACGGCTCGGCGGGTGGAGCGCGCTGCTGGCCGGGACCGAGCCGACCTTCCCGCAGAAGGTCATCGCCGAGCACCTCCCCGAGGTGTCCCGGCTCGGGGCGAGCCCGGTCTACCGCTACTTCCCGTCCGCGACCGACTGGCCGCTGCGGCTCCTCGACCACGCCGGCCAGGACGCCGAGGCACGCCTCGACGCCCTCGAGACCAGCGTCGACGCCATCGCCGTGTTCGACGACGTCGAGCCCTTCGCGACCCGCAGGGACGCGCTCCGCGGGATCTTCGAGCGCGTCATGGACGACCGCGAGCTGCGCCTCCTGCACGCCTTCAGCCCGTACCCCGAGCTCGTCCGGCTCTGGCGCCACGACCTGCTGACCGACGACGAGCGCGCCGTGCTGCCCGAGCTCGGCGGCTGGACCGACACCTTCTCGTGGTCGGTCGCCGGCTTCACCGTCGTCCACGAGCACCTCGCCTCGACCCTCGAGCGGTCACAGAGCGCCGACGAGCTGCTCGCGTCGGTCGCGCTCGCGGACGGCCGCAGCGCGCTGCCCGCCGCTGCCGCCGCGGCGCTCGGACGCGAGCGGGCCGACACGGTGAACGCCGACATGGCCGACCGCCAGGCGTCCTTCGACAAGCAGGCGTGGCTCGGTGCGACGCGCGACTGGGTGGCCCGCGGGCTGCTGCGCGGCGAGATCGAGGTGTGCCGGACGTGGCTCCAGACGGTGAGCCAGACCGCCGTGTCCCTCGCAGGCCTGCCGGGCGCCCCGGTCGCGTCGTCGACCCCCAGCCTGGTGGACTTCGTCCAGGACGTCGAGGAGACCTACACGGCCCGCAGCACGCGAGCCCGCAACCCGCTCATGGACGACTTCGCGCGGCGCATCAAGCCCGTCCGGACCCCGGCACCGGGGCGACCGATGCGGCTGCGCGACGGCGACGAGGAGATCGAGGACGACGCCGAGACGCTCGCCCCGGATGCCGTCGAGATCGGCGACCCGCAGGCCGAGCTGGCCGCGCTCGTCGGCCTCGCACCCGTCAAGACGCAGGTCCGCCGGCTCGAGGCCGAGGCGCGCGCCGACCGGCTGCGGGCCGAGGCCGGCATGCCCGACTCCGGGCGCTCACGGCACCTCGTGTTCACCGGCAACCCGGGGACCGCCAAGACGACGGTCGCGCGGCTGCTCGCCCGAACCTACGCCCAGCTCGGGCTGCTCTCGCGCGGTCACCTCGTCGAGGTCAGCCGCATGGACCTCGTGGGGGAGTACATCGGCCAGACCGCCCCCAAGGTCCGCAAGGTGTTCGAGCGTGCGTCGGGCGGGGTGCTGTTCATCGACGAGGCCTACGCGCTCATGCCGGCCGACTCGCCGCGCGACTTCGGGGCCGAGGCGATCGCCACGCTCATCAAGCTCATGGAGGACCGCCGGGACGAGGTGGTCGTGGTCGTCGCGGGGTACCCGCACGAGATGACCAGGTTCTTGCAGTCCAACCCCGGGGTCGCCTCGCGATTCCCCAAGACGCTCGTGTTCGACGACTACTCCGACGACGACCTCCTCACCATCCTGCGGTCGATGGCGGCCGCGCAGGGGTTCGTGCTCGGCGACGGCGTCGAGGACCGGGTGCGGGCGATGCTCCCGCGGCCCCGACCCGCAGGTTTTGGCAACGGCCGCTTCGTGCGGAACGTGCTCGAGGAGGCGGCGTCGATCCAGGCCGAGCGGGTCGTCGCCCTCGACGCGCCCACACCGGACGACGTCCGGACGGTCCTCGCGCGCGACGTGCCCGGCGACGTGCCTCCGGTCCCGGAGAGGCCCCGCCCGGGCATGTACCTCTGAGGCGTCGCACGGTGCCCTGCACACCGGGCAGGTGTGCGGTGATACTGGTGCCATGAGCCCTGCACTCGACCTCACGAGCCCCTGCCCCTGCGGCACCGGACGTCTCGCCGCGGCGTGCTGCGCACCGGTGCACTCCGGCGAGGAGCCAGCCCGCACCGCCGAGGCGCTCATGCGGTCGCGGTACTCGGCCTTCGCCGCGGGCGATGTCGACCACCTGCTCGCCTCGTGGCACCCGCAGACCCGACCGGCGGACCTCGAGCTCGACCCGGACACCGTCTGGACGCGCCTGCGGGTCCTCGAGACCGTCGACGGCGGCGAGACCGACGACACCGGCACCGTCGCCTTCCGTGCGCACTCGCGCCACGACGGCGAGCGGAGCACGCAGACCGAGGTCAGCAGGTTCGTCCGCTCCGACGACGACGCCCGGCGCTGGCTCTACCTCGACGCCGTCGAGCAGCCGCCGCAGGAGTAGTGCTGCAGGGATAGGTTTGAGGGACCCCTGACCGAGAGGACCCTCCCTGTGGCACTGCCAGCCTCACCCACCCGCGACTTCGTCACCGGCCTGCCCAAGGCCGAGCTCCACCTGCACCTCGAGGGCACCCTCGAGCCCGACCTCAAGCTCGAGCTCGCGCGCCGCAACGGCGTGGAGCTCGCCCAGAGCACCGTCGAGGAGGTCCAGGCCAGCTACGTGTTCGACTCGCTCGCCAGCTTCCTCGCCGTGTACTACCCGGCGATGGACGTGCTCGTCACGGAGCAGGACTTCTACGACCTCGCGACCGCCTACCTGCGCCGCGCCGCGGCGGACGGCGTCACGCACGTCGAGATGTTCTTCGACCCGCAGGCGCACACCACCCGCGGCGTGCCCTTCGCCGACGTCGTCAACGGCTACCACCGCGCGGCTGTCGACGGTGCCGCGCTCGGCGTCGACGCGCACCTCATCCTGTGCTTCCTGCGGGACCTCTCCGCCGAGAGCGCCGCCGAGACCCTCGAGGCCTCCGTGCCCTTCGCGGACAAGATCCTGGGTGTCGGACTCGACTCCGACGAGCGCGAGAACCCGCCGGCCAAGTTCGCGGCGGTCTTCGCCCGTGCCCGCGACCTCGGCTACCGCCTCACCATGCACTGCGACATCGACCAGGTCGGCAGCATCGAGAACATCCGTCAGGTCCTCGAGGACATCGGCGTCGACCGCATCGACCACGGCACCAACGTCGTCGAGGACCCGGCGCTCGTCGAGCTCGTGCGCGAGCGTGGCCTCGGCCTCACGTGCTGCCCGGTGTCCAACTCCTTCGTCACCGACGACATGAAGGCCACCGAGATCGCCCAGCTGCTCCGGGCGGGCGTCAAGGTCACGGTGAGCTCGGACGACCCCGCGTACTTCGGCGGGTACGTGGCAGACAACTACGTCGCCCTCGTCGAGAAGGCCGGCCTGACGACCGCCGAGGTCGTCACCCTCGCCAAGAACTCCTTCGAGGCGTCCTGGGTGTCCGACGCAGACCGCGCCCGGTTCCTCGCCGAGGTCGACGCGTACGTCGAGCGCTACGCGGGCTGAGGTGACGGTCGTGGCTGTGCCTCCTCTCTGGCGGGACGCACGGCCACGACCCGCGTCGGCACCCCGGACCCGTGACCGGTGTGTGCCACGATGGTCGGCGACACAGGGGGTATGACATGACGTACGACCACGCAGAGGCAGCCGCGACGACGGACCGCCGACCAGCGCTCGAGGCAGCGGCCCGATGGTGCGGCCGCCTGGCGGCGGTGGCGGGGCTCTTCGCCGCAGGTTTCCTCGTCCAGTGGGGCAACCGCTACTACATCTCCGAGGTCTTCGTCTCGCCAGGTCCCGCCGTGACCGTCGACGAGGGCCAGTACGCCTACGACCTGCTCGCCTCCGCCCACGATGCGCTCCTCAGCGCGGTCGTCGCGATGCTGCTCGTCGGTGTCCTGCTCGTGGCACGAGCCTGGCTGCGCAGCAGCGACGGGCCGCGAGCGTCGTACGTCGGGTGAGACGGGAGCACAGAGGGCCCATGGACCAGGAGCTGTACGAGGAGCTGGACAGGATCTTCGCGGCCCGTGATCGCGCGGACATGGCACCGACGATCGAGGCCTTGCAGGTGCTGTACCAGGAGCACCCCCACGATGCGCGGGTGCTCTACGAGATCGGTGGGGCCTACGACACCGCCGGGGAGGAGTTGACGGCCCTGGGCTTCTACGAGCGCGCCGTGGCGGCAGGCCTCCACGGCGACCTCCGGCGGCGCTGCTACCTCCAGCACGGGAGCACGCTGCGCAACCTCGGACGCGTCGACGACTCCCTCTCCCTGTTCTCGAGGGCTCGTGCGGAGTTCCCCGACTCCGTCGCCCTCGGCGCCTTCGAGGCTCTGAGCCTGCACGCCGCCGGAAGGACGAGCACCGCGTTGGCGAGCGCGCTCCTCCTGCTGGCGGAGCACGTCGACTCGGAGGACCTGAACCGCTACAAGCCTGCGGTGCGCGGCAACGCGGAGTACCTCGCCTCGCTCGACGAGACCGGCCCCGTCGAGTCGTCCGACCAGGCCTAGCCCGCGCCGGCGTCAGACGGCTCCGGCGTACGCTTGCCCGCAGCAGCTCTGCCCGGCCGGGGGAGCCTCACCTGCCGTCGCACCCGACGGCGTCCACGAAGGAATCACCGTGCTCGAGAACCTGCCTGTCGCCGCCGCCGTCTTCGCCGTCCTGGCAGGGCTCGTGCACGTCTACATCTTCGTGCTCGAGAGCCTGCGCTGGACGGCCCCCGCGACGCGCCGGACCTTCGGGACCTCCGAGGAGGAGGCGCTCGCCACCCGCTCGATGGCCTACAACCAGGGCTGGTACAACCTGTTCCTGGCGGTCGGTGCGATCGGCGGCACCGTGCTCGCGCTCGCCGGCTCCGGCACGGCCGCCGTGGCCGGGGCGTCGATCCTGCTCTTCGCGACCGGGTCGATGGTCGCCGCCGCCCTCGTGCTCGTCACGAGCGACAGCACCAAGCTCCGCGCGGGCTCCGTGCAGGGCTTCTGCCCGCTCGTCGCGATCGTCCTCGCCCTGCTGCTCGGCTGACCTGCGCCTGCTGGTCTGACGTGCGCCCTGGGCAGGACCGTCAGCGCGCCTCTGCGAGAGCGTTGAGGGCCGACCACCCGAGGGTCGGAGCAGGTCCGGGAGCGGCTGCGGAGTCGCCGAGCATGGTCGCGGCCATCTCACCCACCAGGCTGTAGGCGGCCTCCGCGATCGACGACCCGGCACTGACCCGGTGCGCACCGGCGGAGGCGAGCTGGCCGACGGTCAGGGTGCCCGGCCCGTACGCCACGTTCACCGGCACCGGGGACGCGGCGACGAGCGCCCGGACCACGTCGGCCTCGAGCGCACCGAGCACGAAGATGCCGCTCGCGCCCGCGGCTGCGTAGGCGAGGGCGCGCTCGACGGTCTCGTCGAACCACGCGAGGGTCCCGACACCACCGAGGCGGTGCGTGTCGATCCGCGCGTTGACGAACAACGGGACGCCCGCGTCGTCCGCGGCAGCCCGGGCGGCGGTCAGACGCGCGACCTGCTCGGTGACCGGGCGCAGCGAGTCCTCGATGTTGACGCCGACGGCCCCCGCCTCGATCACCTCCGCGACGGTGCGTGCGACGTCGGTCGCTGACTCGCCGAACCCGCCCTCGACGTCTGCCGTCACGGGGACGTCGACCGCGCGGGCGATCGCCGCGACCGCACCGACGGCCTGGGCGCGGGGGAGACGGTGACCGTCCGCGGAACCGTGCGCCCACGCGACGCCGGCGCTCGTGGTGGCCACAGCCCGTGCGCCCGCCGCCACCACGACGCGGGCTGACGCGACGTCCCAGGCGTTGGGCAGGACGAGCGGTGCCCCGGAGACGTGGAGCGAGGCGAAGGACCGGGCGAGGTCGACCTGAGAGTGCATGCCGACAGTGGACCACGAATGGTGGCGTCGACACGGCCGGGCGCGCGTCGGCGAGACGGGAGCCTCTTGTGGTCCGTGCACGGCGTCGGCATGATGGACATCATGGGACAGACCGGGCGGCACAACGGCGGGGACGTGCGGCGCAGCGGGGTGGGCAGATGTACCTGACCATCGTCAGCGCCGCCAGGTTCCTCGTCGAGCACTCCGACGAGCCTGTCACGCTGCACGACCTCGCCGACCACGTCGGGTACAGCCCGTTCCACGTCGCGCGGTCCTTCGAGAAGTTCGTCGGCATGCCGCCGGGGCAGTTCCTCGCGGCGCACCGGTTCCAGCGCGCCAAGCAGATGCTGCTGTCCGGTGAGGACAAGGTGGTCGACATCTGCAACGCGGTGGGTTTCAGCTCGGTCGGCACCTTCACCACCCGGTTCGTCAAGGTGGTCGGACTCAGCCCGACCGAGTTCCGCAGGCTCCCGCACACCCTCGCCGAGCGCAAGCCACGGCCGGTGAGCAACCGTGGGCCCGCGCGGGACGGGACGGTGATCACCGGGTCGGTCCACCTGAGCCCCGCCGCCGAGGCTGCCGTAGGACTCGAGCCCGCGGTCTACGTCGGGCTGTTCCGTCGTCGGGCCGCGCAGGGTGTCCCGATCGCCGGGACCCTCATGGGCCCCGAGGGGTACTTCATCCTCATGGACGTCCCACCGGGAGCGTTCTGGTTGCTGGTCTCGGCGCTCCCCTCGCGTGAGGACGCCCCGGGTCAGCTGGTCCCGGCGACCCAGGTGGTCGGGGCCGCGACGCGTCCCGTGCTCGTCCCCGCACGTCCGACGTCGCTGGTGCGTGACGTGAGCATCGACGTGGCCCCCGACTGGGGCGCGCCGGTGCTCGTCGCGTTGCCGCCGCTCGCAGCCGTGTGACTGGTGGTCGTCAGGCGTCGACGGCCGTCGACGCCGTGATGAGCGAGTGCAGCGCCTGCCCGTAGGCCTCGGCGGCCACCTCCGCGCGGAACTCGACCGGCTCGCCGTGCAGTGTGATGGTCACGACGAAGGACCCGGGATCCTCGCTCCGCTCGTCGTCCCCCTGAGAAGGCTCGGCGGCGGTCGCGGGGACGTCCGCGCCGTCGCGCACGAGCGACCGGAAGGTCGCACCGAGCAGCGTCCGCAGCTGTTCCTCGGAGGGCAGCCACAGCGTCTGGTCCATGTCCACGGAGTCCAGGGCCCACTCCGTGGTGCCGTTGAAGCCGAGGATCGTCCCGGTCGGGTACTCGTGGACCTCGACGATGAGCTCGCTCACCGTGTAGACCACCTGGTCGAGGTCCTCGGCCTCGATGGTGAACCGGTCACCGGGGACGGGGTGCCAGCGCAGGCCGGCGAGGGCGAGGGCGCGGGCGAGATCGGCGGAGATCATCGCCCCAGTCTCGCCGCTCGGGGCGCGCCGCGCACCCGGACGAAAATGCCGTGCCGACCTCCCCGGGGCCTCGGTAGGGTCGCGGCATGCCTGGAACACGGACCTCCGGTCAGACCTCCGCCACCCGTCGCCCGACCTCGCCGGTGACGCTCACCCTCGTCGACCTGCCCGAGGACGGCCCGGCGCTCGTCGACCTCGTCTCCTCGCACGAGTATCCCTTCCACGTGCGACGCCACCCCACGCGAGCCGACGTCGAGTCGCGGCTGGTCGACGGGAGCTACCTCGACGAGGACCACGCCACCTACTGGGTGGACCACGCGACCGAGGGGCGCATCGGCGTCGTGACCCTCGAGGACCTCTCCGACGACACCCCCATGCTCGACCTGCGGCTGGTGACCGAGGCCCGCGGCCTCGGGCTCGGCCAGGTGGTCCTCGAGGCGGTGACCGACCTGGTCTTCACGACCATGCCGGAGGCCCGCAGGTTCGAGGGGCAGACGCGCGAGGACAACGTCGCGATGCGGAAGACCTTCCTGCGGTCGGGGTTCCTCAAAGAGGCGCACTACCGCGAGGGGTGGCCTGTCGACGGCGGTGCGCCGCTCGCGTCGGTGGCCTACGCGATCCTGCGCCGGGACTGGGAGTCGGGGACCACCACGCCGTTCGTGTGGGAAGACCTCGAGGCGTAGCCGACCACCGGTTCACGGCGTAGCCGTCCACAGGCCTGGTGCGCCGTGGGCGCGAGGGGCACACTGGTAGGTTCAGGAGCACCGGCCCGGTCGTGCGACCCAGGGCCCACTGCGGACGAGAGGGAGACGGTGAGCGACTGCGGCTTCGGCGACTTCGAGTTCGAGCGGCGCTTCTACGTCGACGAGCTCCCGCCGGCTGTGCTCACCGAGCCCGACCCGGTGCTCATCGTCCAGAGCTACTACCTCGCTGCTGAGGGGTACGCGATGCGGATGCGCGTGCAGTCGAGCACGGTGCTCCTGCCGCTCGACGGCACCGAGGACGAGCTCCAGGTGCTCGGCGACTTCGCGAGCGAGTTCGAGTTCTGCGCCATCACCGTCAAGGGCCCCATGAACGGTGGCACCCGCTACGAGGCCGAGCGCGAGATCGACGTCAACGTCGGCCTCGACATGATCCGGCTCGGCGGCAAGCGCATCATCAAGAACCGCTACGCCCTGTGGCTCGGCGGCGACGGCTGGGTGGTCGACGTGTTCGGCGGAGCGAACCGCCCTCTCATCGTGGCCGAGTGCGAGCGGGGTGGTCCGGTCACCGACCTCACCATCCCCTCGTTCTGCGTCACCGAGGTCACCGAGGACCGCAGGTTCTCCAACGAGTCCCTCTCGCACGCGCCCTTCGCCGGATGGTCGCGGCAGTTCGCCGGCGAGCTCGCGGTCGACGGGCCCCGGTTCCTGCAGGGCTTCGGCCACAACACCCTCGAGACCGACGCCTGACCTCTCGGCCGACGCTCGAGTCAGCAGACTTGATGGACTCGATGGAGACCTCTCCCCGTGCCTCCACGTGGCGCTGCTGCCCTGCGCCGGGTCACCATGGCCTCATGAACCTCACCCGTCGCGCCACCGCTGCAGCCCTGGGCTGCCTCGTGCTCGTCACCTCGGCCGCGTGCTCCGACGACTCCCCAGACAGCTCGAGCGCAGGCTCGACGGCCGGAGCCGACCCCTCCGCAGGTGCCGCAGACTTCTGCGACGTGGCGGTCGAGTCACGCGAGGCCACGTCCTCGGCCGGCGACCAGACCACCGAAGAGGCCGCGACCTCGTGGACCACGGCGGGTGCCGCCATGGAGTCGGTCGTGGCGCCCGACGAGATCGCCGAGCAGTGGGAGACCGTCACCTCCACCGTCGTCGAGGTCGGGGAGATCTTCTCCAGCGGCACCGACGCCGAGAAGGCCGGCGAGACGCAGCGACTGGTCCTCGCGGAGGACTTCCAGGCCGCGCGCTCCGCGGTCGACGACTACGTGGCGCAGAGCTGCGGCTCCTGACCCGCTGACAGCCCGAGAGGTTCAGCCGGGCAGCACGCTGGTGAGGAACCTGTCGACGTCGACGAGCTCCTGCTGCGAGATGCCGTGCGCGAGGCCCGGGTAGACGACGTCGGTGAGCGTCGTGTGCTCCGGCAGCCACGCGCTGGTCCGGGCGAAGGCCTCGGGCATGATGATCGGGTCGACGTCGCCCCGGCCGAAGAACACCGGCGGCGCGATCTGTGCGAGCGCCGCGTCGCCCGGGAGCTCGACGTCGGCGGTGAAGCCTGAGAGCACGACCCCGGCGAAGAACCTCTCAGGACGCGAGCGCAGCAGGTGCGTCACCATGAGACCGCCCTGCGAGAAGCCGAGCAGCGCGACCGGGGCGCTGGCCGGGACGTGCTCGTCGAGCCACGTCAGGACGGCGTCGGCCGCGTCCTGGGTCGCGGCAGGTTCGGGGCGGCCGGGGTCGACGATCGGCACCCAGGCGTACCCGGGTCCGGCGGCGAGGGGCGCGCGGACGGAGACTGTGCGGAACGCGCTCGGCAGGTGCGGCACGAGCCCGACGAGGTCGTGCTCGTGCGACCCGTACCCGTGCATGAGCAGCAGGAGCGGCGCGTCCTGCTCGGTCGTGGCGGACGGTGACCAGACGGCGGCGGACGCCTCGAGGCTCAGAGTCATCCCGTCACCCTAGTGCTGCTGAGCGCCGTGCCGAGCCTGTGCGTCGCTGGTCGGCGCGGGCGTGGAGCATGCCGGACCTGGGGGTCTCGTCGGGCCCCTCAGACCAGGGGCCTGAGGATCGCAGCCACGTCGGGACCTTCTGCCGAGCCCTCCGAGCGTGTCCCGCCCTCGGTCTCGAGGTGGTCGGAGACAGCCGTGAGGAAGTCGACCACGGCCTGCCGGGACTCGGGCGGCACCGTCGCGGCGAGCTCGCGGAGCCGGCGGTGCATGCCGGTCATCCGGGCCTGCAGCTCGTCGTGCGCGTGCTGCGTCGCGGTGATGACCAGGCCGCGCCTGTCTGTCGGGTGCGGGTGGCGCTCGAGGTACCCGGAGGCGGACAGCCGGTCGAGGAGCTTGGTGGTCGACGCGCTCGAGATCCCGAGGAACCGTGCGAGGTCCCGGGGCGTGGCCTGCTGGCCGTTGCTGGTGGAGATGACGACGTGCTGGAGGGCCTGCATGTCGGACTCGTTCATGGCCATGTCGACGCTCATGCGGCGGCGCATGCCCTGGTCGCTCTGGCGGAAACGTCTCAGGGCGTGCAGGATCTCGACCACGGAGTCACTGTTGTCGTACCAGTATCCCGTGGGCCTCTCCGGTTGCTCCGAGGTGGTCATGACATTATGTTACCTTGTGAAGTAAGTAGTTTGGCTAGCGATCCACCGACCGACCGCACAGGTCCTCGCAGACTCCAGGAGGTCAACCGTGACGACAGCCACGTCGGCCCAGGGCGCAGACTCCGCCCCCCAGACCGCACAGGTCGACGACCACGTGATCCTCCTCGCCGAGGACGGCACCCGGATCGGCCACACCCCGCGGGCCACGGTCCACGGGCTCGACACCCCGCTCCACCTCGCCTTCTCGTGCTACCTGCTGCGCGCCGACGGACAGGTGCTGCTCACGCGCCGTGCCCTCGCCAAGCGCACGTGGCCGGGCGTCTGGACCAACTCCTTCTGCGGGCACCCTCGCTTCGGCGAGGAGATGTCGGATGCCGTCCGCCGCCACGCGGCCCACGAGCTCGGCCTCGAGGTCGACGGCATCGAGCTCGTGCTCCCGGACTTCCGGTACCGCGCCGTCGACGCCTCCGGCGTCGTCGAGAACGAGATCTGCCCCGTCTTCTTCGCGACCACCACCCAGGACCCTCAGCCCAACCCGGACGAGGTCATGGACCTCGCCTGGACGAGCATGCAGGACCTCGGCACCGCCATCACGGCGACCCCCTGGGCCTTCAGCCCGTGGATGGTCAGCCAGCTCAACCAGCTCGGCGAGATCGACCTGGGGGCCGGGGACGCATGACGAGCGGCACGACGGAGGGCGTCGTCGCCTCGGGGCCGCGTGTCGGCTCCGACGTGACCGTCGACAGCGTCCTCGACGACTTCTTCGCCGAGGCGATCGACCGGTCTGACGCCTACGGCTCCGACTACACCCAGCTCTGGACCTCGCTGCAGTCCGCGTCCCAGGGCGGCAAGCGCCTGCGACCCCTCCTGCTCACCGGCGTCTACGACCAGCTCGGCGGGACCGACACCGCCCTCGCCGCGACCATCGGCGCCGCCGTCGAGCTGCTGCACACCGCCTTCGTGGTGCACGACGACGTCATCGACCACGACGTCGTCCGGCGCGGCCGGCTCAACGTCTCCGGCACCTTCGCGCAACGCGCGCGGGCCGAGGGCGCTGACGACGAGCGTGCCGAGAACCTGGGTGCCGCCGCAGGCATCCTGGCCGGGGACCTCGCTCTCACGGGAGCCCACCGGCTCGTCGCCTTCAGCGACGCCCCGGCCTCGACCCGGCGCGACCTCGTGCACCTGTTCGACCACGCGGTCTACGTCACGGCTGCCGGCGAGCTCTCGGACGTGCGGTACAGCCTCGACCTCGCACCCGTCGGGCTCGCGGACATCGTCGCGATGGCTGCCCACAAGACGGCCGTGTACTCCTTCGAGCTGCCGCTCCAGGCCGGGGCGGTCCTCGCCGGGGCCGACCCGCGCACGGTCGAGTGGCTCAGCCACGTCGGTCGCCTCGTCGGCACCGCCTTCCAGCTCCTCGACGACATCGACGGGGTGTTCGGCGACGAGCAGACCACCGGCAAGAGCGTCCTCACCGACCTGCGCGAGGGCAAGCTCACGCCGCTCATGGCGCACGCCCGCCAGACCGACGCCTGGCCGACCATCAGCCGGTTCGTCGGCGACGCCAGCCTCACGCACGAGGGCGTCGACGCCGTCCGGCAGGCGCTCGAGGAGGCCGGGTCGCGCAGCTTCATCGAGGACTTCGCCGCCGAGCACCTCGCCTCCGCCCGACGCCTGGCCGACGAGATCTCGCTGCCCGAGGGCTTCACCGGGTGGTTCGAGTCCGTGACGCGCGACGTCGCCCGACGAGCAGCATGAGAAGGACCGCACCCGTGACCTCAGCCGACCACCCGTCGGACGACCTGCACCCCGTCCCGCACGACCCTCGCTACGACGCCGTCGCCCAGGCGAGCGCCGCGGTGGTCATCGACGGGTACTCCACCTCTTTCGGCTGGGCCTGTCGCCTGCTCCACCGCCCGGTCCGCGGGCACGTCCGCAACATCTACGCCCTCGTGCGGCTGGCCGACGAGATCGTCGACGGCCCGCTCGCCGCAGCCGACCCGACGCGCAGCGCCCGCCTGCTCGACGACCTCGAGCGCGAGACGTACGACGCCGTCGCGAGCGGGTACAGCACCAACCTCGTGGTGCACGCCTTCGCGATCACCGCCCGACGCTTCGACCTCGACCACGACCACGTCCGGGCCTTCTTCGCCTCGATGCGCACCGACCTCACGCGCTCGGTCCACACCGCCGACTCCCTCGACGAGTACATCTACGGCTCGGCCGAGGTGGTCGGGCTCATGTGCCTCGACGTGTTCCTCGGGGCGGCCGGCCGCACGGACGTCGCAGACCTGACCCCCGGGGCCCGCAGCCTCGGTGCGGCCTTCCAGAAGATCAACTTCCTGCGCGACCTCGGCGCCGACCACGACGACCTCGGCCGCGCGTACTTCCCCGGGGTCGACCTCGCCGCCTTCACCGACGCCGACCGCGACGTCCTGGTCGCCGACGTGCGCGCCGACCTGGACCGCGCGGCTACGGTGATCCCACGGCTCCCGGCGAACAGCCGGGTAGCCGTCGCAGCAGCCCACGGGCTCTTCGCCGAGCTCACCCGGCGGGTCGCCGCGGTCCCGGCCGCCGAGCTGCTCACCACCCGGGTGCGGGTCCCCGCACCCGCCAAGGCCCGGATCGTCGCGGCCGCACTGAGAAGCAGAGGGTCTTCCGTATGAGCAGGGTCGTCGTCATCGGCGCAGGGATCGCAGGGCTGGCCACGGCGGCGCTCCTCGCCAGGGACGGGCACGACGTGGCCGTCCTCGAGAAGAACGACGTCACGGGCGGGCGCACCGGCTCCTGGGAGTCGGACGGCTTCCGCTTCGACACCGGACCCTCGTGGTACCTCATGCCCGAGGTCTTCGACCACTACTTCCGCCTGCTCGGCACGACGGCCGCCGAGCAGCTCGACCTGACCGTCCTCGACCCCGGGTACCGGGTGTTCGCCGAGGGTGCCGACGCGCCCGTCGACGTGAGCCCCGACCTCGAGACCAACGTCGCGACCTTCGAGTCGGTCGAGCCCGGGGCGGGGGAGCAGCTGCGGCGCTACCTCGAGTCCGCGCGCGAGACCTACGACGTCGCGACCGAGACCTTCCTCTACACCTCGTTCCAGTCCAAGGTGACCCTCGTCCGCAAGGACGTCGTCGCCCGGGCCGGACGCCTCGTGTCTCTGCTGCTGCGCCCGCTCGAGGGCTTCGTCGCGAAGTCCTTCCAGCACCGGACGCTCCGGCAGATCCTCGGCTACCCGGCCGTGTTCCTCGGCTCGTCGCCGGACCGCGCGCCGAGCATGTACCACCTGATGAGCCACCTCGACCTCGCCGACGGCGTCCAGTACCCGCAGGGCGGCTTCACGACGATCATCGACGCGATCGAGCGGCTCGCCCTCGCGGAGGGGGTCCAGGTCCGGACGGGCGCGACCGTCACGGAGATCGTCACCGCTCCGCTCGGCACGGCCGTCTCCGGGCGGCGCAGGACCGCCGGTCGACGCGGCCGTGCCGCCGTCAGCGCCGTCCGGTACACGCTCGCCGACGGCACCGAGAAGACCGTCGACGCCGACGTCGTCGTGAGCGCCGCCGACCTGCACCACACCGAGACGGCACTCCTGCCCGCAGGGCTCCAGACGTACCCGGAGCGCTGGTGGGACTCGCGCGAGTCCGGCCCGGGCGCCGTGCTGGTCTACCTCGGGGTCGACGGCGAGCTCCCCGGGCTCGCGCACCACTCGCTGTTCTTCACCGCCGACTGGCAGAAGAACTTCGACAGCATCTTCGGCGACCACCCCGTGGTGCCCGACCCGGCCTCGATCTACGTGTGCCGGCCCTCCGCGACCGACGCGTCGGTCGCCCCGGCGGGCTCTGAGAACCTCTTCATCCTGGTGCCGGTCCCGCCCGACCCGACCATCGGGGCGGGCGGCGTCGGCGGTGCCGGCGACCCGCTCGTCGAGAAGGCCGCTGACGCGGCGATCGCCCAGGTGGCTGAGTGGGCCGGTGTCCCGGACCTCGCCTCTCGCATCACGGTGCGCCGCACCGTCGGCCCCGCGGACTTCGTGTCCGACTTCAACTCGTGGTCCGGCGGTGCGCTCGGTCCTGCGCACACCTGGAAGCAGAGCGCCTTCCTGCGCGGCAGCAACGCCTCCGCGCTGGTCGACGGCCTGCTGTACGCCGGCGGGACCACCATCCCCGGCATCGGGCTGCCGATGTGCCTCATCAGCGCCGAGATCGCGCTCAAGAGGCTGCGCGGTGACACCTCGACGGGACCGCTGGCGGAACCGCTGTGACGGGGTGGGAGTACTTCGGTGCGCTGCTGCTGTCCCTCGGTGCCATGGTCCTCATGGACTACCGCTGGAAGCTGTTCTTCTGGGCCGACGCGCGCCGCGCCGGGATCGTGCTCGGCACGGGGATCGTCATGTTCTTGCTCTGGGACGTCTCCGGGATCCTCTCGGGAGTGTTCTACCGGGGTGACAGCCCGGGGATGACCGGGCTCGAGATCGCCCCGGACTTCCCGCCCGAGGAGCTCGTGTTCATCACCTTCCTCTGCTATCTCACGATGGTGCTGTTCTGCCTCGTGCGACGCTTCTTCATCACACCCGCAGGGGAGGGACGATCGTGAGCTACGCGCAGCTCAACCTCGTGTTCCTCGTGGTGGTCGCCGTCGCGACCGTGGTCCTCACCCGGCGCGCAGGCGTCGGCCCGCGCTGGTGGCAGGCGGTCGCCCTCGGCATCGTCGTGCTGTCCGTGCTGACGGTCATCTTCGACTCGCTGATGATCATGGCCGACCTGTTCCGGTACGAGGACGACCTCATGGTCGGGATCGTGCTGTGGTTGACGCCGGTCGAGGACCTCGCCTGGCCGATCGCCGCCGGTCTCCTGCTGCCGGCGCTGTGGACGTGGCTGGGGCGCAGAGGCACCCGAGAGGACACCCCGGGGCAGCAGGTCGAGCCAGGACGAGAGGACGCACGGTGAGCACCCCGACGAGCAGCACCCCGCAGACGCCCAGCGCCGCGCGCGCATCGGCCGGGTCGGTCGTCGCCTCGGTGGTCGGGTCCTCTCGACCGATCAGCTGGATCAACACGGCCTACCCCTTCGCCGCCGCGTACCTCATGAGCGGTGGCGGCATCACGGCGACCTTCGTCGTCGGGACGCTGTACTTCCTCATCCCGTACAACCTGCTCATGTACGGGATCAACGACGTGTTCGACTACGAGTCCGACCTCCGCAACCCGCGGAAGGGCGGCGTCGAGGGGATCGTCCTCGACCGGCGCATGCACCGGGTGACCCTGTGGTCGGCCGTGCTGAGCAACCTGCCGTTCCTGGTGTTCCTGGTCGCCGTCGCGCTCGCCTGGCCGGGCCTGGGCGCGCCGGACGAGATCAGCCCGGTCGCCTGCCTCGTCACCCTCGCGGTGAGCGTCTTCGCGGTCGTCGCGTACTCCGCGCCCGGCCTGCGGTTCAAGGAGCGACCGGTCCTCGACTCGCTCACCTCCAGCACGCACTTCGTCAGCCCTGCTGTCGTCGGGCTGGTGTACGCGGGCTCGTCGTTCTCCGCACCCGTGGTCTTCACGCTCGCCGCGTTCTTCCTGTGGGGCGTCGCCTCGCAGGCCTTCGGAGCCGTCCAGGACATCGAGGCAGACCGCGAGGCGGACATCGCCTCGATCGGCACCGTGTTCGGCGCGTCGAGGACCGTGCTCTTCGCGATGGCCGCCTACGCCGCGTCGGCGCTGCTGATGACCGGCGCCGGCTGGCCGGGCGTGCTCGCAGCCGTGGTGCCCGTGC
The DNA here is from genome assembly GCF_000024925.1 of Sanguibacter keddieii DSM 10542. Taxonomy (NCBI): domain Bacteria; kingdom Bacillati; phylum Actinomycetota; class Actinomycetes; order Micrococcales; family Sanguibacteraceae; genus Sanguibacter; species Sanguibacter keddieii. The sequence continues at coordinate 1,446,648 of NC_013521.1, forward strand.
TCTACCTGGTGAACATCGCGCCGTACCGGTCGCTGAGCGACGCGGACTGCGAGCGGGCCAACGCGGGGTGGAAGCGGTTCCTGTGGCTCAACATCGTCTCCGGGTTCCTCATCACCCAGTTGCTCATCTGGATCGCCCTCCGGTAGACCTGCGTCCATGCCCTCCGCCACGACCGTCCTGGTGTCCCTCGACCTCGTGGGGACCGCGGCCTTCGCCATCAACGGCGCGATGACCGCGGTACGCACGGCACGGCTCGACATCGTCGGGATCGTCACCCTCGGCATGATCACCGCGCTCGGTGGCGGGTTCATCCGCGACATCCTGCTCGACGACCTGCCGCCGACCACCTTCCTCGACGGGCGGTACCTGGCGGTCGCGGCGTGCGGCGGGCTCATCGCCTTCGTGCTCGGGCAGCGGCTCGAGAAGCTCGCGACGCCCATCAACGTCCTCGACGCCGCAGGGCTGAGCCTCTTCGCGGTGACCGGCACCCTCAAGGGCCTCGAGTGGGGGCTCGGGGCGACGCAGGCCATCATCCTCGGCGGTGTCACCGCCGTCGGTGGTGGCACGCTGCGCGACATCATGGTGCGGCAGGTCCCCGCCGTGCTGCACTCCGGGCTCTACGCCATCCCCGCGCTCGTCGCCGCCGGGCTGACAGCGGCCTTCGACGCCGGCGGCCTCGCCCTGCTCCCGTGGACCGTGGTCGCCGCGGCCGTCTGCTTCGCGATCCGTCTGGTCGGCGTCCGCTACGACCTGCACGCACCCCGCCCCCGGGACATGAAGAGCCGCGACTGAGATCTCCCGCAGGGTACGGTCGTGCGGTAGTGTGACCGGTCCTCATGCACCCCTGGAGCACGTACACCGTCTTCGCCGCGCTCGGTTTCCGGCGCTATTCGGCGTACCGTCTGGCGACCGCGGCGGGGGCCTTCACCAACACGGTCTTCGGGCTGCTGCGGGCCCCGATCACCATGGCCGTCATCGGTGCCGCAGGCGGAGAGCTCGCGGGGTACGGGGCTCTCGAGGGCGCCACCTACGCCTGGCTCACGCAGGCCGTGCTCACCCCGGTCAACGTGTGGACGTGGGACGAGCTCGCGCAGCGCATCCGCAGCGGTGACATCGCCGTCGACCTCGCCCGCCCGGTCGACCTCCAGGGGGCCTACCTCGCGGCCGACCTCGGGCGCGCCGCCTTCCAGGTGCTGCCGCGCGGCCTCCCGCCGCTGCTCGTCGGGGCCCTCGTCACCGGGCTCGCGATGCCCACGACCGCGCTCCCGTACGTCCTCGGGCTCCTCGCGCTGACGCTCGGCGTCTGCGTCTCCTTCGCCCTGCGGTGGTTGGTGAACCTCGCGGCCTTCTGGCTCGTCGAGCTGCGCGGTGTGCTGACGCTCCACATGGTCGCGGTCGGCGCGCTGAGCGGGCTGACAGTGCCGGTGCACTGGTTCCCGGACTGGCTCGCGCGCATCGCGGCGGCGTCGCCCTTCCCGTCGATGATCCAGGCGCCGGTCGACGTGCTGACCGGTCGGGTCGAGGGTGTCGAGGCCCTCGGTGTCATCGGCGTGCAGGCCGCGTGGTGCCTCGGGCTGCTGCTCGTGGGGCGTGCGGTCCTGGCACGCGGTGTCCGCAGGCTGGTGGTGCAGGGTGGCTGATCTCGCCCCGTACCGCGCGCTCCTCTCGTCGCGGATCCGCTCGCAGCTCGCGTACCGGAGGTCCTTCGCGCTCGACGTCGCCGGGTCGGCCGGGGTCGGGCTCCTCGAGTTCCTCGCGGTGTACGTGATCTTCACGAACGTCACCGAGCTCGGTGGGCTCGACTTCGCCGCCGCGGCGCTCGTCTTCGCCTTCGCGAACCTCGGGTTCTCGCTCGCGGACATCGTCGTCGGGCACGTGGACGCGCTGCCCACCTACCTGCGCTCGGGGACGCTCGACGCCTTCCTGCTGCGGCCGCTGTCCGTCCTGGGGCAGCTGGTGACCAGCGACGTCCAGCTCCGCAGGCTGGGGCGCTGCGCGGTGGGTGTCGCGATCCTCGCGGTCGCGCTGCCGCAGGCCGGGATCGACTGGGACTGGCAGGCGGTGCTGCTCGTGGTGGCGATCCCGCTCGTCGGGGCCGCGATCTTCGCGGCGGTGTTCGTCGCGGCGGCGGCCGCCCAGTTCTGGCTCGTCGACGGCGCCGAGTTCACCAACGCCTTCGTCTACGGGGGCTCGAACGCCGCGTCGTACCCGACGTCGGTCTTCACCACGCCCCTGCGCGCGGTCGTGACCCTCGTGCTGCCCGCGGCATTCACCGCCTACCTGCCGACGCTGCTGCTGATCGGCGAGCCCGGCCCCGCGTGGACGCCCGCGTGGCTCGGGTGGTTCGCCCCGCTGGCCGCGGTCCTCGCCTGGGCCGTCGCCCTCACCGGCTGGAAGGCCGGCCTCCGCCACTACACAGGGACAGGATCATGACCGAGCCGATCATCGACGTCGCCGGGCTCTCGCGGGACTTCCGCGTCCGGACCCCGGCAGGGCGCCTGCGCCGGACGACCCGTACCGTCCACGCAGTCCGCGACCTCACCTTCTCCGTGGCCGAGGGGGCTGCCGTCGGGTACATCGGTGCGAACGGCGCCGGGAAGTCGACGACCATCAAGATGCTCACCGGGATCCTCGTGCCGACCGCCGGGACGGCCCGCACCTGCGGGAGGGTGCCGCACCAGGAGCGGCGCGACCTCGCCCGCGAGATCGGTGTCGTGTTCGGGCAGCGGACCCAGCTGTGGTGGGACCTCCCGCTGCACGAGTCGTACCGGGCGCTGGCTGCCGTCCACCGGCTGCCCGCGGACCGTGCGGCTCGGCGGCAGGCCGAGCTGGTCGACCGGCTGGACCTCGGGGAGTTCCTCGAGACACCCGTCCGCCAGCTCTCGCTCGGGCAGCGGATCCGTGGCGAGATCGCGGCGGCGCTGCTGCACTCGCCGCGGCTGCTGGTCCTCGACGAGCCGACCATCGGCCTCGACGTGCTCAGCAAGGAGCGGCTCCGCGGGTTCCTCGTCGAGGAGCGTGCCGCGCACGGCACGTCGCTGCTGCTCACCACGCACGACATGGACGACGTCCAGCGGCTCACCGAGCGGGTCCTCGTGGTCGACCGCGGGAGCATGGCCTTCGACGGGACGCTCGCCAGGCTCGTCGACAGGGTCGGGGCGCAGCGGGTCGTGGTGGTGGACCTCGTCAGCGGGGCAGGCGGGTCCGGTGCCGGCGCTGCCGGTGCCGGGAGCAGCGGTGGCGTTCCGGGGGTGCCGGACCTGCAGGGGATCCCGGGGACCGAGCTCGTGTCGGTCGAGGCGGACGGCCTGCGCCAGCGGCTCGCCTTCGCGCCCGGGATCACGACGGCTGCCGAGGTGATCGCGGAGGTGGCTGCGCGAGCGACGATCCGCGACGTCGCCATCGAGGAGCCCGACATCGAGGACGTGGTCCGGAGGCTGTACCTGTCGCAGTGACCGAGGGTGTGCGATGCGGCGGGAGGATCTTCGACCGACGCCGCACTCCACTAGATCGTAGAAACGTTCTGACGTAGCGTGGTGGCATGGCACACGACATGGACGCGCTGCTGCGCACCCTCCAGGCACTCGACGACAGGGTCTCCGCGCTCGAGCGCGCGCCCCGGCCCACCGCGGAGGCCGGGCCTGCGCACGAGGTCGGGACGGCAGGCGTCGGTGCGACGCCCGGACCCTCCGACACCTTCTGGGCTCTCGACGGGCTGCGTGCTCGCCGCCCAGAGCACCCCACCACCGAGGACGGGTCCGTGATGCTCACCGGCTCCGTGACCCTGCCCGACGGCACCCCCGTCGAGTGGCAGCAGGGCGCAGGCACCGCAGGCCTCCTGGAGGTCGACTGGACCGACCGCGCCGCGGCCCTCGCGGCCCTCGGCCACCCGGTGCGGGTCGAGCTGCTGCGCCACGTGCTCTCCGGCACCCGGGCGACCGCCGACCTCGCCGCGATCGACTCCCTCGGCACGACCGGTCAGCTGCACCACCACCTGCGCCAGCTGCTCACTGCCGGATGGTTGCGGCAGGCAGGGCGAGGGACGTACGAGGTGCCGCCGAGGCGCGTCGTCCCGCTCCTCGTCTGCCTCGTGGCGGTCGAGCGATGAGCGCGGCCCTGGCGGTCTACAGGGTCCGCATGCCGCTCCTGCTCGGTTCGGCGGTGACGATCATCGCGGCGACCGTGCTGTCCCTCGCGCTGCCGGACGGCCCCGTCGCCTCCGTGGTCGGGGTGCTGCCACTGGTGGGAGTGGTCGGGATGCTGGTCGCGTTCTCATCCTCCCTACCTGCCGCCCGTCATCTTCCGGCAGGGGAGCCCGTCGTGGTGCGGTCGCCCGTCGTCGGACGGTGGGCTGCACTCAACAGCCCGGCGACCAAGGTCCCGAGCCACGGGGTGCGCGCCTACGGCCAGGCCTACGCGATCGACCTCGTCCACGAGCCTCTCGACCAGGACCGCCCGGAGTTCGGCTCCGGTGCCGCGATGCGCGACGTCGCGGACTACCCGGCCTTCGGGCAGGACGTGCGGGCGATGGTCGACGGCGTCGTCGTCACCGCGCACGACCGTCAGCGGGACCACCGCGCACGCTCCTCGATGGCCGCGGTCGTCTACATGATGGCCGAGGGGATGCTGCGCGAGCTCGGCGGGCCGCGGTTCATCATCGGCAACCACGTGGTGATCCGCACCGACGACGGCGTGTTCGCCCTCGTCGCCCACCTGCAGCGCGGCTCCGTGGCCGTGCGGGAGGGGGAGAGGGTGCAGGCCGGTCAACGCATCGGGTCGTGCGGGAACTCGGGCAACAGCAGCGAGCCGCACGTCCACGCCCACCTCATGGACCGCAGGTCCGCATGGACCGGTCAGGGGCTCCCGATCGCGTTTACCGACGTGGCCGTCGAGGACGCCGCACCGGGCGTCGGGCTCCCGGGCAACGGCGAGCACATGACGGTCCGGTAGCGGCGAGCACCGTGGTGCGGAGGTGCCGTCGTCGTCCTGGTGACGCCTTGCGGCCTCGGCGGACCCGGGCGATCCTGGGAAGCCCCCACCGCCACACCCGACGGACGGAGACCCGTGGACCTGGCCGAGATCTTCCGCTGGCTCGGCGCTGCCGTGCTGCTCGTGGTCACCGTCGTGCTCGTCGTCAAGGGCGTGCGGCTGATGTCGCGGGCAGGCCGCTCTGACTTCGCCGAGCAGTTCCCGGACCGTGAGCGGCTCGACGTCCAGGGGGAGGGGTTCCGCACGCTCATGCTCGCCGCCTTCGCGCTCCTCGCGTCAGCCGGGGTGGCCGTGCTGCCGGGCCTTGCGGCCTGACCTCAGCTCCTGAGGGTCTCAGCGGCGCTACTCGCCCTGGTGACCCTCAGACGCCGGCCAGGGCCGGCGCTGCTCCGCGATCCGACGCTCCCGTGCCTGGCGGTCCTGCTCCTCGCCGCGCCGCCGGAGCTCGGCACCCATCATGGACGCACCGAACGTGACGCAGGTCAGTCCCAGGAACCAGGCCGCGACCGGACCGTCGAAGAAGATGTAGAGCACGGTGACCCCGACCCCGACGGCGAACAGCAGGGCACCGAGCCGCACCCGTGCGCGTGGGGACAGCTGTGCGTACCGCTCTCTCAGCGGCGTCGTCGTGCTCATGGTCGTCCTCCCCCCCGTGCGGAGCTCGTGGTGCGGCGGACCGTCAGCCGGCGTCTGCCCCGGGCGTCCGCCCCCCGCGGTCATGAGTCGTCGACGCTACCGAAGTCTGCGGGGCATGTCGCGGCGAGCAGCACCGGGTGCCCGGTCGGCATGCCAGCGCCCACGAGCCGTCAGGACCTGACGCCTCGGCCCTCGATGTGATGGGATGTCCGTCGACCGCTTCACGAGAGGGACCCGATGGCAAAGCTGTACTTCCGGTACGGGGCGATGAACAGCGGCAAGAGCACGGCTCTGCTGCAGGCCGCGTACAACTACGAGGAGCGGGGCCACCAGGTCCTCCTCGCGAAGCCGGGCATCGACACCAAGGCCGGCCGGGCGATCCAGTCGCGCCTGGGGTTCGACCGCGACGTCGACTTCATGGTGGGGGAGGGGCAGGACGCCTACGCCCTGTTCCAGCAGCACCGCGCGCACGTGCAGACCGAGTCGGGCCGGGACGTGAGCTGCCTGCTCGTCGACGAGTCGCAGTTCCTCTCGGCCGGCCAGGTCAACGACCTGCTGCGCATCGCGACCCTCGACTCGATCCCGGTGATCTGCTACGGCATCCGCACCGACTTCCAGACGGCGGCCTTCCCTGGCAGCCGGCGCCTCCTCGAGATCGCGCACAGCCTCGAAGAGCTCAAGACCATCTGCCGCTGCGGGCGCAAGGCGATCTTCAACGCGCGGTCCGTCGACGGCGTCTTCACCTTCGACGGGGCCCAGGTCGCGATCGACGGCGTCGAGGTCGGCTACGAGTCGTTGTGCGCCGCCTGCTACCTCCGCGAGAGCGGCGGGCACCTCACCCGCTGACGGGTCGTGCGCGGCTCGGACGTCTGACCTGCGGTGGCACAGCAGGCCCTGGCGTGGCCTGCGTCACAGTCCTACGGTGAGGGTATGTGCCGGAACATCACGACCCTGAGAGGTCTCGAGCCCCCGGCGACCGACGAGGAGATCGCGGCCGCCGCCCGCCAGTTCGTCCGCAAGGTCACGGGCGTCCAGTCCCCGAGCGCGACGACCGCGGAGCCGCTCGACCGGGCGGTCGAGGAGATCGCCGCGATCGTCACGCGCCTGCTCGACGAGCTGCCCGCCAGGCGGCAGCCGCCGACGACGGTCCCGCCGCTGCGGCGTCCCGAGGTCCGGGCGAGGCTGGAGCATCTCCACGACCACGACCACGACCACGACCACGACCACGACCACGACCACACCGTGCCCGCTGCGCGCTGAGTCGCGTCGGGGTGGCTGCGGCCTGAACGGTGCCGTCAGGTGAAGCGGCGCAGGTTCCGCGGGTGGTTCTTGGCGACGCGCTCGTTGCCACGCTTGTAGTTCCCGGTCACGGTCGCCATGAGCAGCTGCGGGTCGCCGGTCTCGACGTCTCGCAGGAAGTCGCGGGCGGCTTCGCCGCGCAGCCGGGCGGCCGTGCGGCCGTGGTGGGTCACGACGACCAGAGCGTCGCCGCGGACGGTGTACTCGAATCCCTCTGCGTCGGCCATCAGACCAGTCTGTCTGCTGGGCGACGCGAACGGGAGCGTCGAGAGCCCCTGGCCTGCAGGTTCACCCGCACCGCCGTCCGCGTCACCTGACCGGGGCTCGTCACCAGCGGTCGTGGACGTGGGTCCGGATCGACTGGTCGTAGATCTCCTCGAACCGCGCGAGCTGCTCGTCCGTGAGCGGCGGGAGGTCGGCCGCGGCCGCGTTGCCCTCCGCCTGGGAGGCGTTCCGTGCACCGGGGATCACCGTCGTCACGCCGGGCTGGTCGAGGATCCACCGCAGCGCGAGCTGCGACGTGGTCGCGGTCGAGCCCTCGGGCAGGATCGCGGCGACTTCGCGGGCTGCGGCCACCCCCACCTCGAAGGGCACGCCGGCGAAGGTCTCGCCGACGTCGAAGGCGGCGCCGGCACGGTTGAAGGTGCGGTGGTCGTCGGCCGCGAAGGTCGTCGACTCGTCGTACTTGCCAGACAGCAGGCCGCTCGCGAGCGGCACGCGCGCGATGATCGCGACCCCGGCCTCGCGTGCGGCGGGCAGCACCTCTTCGAGGGGCTTGCGACGGAAGGCATTGAGGATGATCTGGACGCTCGCCACGTTCGGGCGCGCGATCGCGGTGAGTGCCTCGGCGCAGGTCTCGACCGAGACGCCGTACGCGCCGATCGCACCGTCGGCCACGAGGGTGTCGAGGGCGTCGTAGACCGCGTCGTCGGAGAACACCGGCGTGGGCGGGCAGTGCAGCTGGACGAGGTCGAGGGTGTCGACACCCAGGTTCCGTCGGCTGCGGTCGGTCCACTCGCGGAACGCGTCGAGGGTGAAGGCGCTCGGCTCGTGCGGGTCGGCCCGGCGGCCCATCTTGGTGGCGACGCGCACGTCGTCGACGCCGCGCGCGTCGAGGAACGACCCGACGAGGCGCTCGCTTCGACCGTCGCCGTAGACGTCCGCGGTGTCGAAGAACGTGACGCCCGCGTGGGCGGCGGCGCCGAGCACGCCGTGCGCCGAGCCCTCGGTGACCTCACCCCAGTCGCCGCCGAGCTGCCAGCAGCCGAGGCCGACGGAGCTGACGGAGAAGGGGAGGCGTGACGCTGTCCTGATGTCCATCGCCCCAGCCTAGGGGGTGCGAGGTCAGCGGGCCCGGTGACGGTCGCGGAGGTGCTCCCGCCAGGTCTGGGTGGCCATCCCCACGAACAGCGCCACCGCGACGCACCGCCAGACGACGCCCCACGTCCCGGTCCCGTCGTCGAGGACCGCCGTGACCGCGTTGTACCCGCAGAGCCCGGCGAATGCCGTGTAGAACCACGCCGTCGCGAGCCTCTGCCGCCGCCTGGGTGCCGGTGAGTCGTCGAGCAGCTCGAGGGCGTACACCTCGGGGGAGCCGAACTCGTCGTGCGGGTGCGGTGCGCCGCTGTCCTCCCAGTGAGCGCGGGCGTCGGCGACCTGGTGCCGGACGGTCGCGCGAGATTGGTAGTAGCGGCCGCGAAGGAGACCGCCGAGGCGCTCGAACCATGCGTCTGCGGGGAGGTCGCGCGACGTGTCCTCGGCCGATGCCGGGGGTTTGAGGTTGACCGCGACGACGGTGAGGGCGACGCCGAACGCGAGGACGACGAGCACCGGCACGTCGACGAGCGGGTCGCGGTCGCGGAGCGACACCGCGACGGTCGACGACGCGACGATGCCGAGCGCACCGGCAGTCCACCAGCCCCAGCCGCGTCGCAGCAGCCCGGCTCGGCGGTCGAGGAGGCCCCAGAGGATCGCGACCCACGAGAGCAGGACGCCGGCGAAGAGCGCGACGTGCGCGGGAGACGCGGGTGCGGTCCAGCCGGAGGTGAGCAGCAGGGTGATGCCCACGACCGTGACGCTCGCCCCGGCGGTCAGCAGGAGGAGGGTCCAGCGGCTGCGCGGCGTGCCGCCCGCGAGGTCGACGCTGGCGCGGTCCTCGACCGGTACGCGGTCGCGGACGACCTCGTGCGCGTAGGTGTCAGCGTCGCCGAAGAGCTCGACGGCCGGTCGTCCGGACTCGAGGCACGCGGTGCGGGCGTCGGCGACGGCCTCGTCGGCCGTCCCTGCGGGAACTGCGCCGTCGAGCCCCAGGCGAAGCCGCAGCCGGTCACCCCACGCCTGGTCGTCGGCGCTGGGCCACTGTGTCGTCGTGTCGGTCATGGCAGGTCTCCCGCGGAGATCGTGGTCGGTGAGGAGGATGTGGCCGGGGTGTCCGGCGCGTCGAGCAGACCGGCGACGGTCTGGGCGAACGGCCCCCACCCGTCGCGCAGCGACTCGAGGTGGGCTCGACCGTCAGGGGTCAGCGTGAAGACCTTGCGTCCCGGCCCGCCCTCGCCCTCACGCCACTCGGCGGTGACGGCTCCGTCGCGCTCGAGCCGGTTGAGCACCGGGTACAGCGCACCGCCCTTGATGGGGCCGAGGCCTGCGGCCTGCAGCTGCTGCACCACGGCGTACCCGTGCGCGCTGCCCCGGGCGAGCACCGCGAGGGCGCAGGTGCCGAGGAGCCCGCGCAGCCACTCCCCGGTGAGGTCGATGTCGTCCATGCGCTCATCGTGACACGGACTAGTCGGAATATCCACTAGTCGTCTGCCTGGATCGTCCGCAGGTACCAGCCACGGCTCATGGGCTTGGTCGATGCCGCGAGGTCTGCCTGCATGGCCAGGTCCTGTGGGAAGGTGGCCTCATGGGGACGACGACGCCGGACAGCGGCACACGGTTCAAGGTGATCATCGCGGGAGCTCTCGCGCTCTTCGTGTGGCAGGCGGTCTCGCTGCTCACCACCGACCGCATCGCCGGTCCGCTGCTCAGCATGACGGGCATGGTCCTCGTCGTGTGCGCCTGCGCACAGAGCCTGCGGAAGCGGTCGAGTGCACGGGACGACAGGCCCGCTGCAGACCGTCCCTGAGGAACGGGACCAACGCGAGCACGAGCTAGCCTTACGGGCGTGGGCTTACGGAACTTCCTCGTCGAGGGTGTGTCAGGCACTGGCAAGACTGCGGTCTGCGACGAGCTGCAGCGGCGGGGCTTCCACGCTGTCCACGGCGACCGTGAGCTGGCCTACCGAGGCGATCCGGTCACGGGCGACCCCACGGTCGACGGAGGCCACGAGCACCACCTCTGGGACGTGGACGCGGTCCGAGCCCTGATCGCGGACCAGACCCGTCCGGTGACGTACCTCTGCGGTGGGTCCCGGAACTTCGCGCAGTTCGTCGCCGATCTCGACGCGGTCTTCGTCCTCGACGTCGATGTCGAGACCCTTGTCCAGCGCCTCGACCAGCGTCCCATGGACGAGTGGGGTCACCGGCCCGAGGAGCGTCAGCTGGTCCTCCGGCTCCATGCGACTCGAGAGGACGTCCCGCGCGACGGGATCGTCATCGATGCGACAGGGCCGCTGGCCGACGTCGTCGACACCATCCTGCGTCTGAGCGTGCAGGATCCCCGGCGGTAGATCTCCCGGTCAGCGGCGAGGCGTCGCCTGCCAGCGGTCGAGCTCCCCTTGGACGCGGTCGAAGTAGGCCGTCTTCGCCCGGGTGTACTCGTCGTAGTCGGGCTTGCCTGCGTTCGCAGCACTGAGCTCGTGCTTCGTCGCCTGGTAGAGCTCGCGTTCCTCCGGGTGGGCGCGGAGCCAGTCTCGGAAACGGGTCGTGTACAGGCCCCACGGCGAGTCGGCGCGCCTGATGTGGAGGACGATCGAGGGTGCCGAGCTGACGAAGAGCGACTTCTCCCAGACGGCATCCTCGACCTCCACCGGACCACGGGGGATGTCGCGGTAGACACCCGGGGAGTCGGCCCGCGATCCTCGAGCCCGGCGAAAGCCCAGGTCCGCGAGCCTCTCGGCAACATCCTCGTCTGACGGGAGGGGAAGGATCCTCACCTGGAGGTCGATGGTGGGCTTCGCATCGAGGCCTGGGACAGATGTCGATCCGATGTGGTCGTAGAGAGCACCGGAGGCGCCAGGGAGGTCGACGAGGCGGAGCTGGATGTCAGCGAGGACCTCGGCAGCCCGGACCGGCCACGTGTCGTCGTAGCGAGCAAGGCGTGCGGGGTTGTCGGGGGCTGTCATGTCTCACCGTGCGTCGACGATGTGTCGGACCGGCACGAGGCAGTCGACCTCGCCCTCGCGGCGGTAGTGCTCGATGTGCGGCCGCGAGGTGTCGTGGTCGGCGTGCGCGAAGAGCTCGTCGAAGGCCGGGCCGATCTGCCCGTAGATCTCGGGTGCCGTCCCGCGCAGGCGTAGCCGGAGGTAGGTGCCTCCGGGGATGACGGTCTCGTCGAGGTCGAGCGGGTTGTCGTCGTCCCGGTCGAGACGGACGGACGACAGCCGGTACACCCCGTCGTAGACCAGCCCCATCATCGCGCGTCCCTGCAGCGAGTCGAACTCCCCCTCGAAAGCGGGCCAGGCCGCTTGCACCGTCACCAGGTCACCCGGCACGTCGCGACTCAGGGCCGAGGCGTCCTCGCGTTCCACGACGTCGATCCGGCCGAGCTCGTGCACCACGGGGTAGTCCGTCATGCCTGCCACCGTACGGGGGTGGGAGGATGTGCGGGTGGATCTGGACCTGTACACGCTCGTGAGCGAGCCGCCGACCCTGGACGACTACCTGCGGCTGCGGGAGGTGTCCGGGCTCACGCCGAAGCGTGCGGACCAGGCCGGACCTGCGCTGGCGAACAGCTGGGCGTGGCGGTCCGTCCGGACGCGTGACGGGGAGACCGTCGCGATGGGACGCCTCGTCGGTGACGGTGGCTGGTACTTCCTCGTGGCCGACATGGCGACGCTGCCCGACCACCAGCAGCGCGGGCTGGGCCGGGCGGTCCTCACGGACCTGCTCGACGAGATCCGCGACCGGGCACCGGAAGGCGCCTTCGTGACCCTCATGGCCGACCTGCCCGGTCAGCGGCTCTACGAGCAGCTGGGCTTCGAGCGACCGACCAACGGGTCGATCACCATGTCGCAGCGGCTCCGCTGATCCTTCTCCAGCCCTGCCGACGACCGGTCGCCTCAGACGTCAGCTGCGCTCGTCGTCCGTGAGCAGCCCCGCTCCGGGGGTCGCGGCGGGGACGGCGGCCACGAGAGCGTGCTCGCGCACCTCGGTGCGCTGCTCCGCAGCGCTGCCCGGCGTGAGGTCGTCGCCGCCGTCGACGTCCTCGGAACCACGCTCACGACGCTCGATCACGACGTTGACCACCCCGAGCAGCACGAGCACCACCGCGGCGACCACCGGGATCGACATCGCGGCGGTGACCGAGACGCGCTCGGCGACGGCGCCCGTGCTGGCCGAGGACAGCGCCTGGGCGAGCGTCAGGGCCGAGGCGAGCATCGTCATCGTCGTGGTCGAGCGGCCCACGGGGCTGCGGTTCCCGGCGAGCGAGAAGATGGTCACGAGGGCCGGGCCCACGCCCAGGCCCATGACGAGCAGCGCGACGACCATCGCCGGGCGCCCGTCGAGCGCGGTGTAGGCGACCGAGCCGACCACCATCACGGCGGAGAAGGCGACCCAGCGCCAGCGGTGCGCGAAGCCCAGCGGCAGTGCGGCGGCCGCGAGGGCGAGCACGGCCGAGCCGATGCCCATCATCCCGTAGAGCAGCCCCGCCTGGGACCCCTCGCCGCGAGCCTCCATGAAGGCCGTGAGCGAGGTGAGGACCCCACCGAAGAAGAACCCGACCGCGAAGGTCGCTGCGACGAGCACCATGACGCGCGGGCTCAGCACCGCCGAGAACGGTGCGCGCTCGGGCGTCTCGTCCGCCTCGGAGCTCGCAGCCCGCGCGGTGGGGTGCAGGGCGAAGGCCGTGACGAACACGAGGCTCAGGACGGCCGCGATCGCGATCGGTGCCCAGGGGGCGAGGAACGACGCGAAGATGCCGACGAGGAACGGGCCGATGACGAAGGCCGTCTCGTCCGCCGCGGACTCGTAGGACATGGCGCGGGCGTAGGTGCGGGTGCGCTGCTCGGGGAGCAGCCTGTCGCGGATGATCGCGATGACGCGGCTGCGGCTCATGGCGGCGGCCTGCGGTGCGCTGAGCCCGATGAGCGCGGCGAGCGTCATCACCAGGGCCGTCGGGGCGCCGGCGAGGACCACGAGCGGGAAGGCCGCTAGCAGGACGCCGTTGACCAGCCCGACGGGGACCAGCACCCGGCGCTGGCCGAACCTGTCGACCACGTCGCCGATCACCGGTCCGGCGACGACCACGCCGATGCCGACGGCGGCCGAGGCGAGCCCGCCGAGGGCCACCGAGCCGTGCACGTGGGTGACGAGGGTCAGCACGCCGACGACCATCATGGCGAAGGGGAGCCTGGCGACGAACGCGACCGGGAAGTACCACCGGCCAGTGTGCTGGATCAGGGTGAGGGGTGATGTCTGCTGTGCCACGAGAGCCTCCACGGCAGCTGGGTGCCGCCTTGCTCCGTCAGCAGGTAGTTGCACATCGGACCGTCACGAGCCCGCAGGCCCGGGTGCTCGACCAGGAGGACCTGGGAGCGCCGCAGAAAACGATAGCACCAGCACGCCCGTCCGGGAGGGTGAGTCCTGTCTCAGATCTCCCGGTGCATCACGTGCAGCCCGACGAACCCTGCAGTCGGGTGCGCGAAGGCGGCCGGGACCGTCGTGAGGACGTCGAAGCCGAGCGACTGCCAGAGCCGGACGGCCGCCTCGTTGGTCTCGACGACGGCGTTGAACTGCATGGCCCGGAACCCGTCGGTCCGGGCGCTGTCGACGGTCGCCTCGGCGAGGGCGCGTCCGACGCCGCGGCCGGCCGCGTCACCGGACACCACGAAGCTGGCGTTCGCGACGTGCGAGCCGGCACCCGGGTGGTTGGGCAGGTACTTGGCGGTCCCGAGGACCCGACCGTCGGTCGGGTCCTCGGCGACGAGCACCTGGACGTGCGGGACGCCGGTCCACGCGGCCCGGGCCTCGGCCTCGCTGATGTCCCGCGGGTACGTGTACGTCTCGCCCGCGCGGAACACCGGTTCGAGGGCCTGCCAGATCTCCGGCCAGTCCGCGTCGGTCGCCGCGCGCACCAGGACCGGCAGACGGTCCTCGGTGGTCAGCGTGGCGTCAGTGGTCACCTGGGCGTCGGTGATCGGTCCGACCTCGTGCAGCGTGCTCATGTCAGGCGCTCGGCTGGAAGTCCGCGTCGTCGGCCTGGAGCTCTGCGAAGGCCTCCTCGGAGTCCCACTGCTGCGGGGCGAGGCTCGGCATCATCGTGGCGAGCTCGCGGTGCCAGGCGGGGAACTGCTGCGGGAAGCAGCGCTCGAGCAGGTCGATCATCGCGGGGACAGCCGTCGACGCACCGGGGGAGGCCCCGAGCAGGCCGGCGATGGTGCCGTCCTCGGCGGTGATGAGCTCCGTGCCGAACTCGAGGACACCGTGCTTCTCGGGGTGGCTCTTCATCACCTGGACGCGCTGCCCGGCGGTGATGAGCTCCCAGTCCTTGGGGTCGGCCGTCGGCATGAAGGTGCGCAGCGTCTTGAACTTGCTCCAGCGCGACTTCGTGACCTCGCTGATCAGGTACTTGGTGAGGTCCATGTTGTCCTTGGCGACCGCGAGCATCGTGACGATGTTGCTCGGGCGGATCGACAGGAACAGGTCGAGCAGCGAGCCCTTCTTGAGGAACTTGGTGCTGAAGCCCGCGTACGGGCCGAAGAGCAGCGAGGTCTCGCCGTCCACGACACGGGTGTCGAGGTGCGGCACGGACATGGGCGGTGAGCCGACGTCGGCCTTGCCGTAGACCTTCGCCTGGTGCTGGGCGACGAGCTCCGGGTTGGTGGTCCGCAGGAACTGCCCGCTGATGGGGAAGCCGCCGTAGCCCTTGGCCTCGGGGATCCCGGCCTTCTGCAGCAGCGGCAGGGCGCCACCGCCGGCACCGATGAACACGAACCTCGCGTCGACCGTGCTGCGGCGCTCGGGGGCGTTCCAGGAGCGGTCGGCGACCTTGAGGCGCCACGAGCCGTCCTTGCGCTGACGCAGCGACGTGACCTCGTGCTCGAGGTGCAGCTGTGCACCGGTCGAGACCAAATAGTCGGTGAGCTTGTGGGTGAGCGCGCCGAAGTTCACGTCGGTGCCCGAGGTCGCGCGCGTCGCAGCGACGGGCTCGTCACCCGACCGCTCGGCCATGAGCAGCGGTGCCCACCCGCCGACGACGGCGGGGTCGTCGCTGAACTCCAGGTCGCTGAAGAGCGGGTGCGCGACGAGGGCGGCGTGCCGACGACGCAGGTAGTCGACGTTCGCGGCGCCGCGGACGAAGGTCATGTGCGGGGTCGAGGCGATGAAGCCCTCGGGCTCGGGCAGCAGGTCAGCGGTGACCAGGTGCTGCCAGAACTCGCGCGACGTCTGGAACTGCTCGTTGATCGCCACCGCCTTGGTGATGTCGATCGAGCCGTCGGCCTTCTCAGGCGTGTAGTTGAGCTCGCACAGGGCGGCGTGCCCGGTGCCCGCGTTGTTCCACGCGTTGGAGCTCTCCTGCGCCACCTCGTCGAGGCGCTCGTAGATGCGGATCGTCCACGTCGGCTCGAGCAGCCGGATGATGGATCCGAGCGTCGCGCTCATGATTCCGCCACCGACCAGGACGACGTCGACCGGGGTGCTGGGGGATGCTGTGCTGTCTGCCACGGCTTCGATGCTAGGCCTCCTCCCGCGCCCGCCTGGGGTCGAGTGATCAAGATCACGGCCCTCGCGAGACGCTGCGAGGGCCGTGATCAAGGGACCCAGGTCCTATGCCGGGAAAGCGCTTGCGATGCTCTCCGACTCCGACGTGATGGTCGCCGGGTCGACGAGGTCGCTCGCCTCGTCGGTGAGCAGCGCGGTCCACCGGTCGAGGATCTCCTGCGCCGTCCCGCTCGTGACCAGGGACGACGTGAGGTCGGCGGTCGCCTGGTCGACGAGGGCGGCGAAGTCGTCGTCGGCGAGGAACCGGGTGACGAGGATGTTGTCGCCGCCCATGCCGCCTCCCATGCCGCCGCCGGGGCGCTGGCCGTCGGCAGCCTCGGCGGTGCCCTCGTCCGCCGTGGTCCCGTCGTCCGTGGAGGCCGCCCCGGTGCCGGGTCCTGCGCCGCGGTCCGGGCGCTGACCGGCGTCGGTGCCGTCGGGCGGGGTCATGCCGTCGGGTGGGGTCATGCCCTCCGGCAGCCCGGCGCCGTCGGGTGCCGTCGCCCCGTCCGGGGGAGTGAACCCCTCGGGCAGGTCTGCGCCGTCCGGTACGGCACCCGCGGCTCCCTCGGGCATCGCGCCTGCGGCCCCGCCCGGCATGCCGCCGCCGTTCATCTGCCCGAAGGCCAGGTTGAGGTCCCAGCTCACCACCGTGAACGCCCCCGTCTCGGAGTCGTACCGCAGGAACGAGTTGTTGCCCGGCCCGTCGATGTCGTCGAAGTTCCCCACGATGTCCTGCATGGCGAGGTACGTCGCGAAGGCATCGACGTCGAGGTGCTCGCCGAGCTCGGCCGCGAAGGTCTCGTCGTCCGACTCGTCGAGGAACTTCAAGAACGCGATGAGAGGCGTGAGGTCGTCCTCGCCCGAGGGGCTCTTCTGGCTGAACACGTCCGTGTACGACGCCGGGTCGTCGCCGCGGTAGCTGTAGTCGCCGTCGGACTGGGCCTTGTAGAGGATGCCCTCGGTGTCGAAGCTCGCCGCGTCCCACGCGTCGTCCGGGTCCTCGATGGTCAGGCGCAGCGCCTCCTCCGAGCCGTTGACCGAGAACCTCGTCGCGATCGCCTGCTCCGTCGCGAGGCCTGCTGCCCCGAGCATCTCGAGGGCGACCGCCTCGTTGAGCGAGGTCTCGGAGGTGTTCGACCGGACCACGAAGTCCGTCGACCCGTCGAGCTCCTGCCCGTCGACGAACTTGTCGAGGCGGATCAGCCACGGGATGTCCTGGGCGTCGGTGTCCGTCCCGACCGACCGCAGCGACGAGTTGCCCTTGAGGCGCAGCCCGACGTCCTCGAAGGTCTGACCGTCGATGGTCACCGTCGCGGTGAGCCACTCCTTGCTGTCCTCCGCGGAGTACGTCTCGATCATCGCGGCGAGCTCGTCCTCGTCGACCTCGACCGAGATCGTGTGGACGGTCGAGGAGTCCCAGACGGTGCCGTCGACGTCGCTCGCGGTCCGGACCGACGAGTCGCCCCAGGTACCGGTCGAGGTGGTCCCCGTCACCGACGACGCGCTCGCGGTCCCCGAGGTGTCGCAGGCCGCGAGCGACCCGACCGCGAGCACCGACCCGACGACGAGCGCCGTCGCCCGGTACCACCGGGAGGGGAGGGCGCCGGCGCGGCGGGTCGAGGGCTGTCCCGGGCGACCTGCGGAGCTGGTCGGCTGGATCTGAGAGGTGGGCATGCTGGAGTCCTTCGGGTGGGGATCAGGTGCTGGCGACCACTCCACCCCGGACGCCTTCGACCGAGGTAGGCGCCCCCTGTGCGCAGCCTGTGGCTCGGCGGGCCAAGAGGTGGCCAGCCCGGCGCGGTGCGCCTCGCGGACCAGTCCACCTGCTGTCCACCGGCTGTCCGCGCCCCGGCAACCCTGCGTTCCTCGGCTGTTCTTACGGTCCGCACAGCCAGGCCATAGGTCCGCTGCCTAGACATGTCCCATCACCTCAGCACCACCGTCTGCACGCACCTGGAGCCCTCATGCCGAACCTGTGGATCGTCGCCGTCGACCTCGTCGCCATCCTCGTCCTCACCTATGCCGTCTACTTCCGCCGTCACCGTCGCAGCGAGATGCTCCTCGCGTACATCGGTCTCAACGTCGGGGTGCTGGCCGTGACGAGCGTGCTCGCGACGTCGACGGTCGGCGCGGGCCTCGGCCTCGGGCTGTTCGGGGTGCTGTCGATCATCCGGCTGCGCTCCTCCGAGCTCGCCCAGGAGGAGGTCGCGTACTTCTTCGCCTCGCTGGCCCTCGGACTCATCGCCGGTCTGCAGCCCGACCCGTGGTGGATCGCACCGCTGTTCAGCGCGGCGCTCATCCTCGTGATGCTGCTCGTCGACTCGAACCCCAAGACCGCGGGATACCGCCGCCAGGTGGTCACCCTCGACACCGTCTACCCCGACGAGGTCCAGCTCACCGCCCGTCTCGAGCAGCTGCTCGGCGGCACGGTCCGCCGCGTGATCGTCCAGGAGACCGACCTGGTGCGCGACATGCAGCGCGTCGACGTGCGGTACGTCGTCCGGTCGGGCGGGTCCCCGCGGTCTGCCCTGCTCGCTGCCACCACCACCCGCACGACGACGACCACTCCCGCAGGCCTCGTGCACCGTCCCGGAGACGACGCCGTGCCGCTCGGCGCAGGGACCGGTGCCGGTGCCTACGCGTCGGACGTCCCCGAGTCCTTGCGCCCCGCGCTGCGGCGCGCCGGTCACGCGGCGCAGGTTCCCCAGGTCGACGTGCAGGCCCGCTCGTGAGCGCCGTCGTCGACGCGCAGGTCGATCCGTTGCTCGCCGGCTTCGCCCCGGTGTCTCTCACCGAGATCCAGGAGCTCGCCGACCTGCAGACCCGCGTCGACCGCAAGTACGTGGTCCCCGTACGGGTCTTCGCGGAGCTGCTCGCCGACCAGGAAGGCCTGCGGGTCCTCGAGATCGACGGTCGCCGCCGCTTCCGGTACGAGTCCGTCTACTTCGACACCCCGTCGCTCGAGGCGTACCGCAGCGCTGCGCACGGCCGACGCCGCCGTTTCAAGGTCCGCACCCGCACCTACGCGGACTCCGGCGAGTGCGTCTTCGAGGTCAAGGTCAAGGGCGGTCGCGGCGAGACGGTCAAGGAGCGCCTCGCCTACGAGCGGTCGTCCGCGGCGGCCCTCGACTCGCAGGCCCGCGCCTTCGCGGAGGCCGTCCTCGTCCAGGCGCGACCTGACGCGCAGAGCGTCGTAGAGGTCCTCGAGCCGACCCTCCTCACCACCTACGACCGCACGACCTTCGTCGACCCCGTCGCCGGGACGCGGCTCACCTGCGACTCGTCGTTGCTGTGCACCCCGGTGGGGACGCAGGGGAGCGCCAGCCTCGGCGACCAGGTGGTCCTCGAGAGCAAGTCGCCCGGTACCGCCACGGCGGTCGACCGGTGGCTGTGGGCCCGCGGCCACCGCCCGGTGAGCCTCAGCAAGTACTGCGTGGGGCTGGCCGCCCTCGACGACGCGCTGCCCTCCAACCGGTGGAGCCGCACGCTGCGACGGCACGTGGTCTGAGCTGAGCACCTCTGAGCCGGGCGCGTCCGAGCGGCCGCGTCAGGCGTCCTCGCGGACCACGTCGCCCGGCGCCTTGTCGCTGCGCCACCCGCGCCACACGGGGTGGCGCAGCCGCCCCTGGTCCGTCCACCCGGCGTGCGCGACCTCGCCCACCCGGTCGGCCCGGACCCAGTGCGCGTCGCCCGCGTCGGCCGCGGGGACGTCGTCGACCGGAGGGGTCTGGCGGGGGTTCCGGGCCAGCTCGGTCGCGAGACGCTCGAGCGTCGCGTCGGTGAACCCGGTGCCGACGCGTCCGGCGTAGCGCAGCGTCCCCGTGGCGTCGGGCACGGCGACCAGCAGGGAGCCGAGGGTCTGGGCCCGCGCCCCATTGCCGGTGCGCCAGCCGACGACCACCACCTCCTGTGTCTGCACGTGCTTGACCTTGACCCAGGTGTGCGCCGGACGGCCCGGGCGGTAGGTGCTCGACCGGCGCTTGGCGACGATGCCCTCGAGCCCGAGCTCCTTGCTGGCCGCGAGGGCCGAGGCCGCGTCGGAGGTGAAGGCCGGTGGTACGTGCACCGGCCCCGACTCCGTCACGAGCTCCTCGAGAGCCGCCCGGCGGCCGTCGTAGCCGACCCGCGTGGTCCGGCGCCCCGACCGCTCGACGAGGTCGAAGGCCATGTACACGACACCCTGAGCCTTCTGCGCGGCGGCGACGTCGCGTCGTGCCGTGAGGTTCATCCGGCTCTGCAGCCGGCCGAAGCTCGGGCGGCCACCCTGGTCGAGCGCGACGATCTCACCGTCGAGCACCACGTCCTCGGCCACGCACCCGGACAGGGCCGCGAGCTCGGGGTAGGACGCCGTGAGGTCGTTGCCGTTGCGGCTGGTCAACCGGACCGACCCGGGGGAGCCGTCACGGTCGGCCACCACGGTGGCGACCGCGCGGATGCCGTCCCACTTCATCTCGAAGGCCCAGTCGTCCTCGTCGAGGTCGTCGACGGTCCCCGGCGTCGCGAGCATCGGGGTGAGCGGGCGGTCGCGCGACCCGGACGACGAGGCGCTGCCCTCCCCGGGCGCAGACCCGGCGACCTCCGCCTTGTCGTCCTCCTCGCCCGACGCGCCTGCAGCCCCGCCGCCTGAGTGCCCGTCGTCCTTCATCCGGTGCACGAGCCACGACGTCCCACCCCCGGTGTGCGCCGTGTGGATGAGTGCGATGCGCCGCGACCCGCGGTCTGTGCCGCCCGAGCCGTCACTGTGCAGCGTGACGATGACCTCTTCGCCCTCGCGCCACTTGTGCAGGTCGTAGGTGCCGCGGTCCCAGATCGACACGGTGCCCGCGCCGTACTCGCCCCTCGGGATCGTCCCCTCGAAGCTCCCGTACTCGAGGGGGTGGTCCTCCGTCTGGACGCCGAGCCGGTTGTGCGTCGTGTCCACCGGCTCGCCCTTGGGCAGAGCCCAGCTGACGAGCACGCCGTCGTGCTCGAGCCGGAAGTCGTAGTGCAGAGCCCGGGCGTGGTGCTCCTGGATGACGAAGGTCGGGGCGGCCGGGTCCGCAGAGCCGGCCGGCCCGTCGCCGGGGGACGCCTCGGTCGGAGAGGCCTCAGGGACCGGCTCGGGGGTCTTCGACGCATCGCGCTTCGACCGGTAGACCTCCAGCCGGTCCGTCCGCTCGAAGCCCGCCATCCGCGCAGTGGTCGGCTCGAGCGCGGCATGACCGCCCGTGAGCAGCGGGGCGAGCAGGTCACCGTCGCGCTCGAGCCGGGCGACCACCTCGTCGGCCTCGAGGTGGGTGAGCCCGCCCGCCTCGAGCTCTGCCCACGAGCGCGGTGCGGCGACGTAGGGGCGGTCCCGGCCGCGCAGCGAGTACGGGCTGATGGTCGTCTTGTTGCGGTTGTTCTGCGACCAGTCGACGAGCACCTTGCCCTCGCGCAGCGACTTCTTCATGTCGGACACCACGAGGTCGGGGTGGTCGGCCTGGAGCGCACGGGCCAGCTCGTGCGCGACGGCGCTCACCGCGTCGGAGTCGTGCGCTCCGTCCAGGGCCGCGTAGAGGTGGATCCCCTTGGACCCGCTCGTCACGGGGAAGGGCTCGAGGTCCATGCCGGTGAGGATCTCCCGTGCCCACAGCGCCACCTGCACGCACTCGTCGAGCCCTGTGCCGGGCCCGGGGTCGAGGTCGAGCACCAGGCGGTCGGGCCGGTGCTCGACCCCGGTCCGGCCGAACCGCCACTGCGGCACGTGGATCTCGAGCGCCGCCACCTGACCGAGCCACGTGAGCGTCGCGAGGTCGTCGACCAGCGGGTACGTGTTGACGTGGTCGGAGTGCTGGATGTCCCGCCGGTGCACCCACGTGGGGGCGGAGTCCTCGAGGTTCTTCTGGAAGAACACCGGCCCGCCGGTGCCGTGCACCCACCGCTTGCGGGTCGCCGGGCGCCCGGTCACGTGCGCCACGAAGGGCTGCGCGACGGCCGCCAGGTAGGCCAGCACGTCGGCCTTGGTGGTCCCGGTCTCCGGGTAGATCACCTTCGACAGGTTCGTCAGCGTCACCCGGTGCCCGTCGACGGTGACTGTCTCGCGCTGAGCGGCGCGACTGGGCGCCCCTGTGTCGTCGTCTGGCACGGTGGGCCTCCCTTGCTGGTGCCGGCCGGTGACGGCCTCGTCCGAGCGCCATCTGGACGCGCGGGCGTCCGCGGACCTACCCCCATCTTGGTGAGGCGCGGGCCGGTCGGCATCTGGAGCTCACCGCGGGTGCTCGCACTCAGCGCGTGGCCTGACGGGCTGAGAGCCCGTAGCGGGTCGCATGCTCTCTGAGGTACTCTCGCAGGTACGGGATCGTGAAGTCGACGTAGCCGTGGCGGACCGCAGCGATCACCCCGGCGGCGATCAGACGTCGCCGGTACGTCGAGGCGTAGAACGGTGTCACCCCGAGCCGTCGGGCGATCTCCCCCGTCGAGGACTCCTCGTCGTCATGAGCCATCGCGACCAGGTAAGTCCGGTCCACGGCAGAGAGGTCCGCGAGCGCGGTGGCGTGCACGAGAGACCCGAGCCTTGTCCGCGCCGCGGCAGTACCGTCCAAGACCGCCTCGAGCGTGATCTGATCCTGGCTGTGGCGCCAGAGGTGGTACCCCACGAGCTGGATCATGAAGGGGTAGCCGCCGGTCGCAGCGGTCGCTTCCTGGAGCGCTTCTTCGTCGATGGTCCGGCCATGGTCTGAGATCGTCGCTCGAAAGGCCTGGGAGACCCGGTCCAGGGGCACGTCGTCGAGCTCGAACCGCGCTGCTCGGCGAAGGAAGGTCAGGACGTGGTCGTTGAGGAGATCAGAGACGGAGGACGGCAGTCCTGCCATGACCAGCGCGACGTCTCGGTCTTCGCGGACGAGGTGCTGCACAGTCGCAGCGAGATCACGGAGCTCGTCTCGTGCGGTGGCGTGTACCTCGTCGACCGTGATCATCAGCCCGGTGCCGCGACGCTCGAGCACGTCGAGCAGACGACCTAGGTCGTGCCGCCACTCCACGACGGACGCCGGCGGAGACGAGACGGTCAGGCCTCCGCCGATCACCGGCAGGGTGATGCCGGTGATCGATGCTCCCGGAGCCGCGGAAGGATCCAGCTCGCGGAGGGTTCTCGATGTCGAGTGTCGGAGGCGCGAGACCATCCCAGGGGTGGCTGTCTCCGCCAGCGTGACCCAGCCACGCTGCAAGGCATGGTCACCTGCCTCGCTGAGCATGACGGTCTTGCCGACGCCCCGCGGGCCTGTGAACAGAGCAAGACGGCCGGGGGCGCCAGGGCCGTCGTCGAGCGACTCGGCGAGCTCTTCCAAGGTGTCGTCACGGCCCACGAGAAGCGGCGGGGATGCGCCGGCTGTCGGCCGGAAGGGGTTGCGTCCCATTCTTTTGCACCCCTTTGCAATCTTTGTAAGCGACCGCCTGCGTCGGGAGACGACGCGGCAAACCTACAGAGATCTCCGCCTGCGCGACGGTTGTCCACAGGGCCGATCACCAGATGTCTGGCGCTCTGAGCTGCTCTGCGGGCCCAGGGGCACCGACGCCAGCCGCGCAAGGCGTGCGTGCTCCGGCATCCGGGGGAATGATGGGGCCATGCGCGCTATCTGGAAAGGTGCCGTGACCTTCGGGCTCGTCAACGTGCCCGTGAAGCTCTACAGCGCCACCGAGGACCACGACGTCGGCCTGCACCAGGTCCACGACACCGACGGCGGACGCATCCGCTACCAGCGGCGCTGCGAGGTGTGCGGCAAGGTCGTCGACTACGGGCACATCGCCAAGGCGTACGACGACGGCGAGCGCACCGTGGTGCTCACCCCCGACGACCTCGACGCGCTGCCCGTCGAGCGCAGCCGCGAGATCGACGTGGTCGAGTTCGTGCCGCGCGACCAGATCGACCCGATCATGTACGAGCACGCGTACTACCTCGAGCCCGACTCCAAGTCCGTGAAGTCCTACCGGCTGCTGGTCCGCGTCCTCGAGGAGAGCGACCGCGTGGCCGTCGTGTCCTTCTCGCTGCGTCAGCGCACCCGCCTCGCGGCACTGCGCGTCCGCGGCGACGTCCTGCTGCTGCAGGTGCTGCGCTGGGACGACGAGGTGCGCGAGCCCGAGTTCCCGTCGCTCGACGAGACCCCGCGGATCACCGCGAAGGAGCTCGAGATGGCCTCCGCGCTCGTCGCGAGCTTCGAGAGCGACTTCGAGCCCGAGAAGTTCACCGACGACTACCAGGTG
Source organism: Sanguibacter keddieii DSM 10542 (assembly GCF_000024925.1). Taxonomy (NCBI): domain Bacteria; kingdom Bacillati; phylum Actinomycetota; class Actinomycetes; order Micrococcales; family Sanguibacteraceae; genus Sanguibacter; species Sanguibacter keddieii. Next base: position 1,470,656 of record NC_013521.1, read on the forward strand.
CAGCTCCGCACCCTCATCGACGCCAAGCTCGAGCACGGCGACGCCGTCGACACCGCCGCGACCTTTGGCGAGGAGCCAGAGGAGGACAGCGGCGGCGACGCCGAGGTCGTCGACCTCATGGAGGTCCTGCGCCGCAGCGTCGAGAGGTCTCGCGGCGGGTCAGAGGAGAAAGACGGCGCGGGTACGAGGTCCGGGGCGGGGGAGAAGGCCACGTCGACGAAGAAGGCCACCGCGCGCAAGCCCCCGGCGAAGAAGACCCCGGCGAGCAAGACCCCGGTCAAGAAGACCTCCGACCGGGCCACCGCGAAGAGGACCACTGCGAAGAAGAGCACGTCGGCGAAGGCCGCCGACAAGGCGAGCTGACCGGAGCGTCGAGCGGCTACTCCTCGGCGTCGGCCGTCCCGCTGTCGTCCAGCTCCGGCGGGATGTTCCGGTTGGGGCCGGCCTCGGCCGGGCGCGGCTGGTCCTGCGGGTAGGCGCGCACCACCACCAGGGCGATGTCGTCCTCGGCCCGTGACGGGACGAGCGTCCGCAGCACGTGCTCGCACAGACCGTCGAGGTCCTCGTCCTGACGGCCCTCGAGCGTGCTCACCAGCGCCTCGACGCTCGCCGTCATCGTCCTGTTGCGACGCTCGATGAGGCCGTCCGTGTAGAACAGCAGCGTGTCGTTGTCGTTGAGCGTGATGGTGAAGTCGTGCCGGTCGTGGTCCGGGATGATCCCCAGGATCAGGTCGTTCTGACGACGCAGCACCTCGACGGAGCCGTCGGCCCGCAGGATCACGGGCGGCGGGTGCCCGGCGTTCGACCACCGGATGGTCCGCGTGCGGTCCTTGAGGTCGCAGTGGTCCTGCTCGATGCGGGCGACGATGGCGCTCGCGGTCGCGTTCTGGCCGAGGTTGAGCCCGTGGATCGCGTTGTCGGCCCGGGTGAGCACCCGGGACGGCACCTCCCCGCGGTCGTAGGCGATCGCGCGGATGATGCCGCGGATCTGCCCCATCGCCGCGGCGGCGTGGTGGTCGTGGCCGGTGACGTCGCCGATGACGATCATCGTCGAGCCGTCCTCGGTCATGAAGGAGTCGTACCAGTCGCCGCCGATCTCGAGGTGGTCGGAGGCCGGGTGGTACCGCACCACGATGTGCAGGTGGTCGGGCTCCGGCGGGGCGGTGAGCAGGGAGTGCTGCAGCGTCACCGAGGACTCGCGGCTGCGCTCGGCGTCCCGGGCGATGAGCTCGGCGTGGGCGTCGAGGAGGTCGATCTCGCGCCGCAGGTCCGTCGCCGCGCCCAGGGCAGCGCTGACGGACGACGCCACGAGCATGAGGAACGACCGCTGGGCGGCGTCGTAGGGCCGTCGGGGGTTTCCCTCGAGCACCAGGACCCCGCGGGCGATCGCGTCCTCGGCCCGTGCGAGCGGCGCGACGAGCGTGGGGCGCGACGACACCGGGGTCCGCGAGGACCATGCCTTGTGCACCACGTGCGGCGCCGCGAGGCTCCCGCGGTCGTGGTGGGTGCGTCCGGCGAGCACGAGGTCGCCGCCCTCGGTGAGGTGGAGCTCCGCCCCGGCGATGTCTGCGCTCTCGCGCAGGACGTGCAGCACGGCGTCGGCGAGCGCGTCGATGTCGGCGCGGTGGTCGGTCATGGCTGCGTGCAGCTGGTCGATGGTCTGCAGGCGGCGGCGGTCGACCACCGACGCCGTGGTCTCCGAGGTGATGTTGAGGATGCCGAGGACGGTGCCGGTCTCGTCGGTGATCGGGCTGTACGAGAAGGTGAAGTTGGTCTCCTCCTCGAACCCGGACCGGTTCATGAGGAGCGGCTGGTCGAGGGCGCCGGTCGACTGCCCGGTCTCCTCGACCTCGGCGAACAGGCCGCCGACGTAGTCCCAGATCTCTGCCCAGACCTCTTTCGACGGCCGCCCCATCGCGTTGAGCCGCTTGTCGGTGCCGAGCATGTCCCGGTAGCCGTCGTTGTAGATCATCGTGTGCTCGGGGCCCCAGGCGATCATCATGGGGAAGGTCGTCGAGAAGCACAGCTGCACGGCCTGCCGCAGCGCAGGGTGCCAGGTCGAGGGTCGCCCCAGCGGCGTCTGGTCCCAGGCGAGCTCTCTGGCCGCCATACCCATCACGCTGTTCTTCGTCGCCTCGGCGAACCACAGGGAATCCACCTCGTCACAGTAGTGGAGCCGGGGGACAGCAGCGACGCGGCAGGTCGTGCCACGCCGTACGCCGTCCACAGGTGCCCGGTCGCGTGGCAGGCGGGCCAGGCCTAGCGTCATGAACAACGTCCGCCCACCTCACCGGAGATCTCAGTGAACCCTGCAGCACCCACCGTCCGCGGCGGGGCGAGCCGCCACCCGCTCCCCGCCCCCCGTGGGCCGGTCAGCGAGGCGCTGCTCGCGCTCCTCGTGCTCGACCCCACTGACGGCGCCGACACCGGGGCCGCGAGCGAGCGGCTGCGGCAGGCCGTGGACGCAGCTCCGTCGCTGTCCGACCCGGAGGTCCACCTGACCGAGGACGACGACGTCCAGATCACCCTGCTCTGCCTCTACGAGCTGCACTACCGCGGGCTGGTGGGTGTCTCCGACACCTGGGAGTGGGAGCCAGGGCTCCTCGCGGTCCGGGCGCGGCTCGAGTCGGTCTTCGAGGCCGAGCTCCGTCGTCGCGTGCCGGTGCCCGGGCTGCCTGCGGCCGACCGTGCTTCCGTCGCCGAGGCGCTGTTCGCGATGACCTCGGAGGACTCGGGCCCGGGGCTGTCGCACTACGTGGCCCGCAAGGCGACGGTCGAGCAGCTCCGTGACCTCCTCGTCCACCGGTCGCTCTACCAGCTCAAGGAGGCCGACCCGCACACCTGGGCGATCCCGCGGCTGGGCGGAGCGCCCAAGGGGGCGCTCGTCGAGATCCAGACCGACGAGTATGGCGGGGGAGACCCGGTCGCCGCGCACGCCGCCCTGTTCGCGCAGACGATGCGCGGCGCGGGTCTCGACGACACCTACGGGGCCTATGTCGATGTCGTCGACGCCTCGACCCTCGCCTCGGTGAACATGATGTCGATGTTCGGGCTGCACCGTCGGCTCCGCGGGGCGATCGTCGGTCACCTCGCGGCCTTCGAGATGACCTCGTCGATCCCCAACCGGCTCTACGGCAACGGCTTCCGGCGGACCGGTCACGACGCCGAGACCACACGGTACTTCGACGAGCACGTCGAGGCCGACGCGGTGCACGAGCAGATCGCCGGCCGTGACCTCGCCGGACGCCTCGCCGAGGACGACCCGGACCTGCTGGCCGACATCATGTTCGGTGCCGCAGCCTGCCTCGCCGTCGACGGGTGGGCCAGCGCCCGGCTCCTCGAGGCCTGGCAGCGAGGCGAGGTCGCGCTCGGGTCCGCCGCGTGAGCGGCGACGCTCAGCCGAGGGCGCTGGGCGACGCTCAGCCGAGGGCGCTGGGCGACGCCCAGCCTGAGGCGCTGAGCGACGCAGCCGGTGCGGAGACGTCCGGTGCGCTCGTCGGGCACGACGTGACGATCACGCTGTGCCCGGACGGCCCGCTGCTGCTGCGTGGCCCCGCGACGCTGCTCGGCGCGGACGGGCGCGAGGTGCCCCGGGGCCGCAACGTCGTCGCGCTCTGCCGGTGCGGAGGCTCGGCCATCAAGCCGCTCTGCGACGGTACCCACAAGGTCAACGGCTTCCGGTCCGAGGACGGCTGAGGCCTCGCCGGGGCGGCACGCGGTGCGGCACGAGGCGGAGGTCAGACAGCAGGCGAGCCCGCCACCCTCGAGGGTGGCGGGCTCGCCTGCTGTGGCGTCGTGGGTTCCTCAGGACTGCTGGAGCGACTCCGGGCTGTCAGGTGCTCCAGCCGCCGGGGTCTCCTCGGCGGAGAACCGCGCCCAGATGTGCTTGGTGGTCTCGTTGACGTACCAGCCGACGTCGAGGGCGAGCTGCTGGGCGAGCAGCAGGCCGAAGCCGCCCTCACCGGGCTCGCGGCCCTCGGCGAGCGCGGGGACGCTCGAGACGTCGTGGTCGGCGACGTCGAGGAGGTGCTCGCCGTCGTGCGCCATGAGCGTGACGATCGTCGGCGGCTTGCCGTGACGCAGGGCGTTGGTGGCGAGCTCGCTCGTGACGAGCACCATCTTCTCGGGGACCTCGTCGAGGGACGAGCTGCCGATGTACGGCGTCCCGGTGAGCTCGTGGAACAGCGAGCCGCGCAGCTTCGCCAGACCGTCGACAGAGTCGAGGACCCAGTGGTTCACCTCGGTGAACTCCGCTGGTGGGCGGGCAGACTTGATCTCGCTCACGTGGATGCCCCTCTTGGTGTGTCGGTCTGTCTGGTGGTCGCGGTGCGCGGTCCGGGCTGTCGGCACCGTGCCTCTGCCTGGCAAGACAGCCATCTTGCCATCGCCACGGCGGGAGTGCGCGCTCAACCCGAGTGAGGTGTGTCGTCGCAGGTCAGCGGGTGATATGAGCTCGTGACGCTCACGGGCTCGTGCCTCGTGTGGTCGGCTCGTCGCAGGTCTGAGATAGTTGTCTGCCGAGCACTCATCGCGACTGGGAGACTTCATATGGACGACCGCAAGGCCACGAGCGGAACCTTCTCGCTCGACGAGGCTCAGCCGCACCAGTGGGCGCTCGCCGGAGAGATCGACGTGGTGGTCAACGCGCGGTTCCGTGAGGAGTGGCCGGCAGACCGCCGGTCGACCGAGCCCGTCGTCGTCGACATGGCAGGTGTGACCTTCATCGACTCGAGCGGTCTGCGCATCCTCTACGAGGCGCTCAAGTCCACGCCGGACGGGGAGCGTCCTGTCCTGGTCGACGTGCCCGAGCGGGCCCAGTGGATCATCGACGTGACGGGTCTGACCTCGCGCTTCGACTTCCGGACGAGCGCGCCCGCAGACCACGAAGCCTGACCACCCGGCTCCCGGTCCGTCAGACCGCACGGTCTCCTGACGCAGACGCCCGGCAGGACGAGCCACGAGGCTCGCCTGGCGGGCGTCCGTGCGTCCGGCACGCACGACGTCGAGCAGCTCAGTCCCGGCAGAGCAGCAGCAGCGTCGCGTCGTCGTTCGAGTCCGTGGCGTGCGACAGCGCCATCGCGCCGTCGACGCCGGCGCCGGAGGCGAGCGCCGACTGCAGCCGCTCGACGCCGGTCAGGATCGACTCTGAGCGGCGTTCGACGAGGCCGTCGCTGAACAGCGCGATGCCCCCGCCCGCAGGCACGGTGACGCGCCGGGTGGCCGGGGTCGAGTCGAGCACCCCGAGCGGGGGAGTCCCGAGCGGGCGGTCCCACGTCGAGCTGTTGTCGGCGGCGAGCAGGAGCGGCGGGAGGTGGCCCGCCGAGGAGTACTCGACCTCCCCGGTGGTCAGGTCGAGCACCGCGACGAGGACCGTCGCGTACTGGTCGGGGAGCGTCCAGCGCGCCACGGTGTCGAGCTCGGCGATCGAGCGCGACGGGGACTCCGAGCCGACGAGGATCGCCCGCAGCGCGTTGCGCAGCTGGCCCATCGAGGCCGCGGCGACGTGCCCGTGCCCCGCCACGTCACCGACGACGGCGGCGAGACGTCCGCTCGGCAGCACGAGGGCGTCGTACCAGTCGCCGCCCACGCGTCCGCCGTCGGCGGGCTCGTACCGCGCGGTCACCGCCCAGCCGGAGGGCTGGGGCAGCGACGCGGGCAGCATGCTGCGCTGCATGGCCTGCGCCGACCGCAGGTCGCGCTGCCCGCGCAGGTAGAGCGCCTCGACGAGGTGCCCGCGGAGGGCCGTCGCGGAGGCGATGACCTCCTCCTGCCACGGGACGCTGTGGTCCTTGACGACCTCGCGCCAGCGCTCGAAGGACTTGCGGGGGCTCAGGCGCACGGACTCGTCCTCGAGCCGCTCGATCGTCTTGTTGTGCGGGTCGCCGCCCCAGTCGACGTCGCGCGTCGCCTCGTGGCGCAGCCACACGACCACCTGACCGTCGGGCAGCGTCACGGCGAGCAGGCCTGCGGCCGGAGAGGGCTCGTCAGGCTCGGTGCCTGCGACCGTGGCACCTGCGGCGCCCGCGACCGAGCGCGGGAGCGTCGCGACGAGGCTGTCCGTCGCGACCACGTCGTCGTCCTGCTCGAGCACCCACTGCACCAGCGCCCGGCAGCCAGGCTCGTCGGGAGTCTCGCCCGAGGTCGCGAGGTCGTCCTCGGCCAGCACGACCACACCGTCCGCCTGGACGAGGTCGAGCAGCGAGCCGCTCGCGGTGAGCGCCTGGGCGAGCGGGAGCTCCTCGTCGCGGCTGCGTGCCACGAGCTCGGCGAGCATGCCGGCGGCACGCTGCGACGCGGCGAGGCGGTCTTCCTCGACCTGGGCGACCAGGCGCAGCGACAGGGTCGAGCCGAGGAACTCGGCCGCGGCGCGCACACCGAACGGCGGCTCGTGCGGTCCGGAGTAGTGGTGGCAGGCGATGAGCCCCCAGAGCTTGCCGTCGCGCAGCAGCGAGATCGACATGGAGGCGCGCACGCCCATGTTGCCGAGGTACTCGAGGTGGATGGGCGAGACGCTGCGCAGCGTCGCGTGCGTGAGGTCGAGGGGCTGACCGGTGAGCGGGTTCGCCGTCGGGACGATCGGCGACGGGACGTAGTCGACGTCCGAGATCAGCCGGATCCAGTTCTTCTCGTACAGGGCGCGGGCCTGCGCGGGGATGTCGGTCGCCGGGTAGTGCAGACCGAGGAAGGAGTTGAGGCCCGTGCGGTGCACCTCGGAGACGACCTCGCCGTTGTAGTCCTCGTCGAAGGCGTAGATCATCACGCGGTCGAACCCGGTGAGGTCGCGCACGTGGCGGGCGGCGGTGTCGAAGACGTCCGTGAGGGACTGGACCCGGTTGAGGTCGGAGACGGCGTCGCGGACGGCCTGGTAGGTGTTGGCGAAGGTGAAGGGGCGCGGGCCGTCGGCGACCTCCAGCTCGACGACCACCAGGGAGTCGCCGGCTGCGGCGGCCTCGCTGCCCTCAGGCAGCGGGATGCGGTGCAGGATCGCGTCCATCTCGAGCGGGGTCCCCTGGACCTCGACGGTCACCAGGAGCGGGTTGCGGTCGTGGAGACGCGGGCCGGCCTGGAGGTGGCGGCGGACGGTGCCCTCGAAGCCGGCGCCGAGCCCGTCGCGCAGCGTCGCGCCGAGCAGGTCGTCGCTCGGACGTCCCAGCAGCTCCGCGACGTTCACCGAGCACTGCACGACGGTGAGGTCGCTCGCACGCACCACGAGCAGACACCCGCGAGGCTGCACGAGCCCAGGGATGTGGATCGGCTCGCGCGCGCAGTTGTCGAGGTCGACCGGGGTGTCGGGGGTGAGGAGCGTCTGCCGTGGCGGGAGGCCCGTCACGACCGTGGCCCGTCGTCGGTGCCGGGGTGCATGCGAGAACGATACCCACCCCGGGTGCGGATCGTCGCAGGGCGAGCCCGGTGCGTCGTCGGGAGACCGACGGCGCACCGGGCACCCCGGGTGCGGCTACTGCTCCTCGTGCCCGAGGTCGAGCCCGTCCACGAAGACCGGCACCTCGTCGAGGCCGTCGAGGGTCAGCACCAGCACGGTGTTGCGTCCGGGCACCAGGAGCGGCCCCGGGACGTAGAGCGTCTGCTGCGGGCCGGCGCTCCAGTAGCGGCCGAGGTTGAAGCCGTTGACCCACACGACACCCTTGCCCAGGCGCGCGGCCGACAGGAAGAGGTCGGCCGGCTCGTCGAGCTCGATGCTGCCGGACACGAAGGCCGGCCCGGCCACGGCGCCGCCCTTGACCACGGGAGCGCCGACCGCCCGGACGGCGTCGACGAGCGGGGTCACGTCGTCGAGGTCCAGCGGCAGGATCTCCCACCCGGTGACCTCGGCGCCCCCGACCGTCACGGGCCCGACGAGCCCCTTGTGCTCGCCCAGGCGCGGACCGTAGTTCACCCGCCCCTGGTCCTCGACGAGGAGGGTGAGCAGGGCCTCCGGGCCGCCGGGGAGCGTCAGCGTCCGCTCGTGCCGGGCCCGGTCGAGGGTGCCCACCGGCGCCCGGTCGAGCAGCGCGAGCGCCCGGTCGCGGACCTCGCCGACCGACAGGACCCGCTCCTGCGCGGCCGCGAGCGTCGTGCGGTACAGCGCGAAGCCCGTGAACGAGTCGACCTCGTCGGTCGTCGGGACGTGCTCGGACGCCGTCCACGACCCGAGCCGCTCGGCGGCGTCGAGCACGGGGAGCGAGAACTCCAGCTCGACCGTCGGGAGGGGCGCCGGCCTGCGCTCGGGCAGCGGCTCGTCGGGCACCGGTGCGTACCGGGCGATCACCTCGCGGAAGGCGAAGAACTTCTCCGTCGGGTAGCCGTCCTCGGCGAGCGGGGCGTCGTAGTCGTACGAGGTGGTCGTCGGCTGGTAGACGCCCTTGTCGTTCGCTCCGCTCGTGAAGCCGAAGTTCGTGCCGCCGTGGAACATGTAGATGTTGACCGACGCCCCGGCGGCGAGCAGCTCGTCGAGCTCGCGGGCCGCGTCCTGCGCCGACGTGGTGTGGTGGTGCGCACCCCAGTGGTCGAACCACCCGTCCCAGAACTCCGCGCACATGAGCGGACCCGTCGGCTGGTGCTCGCGCAGGGTCGCGAGCCGCTCGGCGCTGCGGGACCCGAAGGACCCCGTCCGGTGCAGCCCGTCGATGCTCCCGTCGGCGAGCATGGTGCCGCTCGGCTGGTCGATGCTGGTCAGCGGCACCGTGATGCCGTGCGACCGGGTGAGCGCCATGAGCTTCTCGAGGTACACGTGGTCGGAGCCGTACGCGCCGTACTCGTTCTCGACCTGCACCAGCACCACCGGCCCGCCGCGGTCCACCTGGAACGGCGCCACGAGGTCGAGGACCGTCCCGAGGTACTCCGAGACCGCCTCCATGTAGAGGGGCTCGTCGCGTCGCACGCCGACCGCAGGGTCGCGGAACAGCCAGCCCGGGAGCCCGCCGTTGTCCCACTCCGCGCAGATGTACGGCCCGGGGCGGACGATCGCGAGCATGCCCTCGGCCTCGACCAGCCGCAGGAACCGCTCGAGGTCGAGCGCGCCGTCCGTCCGGAACTCCCCGCGCTGCGGCGCGTGCGCGTTCCACGGCACGTAGGTCTCGATGGTGTTGAGGCCCATGAGGCGGGCCTTGTGGATCCGGTCGGCCCACAGGTCCGGGTGGACCCTGAAGTAGTGCAGCGCCCCCGAGAGGATGCGGAAGGGCTTGCCGTCGAGGAGGAAGTCGGTCTCGCCGATCTCCATGGACCGGGGCGCAGTCGTGCCGGTCATGCGAGCCGCGCCGGGAAGCCGCCCGAGGCGAGCGGGCCCCACGAGGTGATGGTCACCCGGATGAGCGACTTGTCCTGCGCGCGCATCGCGTCGCGGTACTCGTCCCAGTCCGGGTGCTCCCCGGCGATCACCCGGAAGTACTCGACGAGCGGCTCCAGGGCCGCGGGCATGTCGAGCACCTCGGCGGTCCCGTCGACCTGCACGTACGGGCCGTCCCAGTCGTCGGACAGGATGCAGAGGGTGACGCGGGCGTCGCGGCGGGCGTTGGCCGCCTTCGCGCGCTCCGGGTAGGTCGACACCACGACCCGGCCCTCGGCGTCGAGGCCGCAGGCGACCGGCGACGTCTGCAGCGAGCCGTCCTTCTTGTAGGTGGTGAGTATCGCGCGGTGGCGCGGACGGACGAAGTCGAGCAGCTGCTCGCGGGTGGCGCGCTCGGCGCGCGCGACGGTTCTGGCCATGCGACGAGCCTGCCCGGAACGACGCGCCGGGGCAAGCGCTCTCACCAGCGTCTCAGCAGCACAGGCGCCTCTCCGGAACCCCGCGCAGCGCCCCTCGCGCACCCTGCGCGGAGGGCACCTCCACGTTAGGATCGGTGGGCTCCTCAGTCCGGGGAGCGGCAGGACAGGCTGGGAGAGCACGCGTGGCACAACACACCAAGGTCGTCCTGACAGACGACGTCGACGGGGGCCCCGCGACCGAGACCGTGCGCTTCGGCGTGGACGGCGTCGAGTACGAGATCGACCTCGCCGCGGGCAACGCCCGCGCGCTGCGCGACCTCCTCGACGGACCCGTGCGCCACGGCCGCAAGGTCGGCTCCCTCGGCTCCACCCGTACCTTCACCCGCGTCGTCACCGACTACGACCCCACCGCCCTGCGCGCCTGGGCCGGGGCCCGCGGCATCGAGGTGCCCACCGACGGACGCAGCCGGATCCCGGACGACGTCGTCGCCCAGTACCGCGCTGCGGGGAACTGATGTCGGCAGCGCTCGACTCGGTCCGCCGCTGGTTCGCCCACCTTCCCGTCCCGGCGCGGTGGGTCCGGTACACCCTCCTCTCCGTCCTCGCCGTGCTCTCCTGCCTCTGGTTCGGCCTCACGACGGCCTCGACCGAGGCCAGCCTCGGCCCGCACAACGCACGCTACGAGGTGACCACCAGCTCTCTCGTCACGGTCGACCTCGGGCCCCTCGGCACCGTCCAGCTCGAGTCCCCGCTCCCGCTGATGCTCGGTGTCCGGGTGACCATCGAGGAGATCCCCGCAGACCTCACGGCCGTCGACTCGGCGACGACCCTCAACGCGCTCGCGGGCGACGTCGACGGCTACCTGCAGTTCTTCTCCGGCCCTGACGCCACGATCTCGTACGTCGCACGCGAGCTGCTGACCGACGCCGCGTGGCGTGCCGCCGGTGCGCTCGGCGCGCTGCTGGTGGTCGGGGGAGCGGGCTACCTGGCGCTCGGTGCTACGAGGCGCCGCGAGCTCGGCGAGCCGCTCGCCCGTTCGACCGTGCTCGTCGCGAGCGGCGTCGCGGTCGCGCTCGTGGTCTCGACCGTCGTGGTCACCAGCCGGGCCAGCACCGCCCTCGACCGGGTCGACGCGCAGGCGTCGCCGGTCTTCGTCGGTACGGCTCTCGAGGGGGCGCGCATCACCGGGCGCCTGTCGGGGGTCATCGACACCTATGGCGGCCAGCTGGTCGACGTGTACCGCTCCAACGAGTCCTTCTACGAGACGGCCGACCGCAACCTCGTGACGGCCTGGGCCGACCGCGAGGCCCTCGACGAGCAGCGGACCGCGCTGCTGTGGGACAACGGGGTCTCGGGACGCGCCGAGCTGCTCGCCTCGGCCGCCGGGGAGGATGCGGGCGAGGGTGACGGGGCGTCGTCCGACGAGACGTCGACCGACCCGGGCTCCGACCCGAGCAGCGCCGACGCCGACGCGGGCAGCGGCGAGGAGGGGGCCGACGTGACCTCCGAGCCGACGCCGAGCACGGAGCCGTCCGACCCGGACGACGTCGTGACGATGCTCATGGTCTCGGACCTGCACTGCAACACGGGCATGAGCCCGCTCATCACGACCGCGGCGACGCTCTCCGGCGCGTCGATCGTCATCAACGGCGGCGACTCGACCATCAACGGCACGGCCGTCGAGCGCTTCTGCGTCGACTCCTTCGTCAACGCCGTCCCGGACGGCGCCGCGTCGGTCCAGTCGGACGGCAACCACGACAGCTCGATCACCTCGGACCAGGCCCGAGCGGCGGGCTCGACCGTGCTCGACGGGTCGGTCGTCGAGATCGACGGCGTCCGGTTCCTCGGCGACTCCGACCCCAAGGAGACCCGGATCGGTCAGGAGTCCGTCTCCGTCGCCGGCGAGACCTACGAGGAGGCCGGGACCCGGCTGCGGGACGTCGCCTGCGCCGAGGACGACCCCGCCGACATCCTGCTCATCCACACCCCGGGCGTCGGAGAGCCCGTCATGGCCTCGGGCTGCGTGCCCGTCCAGCTGTCGGGGCACATGCACTACCGCTCCGGTCCGCTGCAGTTCGGCAAGGGGATCCGGTACATCAGCTCGACGACGGCGGGAGCCGCCTCGGGCCAGCCGACCATCGGCCCGCTGAACGGCACGGCGGAGATGACCGTCTTCCGCTTCGACCGCGAGCGTCGCGTGATGCTCGACTACCGCGTGATCGCGGTCCAGCCGGACCGCTCGGTCCAGGTCGGCGAGCGCATGGCCTTCCCGCCGCGGCCCGCCGCCGCGAGCGGCGGCTCGGCCTCGAGCGCGACTGACGCGCCGACCGACGCTGCCACCGACGCGTCGACCGACGTGCCGGGGGACACCCCGACGGCGCCGGCCAGCACCGGTCCCGAGGACGAGGCCGGCACGGACTGACCTGGTCGTCCTCCCGCGGTGCGCGTCAGGGTGCGCACCGCGGGGACGGTCGCGCCGCGAACTAGACAACCCACCTGTCCGGATGCGAAAGTTCGGTATGCCGAACTTCAAGATTCGACGGGCCGTGGTCGCCGCGGTGGTCGCCAGCCTCGGGCTCCTCGCCACCGCTGCCTGCGCGCCGACCTCGAGCCCTCGTGAGGAGGCCGGGGACCGGCTCCTGGTGCTCACCACCTTCACCGTGATCGCGGACATCGCCCGCGAGGTGGGCGGCGAGCACGTCTACGTCGAGTCGGTCACCAAGGTCGGCGCCGAGATCCACGGCTACGAGCCCACGCCGGACGACCTGCGCCGCGCAGCGGACGCCGACATCATCCTCGAGAACGGGCTCGGGCTCGAGGCCTGGTTCGAGCGCTTCGTGGCGGGCCTCGACGTCCCCACGGTCACGCTGTCCGACGGTGTCGAGCCGCTGCCCATCGTCGAGTCCGCCGGGACCGAGGGAGAGTCCCTGCCCGACGACGTCGCGGGCTCGCCCAACCCCCACGCCTGGATGTCACCCGAGGTGGGCGCGCAGTACGCGCGCACCACCGCGGAGGCCCTCGCGGAGGCCGACCCCGACAACGCGGCGGACTACCGGGCGAACGCCGAGCGCTATGCCGACGAGCTGCTCGCCATCGGGGAGACCCTCTCCGAGGCCCTCGAGCAGATCCCGCAGGAGGCACGGGTGCTCGTCACCTGCGAGGGAGCGTTCTCGTACCTCGCCCGCGACGCAGGCCTCGACGAGGTCTACCTCTGGCCTGTCAATGTCGACGGCCAGGCCAGCCCGCGCCGCATGGAGGCCGCGATCTCCGCGGTGCGTGACCGCGAGGTCCCCGCCGTGTTCTGCGAGTCCACGGTCTCGGCCGACGCCCAGAAGCAGGTGGCGCGCGAGTCGGGCTCGACCTACGCCGGGGTGCTCTACGTCGACTCGCTCTCCGAGCCGGACGGTCCGGTCCCCACCTACAAGGACCTGCTGACGCACGACGTCGAGGTCATCATCGCCGGGCTCACCGGCACCCCGCTCCCGGACGCCCAGGAGGTCGGACGGTGAGCGCCCGCCGCCAGCGCACGCAGGAGTGGTCGTCCAGCGCCGACGCCGTGGTCGTCGACTCCCTGAGCTACACCTACCCCTCGCCGTCCGGTCGCGGACGTGCCGCCCGCCCGGCCCTCGACCAGGCCTCGCTCACGGTGCGCGCGGGGTCGATCACCGGGCTCGTCGGCGTCAACGGCGCCGGCAAGTCGACCGTCTTCAAGGCGCTCATGGGCATCGTCGAGCCTGAGGGCGGCCGGCTGAGCATCCTCGGCCAGCCGCCCCAGGTCGCCCGTCGTGCCGGCCTCGTCGGGTACGTCCCGCAGGCCGAGGAGATCGACGACACCTTCCCGCTCACCGTCCGTGACGTCGTGTCCATGGGGCGCTACGGCCGTCTCGGGACCACGCGGCGGCTCGGCCGCACCGACCGGGCCGCGGTCGACGCCGCGCTCGCCCAGGTGCAGCTCACCGAGCTCGCCGACCGGCAGATCGGCCGGCTCTCCGGCGGTCAGCGCCGCCGCGTCTTCGTCGCCCGCAGCCTGTGCCAGGAGGCCCAGGTGCTCCTGCTCGACGAGCCCTTCGCCGGGGTCGACCGCCGGTCCGAGGCGCTCGTCGTCGGGGTCCTGCGGGACCTCGTCGCCCGCGGCGGCGCCGTGCTGGTCTCCACCCACGACCTCGTCGCGCTCCCTGCCCTCGCCGACCACGTGGTGCTCGTGCACCACACCGTGCTCGCCGCCGGTCCTCCCGGCGACGTGCTCACCGCCGAGAACCTCGCGCGTGCCTTCGGCGGGGAGGAGACCCGATGACCGTCCTCACCTTTTTGACCGACCCCTTCGCCTACGAGTTCATGCAGCGCTCGCTGCTCGTCACGGTCGTCGCGAGCATCGTCTGCGCGCTGCTCAGCTGCTGGCTCGTCCTCATCGGCTGGTCGCTCCTCGGCGACGCCGTCTCCCACGCGGTCCTGCCGGGCGTCGTGCTCTCGTACGTGGTGGGGATCCCGTTCGCCGCCGGGGCCCTCGTCTTCGGGTTCGGCGCGGTGGCCCTCATCGGCGCGGTCCGGGACACCACGCGCCTCAAGGAGGACGCGGTCATCGGCGTGGTCTTCACCTCGCTGTTCGCGCTCGGGATCGTCCTGGTCTCGGTGACCCCCAGCCACATCGACCTCACGCACATCTTGTTCGGCAACCTGCTCGGGGTGACCGACCTCGACATCGGGCAGGTCCTGGTCCTGGGCACCCTCACCGCCGTGGTGCTCGTGGTGAAGCGCCGCGACCTCACGCTGCTCGCCTTCGACCCCGTGCACGCCCACGCCATCGGGCTCTCGCCGCGGCGCCTGCGCGCCCTGCTGCTCGCGGCCCTCGCCGTCACGGTGGTCGTCGCGCTGCAGGCCGTCGGCGTGATCCTCGTGGTCGCGATGGTCATCACGCCCGGCGCGACGGCCTTCCTGCTCACGGACCGCATCTCGCGGATGCTCGTCGTCGCCCCCGTGGTCGCGGCGCTCTGCGCGGTCGCCGGGATGTACGCGAGCTATTACCTCGACGCGTCGAGCGCCGGGATGATCGTCCTCGCCCAGGGGCTCGCCTTCGGGCTGGCCTACGCGGCGACCTGGCGCAGCCGCAGCCGGCGGGCGTGATGGAGGTCTCAGGGTGCCGGCCGAGACCGTCCCAGAACCGCAGGAGCGCCTCGTGAGGCGCGCGGTTCCGCGCGAGACGGCCGTCCGCACGCCGGCGACGGTGCCCTAGGCTGGTCCGGTGACAGGTGAACTCGAGCTGACCTCCGTGGCGCAGGACTATCTCAAGGTGGTCTGGAGCGCCCAGGAGTGGTCGGACGAGCCCGTCACCACCAAGCTGCTCGCCGAGCGCATCGGCGTCGGGGCCTCCACGGTCTCCGAGACGGTCCGGCGGCTGTCGGCCCAGGGGCTGCTCGAGCACCCGCGCTACGGCTCGGTCGAGCTGACGGACCTCGGGCGCGCGCACGCCCTGCAGATCGTGCGGCGCCACCGGCTCATCGAGACCTTCCTCGTGTCCGAGCTCGGGTACACCTGGGACGAGGTGCACGACGAGGCCGAGGTCCTCGAGCACGCCGTCTCCGACCTCATGGTCGACCGCATCGACGCCCGCCTCGGGCACCCGGTCCGCGACCCGCACGGCGACCCGATCCCCGCGCCCGACGGCAGCGTCCCGACGCCGCCCGCGGTGACGCTCGCCGTGCTCGACGCCGGGACCACGGGCTCGGTCGCGCGCATCTCTGACGCGGACGGCGAGGTGCTCCGGTACTTCGCCGACCTCGGCTTCGGTCTCGACGCCCGCCTGCGGGTGGTCGAGCGCCGCGACTTCGCCGGTGTCCTGTGCATCGAGTGGGCACCGGCCGACGCCCCCGGGTCGACCAGCACGGTCGACCTCGGGCTCCGGGCCGCCGACGCGGTCTGGGTCGTGACCGAGTGACCGGGCCCGAGACCCAGCCTGCGACCACGCGCCCGACCACGGCGACTCCTCCTGCTGCGGCTGCTCGCCCGGGCCTGGCGCTGCTGGCCCTCGCCCTCGGCGGCTTCACCATCGGCACCACCGAGTTCGCGACGATGGGCCTGCTCACCGACATCGCGACCGACCTCGACGCCTCGATCCCCGCCGCCGGTCACACCATCACCGCCTACGCGCTCGGCGTCGTCCTCGGCGCACCGCTCATCACCGTGCTCGCCGCGAAGGTCGAGCGCAAGCGCCTCGTCGTGTGGCTCATGGTGGCCTACGCGATCGGCAACCTCCTCTCGGCCGCTGCGCCGAACCTCGAGACGCTCATGCTCGGACGCTTCCTCACCGGGCTGCCGCACGGCGTGTTCTTCGGGACCGGCGCGATCGTCGGCACCGCCGTCGTCGGGCACGCGCGGCGCGGCCACGCCGTCGCGATGATGATGGCCGGCCTCACCGTCGCGAACATCGTCGGAGTTCCGCTGTCCTCGTGGGTCGGGCAGAACCTCGGGTGGCGCGTCGCCTTCGTCGGCATCGGCGTCCTCGGGCTCGTCACGGTGGTGGGGCTGCTCGCCCTGCTGCCCCGGACGCCCGCCGCGACCGGAGCCTCGGCCCGCAAGGAGCTCGGCGCGCTGCGGAACGGCCCGCTGTGGATCGCCTTCGCCGGGTGCGCCATCGGCTTCGGCGGCATGTTCGCCGTCTACTCCTACGTCAAGCCGACGCTCACCGAGGTGACCGGACTGTCCGTTGCGAGCGTCCCGGCGATCCTCGCGCTGTTCGGCATCGGCATGACCCTCGGGGTGCTGGTCGGCGGACGGCTCGTGGACCGCGACGTCCTCAAGACGGTCTACCTCGGCTACGTGAGCACCGCCGTCGCGCTCGTGGCCTTCGGGCTCGTCGGGCACTCACCCGTGCCGGCCGTGATCGCGCTCTTCGCGATCGGCGTCACGTCGCAGATCCTCGGCATCGCGCTGCAGGCACGACTCATGGACCTGTCCCCGGCGGCCCCGTCGCTCGGTGCAGCCCTGTGCCACTCGTCGCTCAACGCCGCCAACGCCAACGGCGCCTTCCTCGGCGGGCTCGTCATCGCCGCCGGGTGGGGCTACCTGTCCCTCGCCTGGGCAGGCGCCGTCCTCACGGTCCTCGGCCTCGCAGTCATCATGCTCTTCGGCCGGCAGAAGATCACCCGGGTCCCGCCCGAGCTGCTCGCGCAGCCGGCAGACCAGCCGGCGGACCAGCAGGGCTGAGCCTCGGCGGGGCGCCCAGGGCGCTCATGGCGGCGCGTCGGTGAGCGGCCGGGCGGCGAGTCTGGCAGTCTCAGGAAACATCCAGCGTCGCTGGCTACGGTGAACCGCCCCGACCTTTCGTCGACCTAGGAGTCCGTGTGGCGACCAAGAACGAGCACACAGCTCCCGGCACGTCCGACGGCCGCGGCGACCACGCCGCGACGGCGCTCGACCCCGACCTGAGCGACGACGACCTCACCGACGACGAGCTCCTCGCCGCCGAGATGGCCGCGACCTCGGTCCGCGACAGGTCGCTCGGCGACCGCCGCTTCGGCTGGGTCCTCGTGGTGTTCGGCCTCGTCGGCTTCGCCGCGTCGCTCGCGCTCTCGATCGAGAAGGTCCTCAAGCTCGAGGACCCGAACCACGTCGCGAGCTGCAGCTTCAACATCTTCCTCGACTGCTCGGCGGCCATGGGGTCCTGGCAGGGGAGCCTGCTGGGCTTCCCCAACCCGTTCATCGGGGTCGCGGCCTTCCCCGTGGTGGTCACCTCGGGCGTGGTGCTGCTCGCCGGTGCCCGGCTCCCGGCCTGGTACTGGCGCTCGCTGCTCGGCGGCACGGTCGCGGCCCTCGGGCTCGTCCTGTTCCTCGTGTACACCTCCGTGCACGAGCTCGAGAAGCTGTGCCCGTACTGCATGGTCGTCTGGTTCGCCGTGATCCCGCTGTTCTGGTACTCGTTCGTGTACGCCGTCCAGGGCCGCATGCTCGGCGTCTCGGACAAGGTCCGCGGCTTCGTGGTCCGCAACAGGTTCCTGCTGCTCCTGGTCCTCTACCTGGCCGTGACCGCCTGGGTGGTCCTCGGGATGGCCCCGGCGATCGCCGACCACCTGCGCTACTCCTGACCAGTGCTGACGGGGTTGGTCCGGTGCTGACGAGGCCGGACCGGCGGGTGGCGGTCGGGCGGTAAAGTTGTCCGGGTGACCACTAGCACCCACGACCAGCCCCACCCGTCGAGCCCGACCGGACCGGGAGAGCCCTCGCAGCGCTACACCGCGGCTCTCGCGGGCGAGATCGAGCTCCGGTGGCAGGAGCGCTGGGCGGAGCTCGGCACGTTCCACGCGGCCAACCCCACCGGACCGCTGACCGACGGCAAGGGCCGCAACGCCGACCCGTCGAGCCCGAGCTTCTTCGTCATGGACATGTTCCCGTTCCCCTCGGGAGCCGGCCTGCACGTGGGGCACCCGCTCGGCTACATCGCGACCGACGTGGTCGGGCGCTTCCGCCGCATGTCCGGCGACAACGTGCTGCACGCCCTGGGCTACGACGCCTTCGGCCTGCCGGCCGAGCAGTACGCCGTGCAGACGGGGCAGCACCCGCGCACCACCACCGAGGCGAACATCGCCAACATGCGCCGCCAGCTGCGCCGCCTCGGCCTCGCGCACGACGACCGCCGCTCCTTCGCGACCACGGACTCCGAGTACGTGCGCTGGACGCAGTGGATCTTCCTCAAGATGTTCAACTCCTGGTACGACGTCGACGCCACGCGTCCCGACGGCGGTACCGGTCGCGCGCGTCCGATCGCCGAGCTCGAGGCCGAGTACGTCGCCGGGACCCGCGCGACCCCGGACGGGCGCGCCTGGAGCGAGCTGTCGGGCGCCGAGCAGCGCACCGTGGTCAACGACCAGCGCCTCGCCTACGTCTCGAACGCCCCGGTCAACTGGTGCCCGGGCCTGGGCACTGTGCTGGCCAACGAGGAGGTCACCTCCGAGGGGCGCTCCGAGCGCGGCAACTTCCCGGTGTTCCAGCGCAACCTGCGCCAGTGGAACATGCGCATCACGGCCTACGCCGACCGCCTGGCCGACGACCTCGAGGACATCGACTGGCCCGACAAGGTCAAGGCGATGCAGCGCAACTGGATCGGCCGCTCCGAGGGCGCGCACGTCACCTTCGACGTGACCGGCGGGCGCGAGCCCGTGACGGTCTTCACCACCCGCCCGGACACGCTGTTCGGCGCCACCTTCATGGTCGTCTCGCCCGAGCACCCGCTGCTCGACGAGGTCCCGGCCGAGTGGCCCGACGGCACCTCCGCCGCGTGGACCGGCGAGCACGCGACCCCGGCCGACGCCGTCGCCGCGTACCGCGCGCTGGCCGCCGCCAAGACGGCCGTCGAGCGGCAGGCCGACGCGGGCAAGAAGACCGGTGTGTTCACCGGTCACCTCGCCACCAACCCGGCCAACGGCCAGCTGCTGCCGGTCTTCACGGCCGACTACGTCCTCATGGGCTACGGCACCGGCGCCATCATGGCGGTCCCCGGCGGCGACGAGCGCGACTTCGCCTTCGCCGAGGCCTTCGGGCTTCCCGTCGTCTACACGGTCGCGACGCCCGAGGGCTTCGAGGGCGGTGCGTGGACCGGCGACGGCGCGATCGTCGCCTCGTCCAACGACGAGGTCTCCCTCGACGGGCTCTCGGTCACGGAGGCCAAGAGCCACATGATCGAGTGGCTCGAGTCGAAGGGCACCGGGTCGGGCACCATCACGTACCGCCTGCGCGACTGGCTGTTCAGCCGGCAGCGCTACTGGGGCGAGCCCTTCCCGATCGTCTACGGCGACGACGAGCAGCCCATCGCCCTCACCGAGGCGATGCTGCCCGTCGACCTGCCCGACGTCCCGGACTACTCGCCGCGCACCTACGCGCCCGACGACGCCGACTCCTCGCCCGAGCCGCCGCTGGGCCGCAACGACGACTGGGTCACCGTCACCCTCGACCTGGGCGACGGCCCGCGCGAGTACCGCCGCGACACCAACACCATGCCCAACTGGGCCGGGTCCTGCTGGTACTACCTGCGCTACCTCGACCCGCACAACGACGGCCCGTCGGCGACCGTCCCGGTCGACGCGAGCCTGGACTCCTACTGGATGGGCCCGAACCACAACCCGACCGCCGGTGCCGCCGGGGGAGTCGACCTGTACGTGGGCGGCGTCGAGCACGCCGTGCTGCACCTGCTCTACGCGCGCTTCTGGCACAAGGTGCTCTTCGACCTCGGCTTCGTGTCGAGCGTCGAGCCCTTCCACAAGCTCTTCAACCAGGGCTACGTGCAGGCCTACGCCTTCGTCGACGCCCGCGGCGCGTACGTCCCGGCCGACGAGGTCGAGGAGATCACGGCCGGCGACGGCTCGAGCATGTACGTGTGGAACGGCGAGTCCGTCACCCGTGAGTACGGGAAGATGGGCAAGTCCCTCAAGAACGTCGTCACTCCCGACGACATGTACGAGGCCTACGGCGCCGACACCTTCCGCGTCTACGAGATGTCGATGGGGCCGCTCGACGTGTCCCGCCCGTGGGACACCCGCGCCGTCGTCGGCTCGCAGCGGTTCCTGCAACGCCTGTGGCGCAACGTCGTCTCCGAGGACACCGGGGAGCTCACCGTCACGGACGAGCCCGCCGACCTCGAGACCCTGCGCCACGTGCACCGCGCCATCGCCGACGTCCGCGTCGAGATGGAGAACATGCGCGCCAACACGGCGATCGCCAAGCTCATCACCCTCAACAACCACCTGACGACGCTCAAGTCCGTGCCGCGGGAGGCCGCCGAGGCCATCGTGCTCATGACCGCGCCGGTCGCGCCGCACATCGCCGAAGAGCTCTGGGCACGCCTCGGGCACGACGAGTCGCTCACCTACGAGCCCTACCCGGTTGCGGACGAGCAGTACCTGGTCCAGGACTCGGTGACGTGCGTGTTCCAGGTGCAGGGCAAGGTGCGTGGGCGTGCGGACGTCTCCCCGGACACCAGCGAGGCGGACCTCGAGGCGCTCGCCCTCGCCGACCCGGGCGTGCAGCGCGCGCTCGACGGCCGGGACGTCATGAAGGTCATCGTCCGGGCGCCCAAGCTCGTCAACATCGTCCCGGCGAAGTAACGGCTGCGAGCAGACATGGCGGGAGACCGCACGACCGAGGCCGCGTCGGCGACTGCTGACGCGGCCTCGGGCCGTGTGGTGGTCGTGACCGACTCGACGGCCTCGCTGCCTGCCGGGCTCGCTGCTGCGCACGGCGTGCTCGCGGTGCCGCTCGTCGTGGTGGTCGACGGCGTGGCCCACCACGAGGGCGTCGACCTCGGACCCGAGGGCCTCGTGGCCGCGCTGTCGCGCCGGGCCGAGGTCACCACCTCGCAACCCGCGCCGGAGGCCTTCCTGGACGCGTACCGGGAGGCGGCACGCTCGGGGGCTTCACGGGTCGTGTCGGTGCACCTGTCGGGGGAGCTGTCCGGGACCGCGCGGGCCGCGTCGTTGGCTGCCCGCACCAGCCCGGTCCCCGTTGACGTCGTGGACTCCCGGAGCGTCTCGACCGGTCTCGGGCTCGCCGCTCTGGCTGCTGCTCGCGTGGCGGCGAGCGGCGCTTCGGCGGCCGAGGTCGTCGCGGTCGCAGAGCGGGTGGCGGCGAGCACGACCGCGCTGTTCGTGGTCGACTCCCTCGACCACCTGCGGCGGGGCGGGAGGCTCAGCGCTGCCGCGGCGGCGCTCGGGACAGCCCTGGGGTTGCGCCCTGTGCTCGGGCTGCGTGACGGTCGGATCGAGGTGGTCCAGAAGGTGCGTACCCGTGGGGCGGGCGCCGACAGGCTCGTGGAGGCTGCGGTGGCCGCGCTCGGGACCTGCGCGTCGCCGCGCTTCGCGGTCCACCACCTCGGCGACGACACCGCCGCCGTCGCGTGCGCGCTCCGCATCGAGGAGGCGACCGGCCGCCAGGTGCTCGTCTCGCCCGTGAGCGCGGTGCTCGGGGCCCACGTGGGGCCGGGACTGCTCGCGCTGGTGTCGGTGGACGACCCCGAGTAGACCGCCGGTGCCCGTCGAACGGTCGGCGGCTGCAGCTGCGCGGCAGCAGAGGCTGACCCGCCGCACACCTGTGGCCTCGGCTGAGCTGGCCTCGTCCACAGGTCCGGTGTGACGGGCCAGGATCCACACGACGCTGACGACGTGAGGTGCTCAGGGGACCCCTGGACCTAGCGTCCTGCGGGTGACCACCGAGATCCCTGGACTCCCGCCGCCGACCGAGCGCTCCGCACCGTTGCGCAGGCGGGACGCCGAGCCGGTTCGCGAGGCGGCCGGGACGTCGCGCTCCGACCTGTTGCGGTCGGTGTCGACCGCCTACACCGCGGCACACGGGCACCCGGTCGAGCACGACACCCTCGTCGAGCGCGAGACCGAGCGGCGACGGTGGGCGGTCGGGCTCCGCACGGCGCTCGTCGCGCTCGTGGCGCTGCTGGTCGTCGCCGGGGTCGTCGTGGTCCGTGACCTGCGCGCGGTCTCGGCGGAGCCGGTGCCGCTGGACGGGCTGGGAGCGGGCCAGCTGCCGGTCGCCGAGCGGTCGGAGGAATCCGCTGGGGCAGGTACCCCGGACGTGGCTGACACCACCGGAGAACCATCTGCTCCTGGTGGTCGGTCTGCCGGGGCCGACGACACCGGCCCGACGGTGCTCGTGCACGTCGTGGGTCGGGTGCACGCGCCAGGGGTCGTGGAGGTCCCCGAGGGCTCGCGCGTCGTCGACGCGATCGACGCAGCGGGTGGCCTCACGCCCGACGCGGACAGCGCGTCCGTGAACCTCGCCCGGCCGGCGGTCGACGGCGAGCAGGTCTACGTCCCGGCACCGGGGGAGGAGGTGCCGGTCGCGGCAGAGGCCGCCGCCGGTGCGGCCTCGCAGCACGGTGGTGCCCCTGCGGTGGGCGGGCTGGTCGACCTCAACCGGGCCGGCGCCGACGAGCTCCAGACGCTGCCGGGTGTCGGCCCGGCGCTCGCGCAGCGGATCCTCGACTGGCGGACCACCCACGGCGCCTTCGGGTCTGTCGACCAGCTCCAGGACGTCTCCGGGATCGGGCCCGTCGTCATGGAACGGCTGCGCGAGCTCGTCTCGGTCGGCCCGTGACGGTCCGCGACCTGCGGCTCGTCCCGGCGGTGCTCCTCGGGTACGTGGTTACCTGGTGGCTCGTGGCTTCCGAGCCTTGGACGGCGCTGGTGGTCGTGGCCGCGACCGTGACGGGTGCGCTGCTGGCCGCGGGGGCTCGTGCTCTCGTCCTGGCGAGGCGCCCTGAGCTGCTGTCGACGGTAGCGGCCGTCCCGGTCAGCGCTGAGCCCCGGCGGCCAGCGCGCACCGTCCTCTTCGAGCGCTTCGCGCACCTGCTCGACCAGGTCCTCCGGGACGGGCTCGGCCAGCTCGTCCTGGTCTCTGGCGTCGTGGTGGTGCTCTCGCTCGCGGTCGGGGCGCAGCTGCACGCAGGCCGGTCCGGTGTGCTCCCGCTGCTCGTCGAGGCAGGGACCACGGGAACCGTGACCGGGACCGTGCTCTCCGAGCCGCGGGCGACGTCCCCAGGCTTTGACGGCGAGCCGCGCTACGTGCGCACCGTCACCGCGACGACGGTCAGCGGGCGGGTCGACGGTGTCCCCACGACAGGACCGGCGCACGGCGACGTGGTCGTGCTCGGTGGGCCCGAGCTCCTCTCGCCCGGATACGGCGCGACGGTCGAGGTCGAGGGGCGCCTGCTGCCCGTCGACCCCGGCAGCGCCGCGACGGCGATGCTCGCGTTGGGTCCGGGGACTACCCGCGCCTCGGCGCTGCGGGTGGTCGCAGCCCCTGGCGTGGTCCTGAGCACCGTCGGCACCATCCGCTCAGCCTTCCTCGAGGTCGCCGCGACCCTCCCGGAGCAGGCCAGGGGACTCGTGCCGGGCGTGGCCATCGGGGACACGTCGATGATGTCGCCGGGGCTCGACCACGCGATGAAGACGACGTCGCTGACGCACGTGACGGCGGTGTCCGGCGCGCACTTCGCGATCATCTTCGCGACGGTCACCGGGCTGTGCGCGCTCCTGCGCCTGCCGCTGCGGGCCAGGGTCCCGGTCGCCGGGACCTCGATGCTCGGCTTCGTCCTGCTGGTGCACCCTGAGCCGAGCGTGCTGCGCGCGGCCGTCATGTCGTCCGTGACGCTCGGCGCGGTCCTGCTGGGGCGACCTGCCCAGTCGCTCACCGCGCTCTGCGTCGCCGTGCTGGTGCTGCTGGCCGTAGACCCCTTCCTCGCCCGGACCTACGGCTTCGTCCTGTCGGTGCTGGGGACGGCGGGCATCGTGGTCGGGACCCGGCCGATCGCGGCGTGGCTGGGACGGCTGCTGCCGCGGTGGCTCGCGCTGGCCGTCGCGGTCCCGCTCGCGGCGCAGATGGCCTGCGGGCCGGTGATCATCCTCCTCGACCCCTTCGTGCCGACGTACTCCGTCCCGGCCAACCTGATCGCGACCCCGGCGCTGGTGCCGGCCACCGTCCTCGGTGTGGCCGGGGCGCTCGCCGCGCCCTGGTGGCCGCAGGCGTCCAGCGGGCTCTCGCAGGTGGCCGGGTGGGCGACCTGGTGGATCGCGGAGGTCGCCGAGCGCTTCGCGGCGGCACCGCTGGCCCGCATCCCGTGGGTCGAGGGGGCGCCGGGTGTCGCGCTGCTCGCCGCCGTGACGGTCCTGGCGATCGTCGTCGTAGGCCGATGGGGCAGCCTCGTCTGGGCCGTGCGGACCGGCGTCTACGTCGTCGGGCTCGGGGCAGCGCCGAGTAGCCCGCGGAGAAGCCTGTGGGACGTGCTGCTCCGCCGTGACGGCGGTCGAGGGACCCGCCCGGCGCAGGCGGCGGCCCGGCCGCTCGCCCGGCCCGCCGCGTTCCTCGCGTGCGTGGCGCTGGGGCTCGGCGTGGTCTGGCAGACGCAGCCGCCGTGGCTCGCGGACCTCGTCCGCCCTGGGGGCACGGCGTGGTCGGACGACTGGCAGGTGGTGATGTGCGACGTCGGGCAGGGTGACGCCCTCGTCGTGCAGACCGGGCCGGGCGCTGCGGTGATGATCGACGTCGGCCCGGCGGGCGACGCCGCGGCACGGTGCCTGGACGAGCTGGGCGTGACCACCCTCGACCTCCTGGTGCTCACCCACTTCCACCACGACCACGTCGGAGGGCTGCCCGAGGTGCTCGATGGCCGCGAGGTCCAGCAGGTCTACGTCAGCCC
Organism: Sanguibacter keddieii DSM 10542; assembly: GCF_000024925.1. Lineage (NCBI taxonomy): Bacteria > Bacillati > Actinomycetota > Actinomycetes > Micrococcales > Sanguibacteraceae > Sanguibacter > Sanguibacter keddieii. Next base: position 1,495,548 of record NC_013521.1, read on the forward strand.
CGTGCGCGACCCCGCCACTCACGCCGCGTCGGTCGCGCGGCAGCTCGACGACGCCGGCGTGCCCTGGGAGGAAGCCCGTGCGAGCACGCACGCGAACCCCGAGCCGCTGCTCGCCGGGCCCGCACCGGAGGAGGTGCGGTGGGAGGTGCTGGCACCCGCCGACGACGTCGCGGCGGGGACGGGCGACCGGGCGGCGAACGACTCGAGCGTCGTGCTCGCGCTGCGCACCCCGGACCTGAGCATCATCGCCCTCGGCGACCTCGAGACCGCCGGCCAGGCCAGCCTGCTGCGCACTCTCCTCAGAGACGGCACCGGCACGGTCGACGTCGTGAAGATGGCACACCACGGCTCCCGCACCCAGGACCCGGCGCTCGCCCACCACCTGAGCCCGAGCGTCACGCTGGTCAGCGCCGGAGCCGACAACACCTACGGCCACCCCACGGAGAGCGCCCTCGACCTCTACGCGTCGACCGGCTCCGCGATCCTGCGGACCGACACCTGCGGCACCGTCGGGCTGGTCGTGCGGGAGGGACAGACGTTGGTTGCTGGTGGCTGCTCGTGACACCCTTAGACCATGGCCGCCCCCCGAAGCTCAGCACGTGGCAAGACCCCGGGTCTCTCGTGGGACGAGGCCACCCTCGCACCCGTCGTGCTCGTCCATGGAGCCGAGGGACTGCTCGTCGATCGGGCGGTCGAGCGGCTCGTGGGGCTGGCCCGCGAGGTCGACCCCGAGACCGAGAAGACAACCGTCCAGGCGGCGCTCTACCAGTCCGGGATGCTCTCGGTCCTCACCAGCCCGTCGCTGTTCGCCGAGCCGCGCATCGTGGTGGTCGAGAGCGTCGAGGCGACCACCGACGCGCTCATGACCGACGTCATCGCGTACCTGTCTGCCCCGGCCGACGACGTGTTCCTCGTCCTCGAGCACCGCGGCGGCGTGCGCGGCAAGAAGATGCTCGACGCCATCCGTGCGAGCGGTGCCCCGGTCGTCACCTGCGACCCCATCAAGAAGGACGCCGAGAAGGTCGCCTTCGCGAGCGCCGAGTTCAAGCGCGGCGGGCGCCGCGCGAGCGCCGGGGCCGTCCGCGCCCTCGTCGAGGCCGTCGGCAGCGACCTGCGCGAGCTCGCGTCGTCGTGCTCGCAGCTCATGGCCGACTCCGACCGCGCGATCGACGAGGCCGCCGTCGCCAAGTACTACGGCGGGCGCGTGGAGGCCACCGGGTTCCGTGTCGCCGACGCCGCCATCGCGGGGGAGGCCGGCCAGGCCGTCGCGCTCCTCCGCCACGCTCTCGACACCGGGGCGGACCCCGTGCCCGTCGTCGCCGCGCTCGCCATGAAGCTGCGCACCCTCGCCAAGGTCGCCGGGATGCGCGGCCGCGGCGGCAGCGCCGCCGACCTCGGGCTCGCACCCTGGCAGGTCGACCGTGCCCGCAAGGACCTCGCGAGCTGGACCCCCGAAGGGCTCGCGACAGCGATCACTGCGACCGCGCAGGCCGACGCCGAGGTCAAGGGCGCAGGACGCGACCCGGTGTTCGCCGTCGAGCGCGCCGTCCTCACGGTCGCCCGCAGCGCAGGCCGCTGAGCAGCAGGCTGGTCCTCCGGGGCGACGCCCCGACCGCCACGCTGCGCAGCGGTAGGGCTCGCCCGGTGGACGAGCCCTGCCAACCGCGACTCACATGTCGCGGAACACCGTGATCTGCGCGCCGAGCGCCGTGAGGCGGTCGGCGAGGTCTTCGTAGCCGCGGCGGATCATGTAGACGTTGCGCAGCACCGACGTGCCCTGCGCGGCGAGCATGCCGAGCAGCACCACGACCGCGGGACGCAGCGCCGGCGGGCACATGAGCTCGGCGCCGCGCCAGCGCGTCGGCCCCTCGACGAGCACACGGTGCGGGTCGAGCAGGCGGACGTTGGCGCCGAGGTTGGTGAGCTCGGTGAGGTAGATGGCCCGGTTGTCGTAGGTCCAGTCGTGGATCATCGTGCCGCCCTCGGCAGACGCGGCGATCACGGCGAAGAACGGCAGGTTGTCGATGTTCACGCCGGGGAACGGCATCGCGTGGATCTTGTCGATCGGGGCCTTGAGCTCGCTCACGTGCGTCGTGATGTCGACCAGGCGGGTGCGGCCGTTGGTCGACATGTACTCGGCCGTCATGTCGTAGCGGAAGCCCATGGTGCGCAGGATCGCCAGCTCGATCTCGACGAACTCGATCGGCACGCGCCGGATGGTGATCGACGACTTCGTGACGATCGCCGCCGCCAGGAAGGTCATGGCCTCGACCGGGTCCTCCGACGGTGCGTACTCGATGTCGGTGTCGATCACGGGCACGCCGTGGACCACGAGCGTCGTGGTACCGACGCCCTCGATCTTCACGCCGAGGTCCTCGAGGAAGAAGCAGAGGTCCTGGACCATGTAGTTCGGGCTCGCGTTGCGGATGGTCGTCACGCCGTCGTGGCGGGCCGCGGCGAGGATCGCGTTCTCGGTCACCGTGTCGCCGCGCTCGACCAGGACGATGGCGCCGTCGGCCTGGCGGTCGCGGTCGACGTCCACGTGGTACTGCTCCTCGGTGGCGCGGACCTCGACGCCGAAGTGCCGCAGCGCGAGCATGTGCGGCTCGACGGTCCGGGTACCCAGGTCGCAGCCACCGGCGTAGGGGAGGGTGAAGGTCGGGCGGTCGTGGACCAGCGGGCCGAGGAGCATGAGGATGCTGCGGGTGCGGCGCGCGGCCTCCTGGTCCATCTCGTCGAGGGCGAGCGTCGCGGGCGGCTGGAGCACGAGGTCGCGGCCGTCCTCGGTCCACTCGGCGCTCACGCCGATGCTGCGCAGCACCTCGAGGATGCGGTCCACCTCGGCGATGCGGGCCACGCCGCGCAGCGTGGTGCGGCCGCGGTTGAGCAGGGATGCGCAGAGCAGCGCGACCGCGGCGTTCTTGGAGGAGCGGATGTCGACGGCGCCGCTGAGCTCGCGGCCGCCGTGCACGCGCAGGTGCATGACGTCGCTGCGGCCGAGCGTGAGGAGCTCGGCGTCGAGTGCCTCCGATATGCGTCGGACGGTGTCGAGAGAGAGGTTCTGGCCGCCCTTCTCGATCCGGTTGACCGCGCTCTGGCTCGTGCCGATCTTGTCGGCCAGGTGCGCCTGGGTCCAGCCGTGGAGCTTGCGTGCGTCGCGGATGAGGGTGCCGATACGGGCAGCGTCGATCGTCGTCATGCGAACCACCGTATCTCACACATGAGATAAAAGTGTGTGCAGTGTGCGGCGGGTTCCGGAGGAGGCCCGCAGGCCGTCCTCACCTGCGACGACGCTCGGCGCCCTGGTCGCGGCGGTTCGGCGCGCCCTGGCGGCACGGAGGGTCCGGGTACGACAAAGGCGCCGCCCCGACACGGGAAGCGACGCCTTGGGCGTGATCTCCGGCACCGAGGTGTCAGAGATCAGTGAGACTCACAGGCCGTTGACGGCCTTTGCAAGAGCCGACTTGCGGTTCGCGGCCTGGTTGGCGTGGATGACGCCCTTGGACACGGCCTTGTCGAGCTTCTTGGACGTGATGACAAGTGCAGCGACAGCAGCGTCCTTGTCGCCAGCGTTGACCGCGGTCCGCACACGACGAACGTGCGTGCGGAGCTCGGTCTTGATGGCGTTGTTGCGAAGGCGAGCCTTCTCGTTGGTGCCGATGCGCTTGATCTGAGACTTGATGTTAGCCACGTGAGGACTCTCTGGTGATTTCGCCGAAGCGAGTGAACAGGTCGTAGAAGGCGTTTCCAGGACCGGGACTGGGGTGGGGAACCCGTGGAGAGGTACTGGAATGGTGCCCGCCGACCCGGGCGGAGCACGCAAAGACCGAACCTACCAGATCGCCCCCGCTCCCGACAGGGGCCACGGGTGAGCCGTCGCCCACGTCAGACGTGCAGACGGCTCACGACGGAGGCGAACAGCTCGCGCGACACGATCGCGCCCTCGCGGCGGACCGCCGCGGGGTCGACCCGGACCACGCGGTCGAGCCGCACCTCGCTCGGGCGGCCCTCGTGGTCCCAGGTGCCCGCGCCGATGTCCATCCACCGCCTGCCGTGCCGGTCCTCGGCGGCGGCGTCGCGCCCGTGGTCCTTGCTCGTGAGCATGAGGCCGAGCAGCCACGGGCCGTCCCGGCCGACCAGCAGGACCGGGCGGTCCTTGCCGCGCGCGTGGTCCTCCTCGTACGGGACCCAGGTCCAGACGACCTCGCCCGGGTCGGGCTTGCCGTCGAGGTCGGGCGAGTACTCGGCCCGGACCGTCCCGGCGAAGTCGCCGGGATAGGTGGCCGGTGGTGCCTCGGGTCGTCGCTGCGTGGTGGTCCCGCGAGCGACGCCAGGGCTCGGGCGGCCCGGCCGTGTCGTCGGTCCGGCCGTCGTGCGCGGCCCGCGGTCGCTCGTCGCACGGGAGAGCCCGCTCAGCACGGCGCGGGCGACGCGGGCGGCGGTCGTGGTCCAGGGGGTCTTCGCCATCCTCGAACGCTAGCCCGGTTGTCAGCCGGCGGCAGATCTGCGCGACGCCCCGGGGGGGTGGTTGCGACTCACCCGCCCCTGAGGCAGTGTGGCCCGGGTCACACAACTCAGTGTGCGCCGGGCAACGACGCCCGGGGCATCTCCAGGAGGCGCGATGACCGACGCAGCTCAGACCCCCGTCTCACCCGACGACGGACCACCGACAGGTCCGCCGGGTGGAGGCGGTGGCCGACCGCAGGACCCCTCGACCGACCTCCTCGACTACGAGCAGGTGCAGGACAGCCCCGAGTTCCAGGCGCTCCGGCGCCGGTTCCGCCGCTTCGTCTTCCCGATGACCGCGTTCTTCCTCGTCTGGTACCTCACCTACGTGCTGCTCGCGGACTACGCGCACGGCTTCATGAGCACGCAGGTGTGGGGGAACATCAACGTCGGCCTGCTGCTGGGGCTCGGCCAGTTCGTCACGACCTTCGCGATCACCATGATCTACGCCCGCTGGGCCAACAAGAAGCAGGACCCCATGGCGGACGAGCTCCGTCAGCGCATCGAGGGACGTGATCTCGTATGACCGGCACCGTCTCCGCCGCAGGCACGGCCGACCAGGGCTACGTGCTCGCCGCCTCCGAGGACATCGGCAACCCGGTCGTCAACATCGGCATCTTCCTCGCCTTCGTGGCGGTCACCCTCGTGGTGGTGCTGCGGGCCTCGCGGACCAACAAGACCGCCGAGGACTACTACGCCGGCGGGCGCTCCTTCACCGGTCCGCAGAACGGCACCGCGATCGCGGGGGACTACCTGTCGGCCGCGAGCTTCCTCGGCATCGTCGGGGCCATCGCGATCAACGGCTACGACGGGTTCCTCTACTCCATCGGGTTCCTCGTCGCGTGGCTCGTCGCGCTGCTGCTCGTCGCCGAGCTGCTCCGCAACACCGGCAAGTTCACGATGGCCGACGTCCTGTCCTTCCGGCTCAAGCAGCGCCCCGTCCGCATGGCCGCAGCCCTGACGACGCTCGCAGTCGTGTTCTTCTACCTGCTCGCCCAGATGGCCGGCGCCGGGGGACTGGTCGCGCTGCTGCTGGGCATCGACAGCTCCGGCGGACAGGCCGTCGTCATCGCCGTGGTCGGTGCGCTGATGATCCTCTACGTGCTCATCGGCGGGATGAAGGGCACCACCTGGGTGCAGATCATCAAGGCCATCCTGCTCATCGCCGGCGCCGGGATCATGACCGTGTGGGTGCTCGCCAAGTTCGGCTTCAACCTCTCCGACGTGATCCAGGGCGCCATCGACACCTCCGGCATCGCCGGCCTGGCCGAGCCCGGCGCGCAGTACGGCGGCAGCGAGACGAGCAAGCTGAACTTCCTGTCGCTCGCCCTGGCCCTCGTGCTCGGCACGGCGGGCCTGCCGCACGTGCTCATGCGCTTCTACACGGTGCCCACCGCCAAGGAGGCCCGCCGGTCCGTGGTCTGGGCCATCTGGCTCATCGGCATCTTCTACCTCTTCACCCTCGTCCTCGGCTACGGGGCCGGGGCGCTCGTTGGCGCCGACACGATCAACGCCGCACCGGGTGGCGTGAACTCGGCCGCGCCGCTGCTGGCCTTCGCCCTCGGCGGCGAGATCCTGCTCGGGCTCATCTCCGCGGTGGCCTTCGCGACCATCCTCGCGGTGGTCGCCGGGCTCACCATCACCGCGGCGGCGAGCTTCGCGCACGACATCTACGCCTCCGTCATCAAGAAGGGCGAGGTGAACCCGGACGGCGAGGTCAAGGTCGCCCGGATGACCGTCGTGGTCATCGGGCTGCTGGCGATCGTCGGCGGCATCTTCGCCAACGGCCAGAACGTCGCTTTCCTCGTGGCCCTGGCCTTCGCCGTCGCGGCGAGCGCCAACCTGCCGACCATCATCTACTCGCTGTTCTGGAAGCGCTTCAACACCCGGGGAGCGCTGTGGAGCATGTACGGCGGCCTCGCGTCGTGCCTCGTGCTCATCACCTTCTCGCCCGTCGTCTCGGGCAAGACGGACGACGCCGGCAACAGCCTGTCGATGATCCGCGACACCGGCATCGACTTCGCGTGGTTCCCGCTCGAGAACCCCGGCATCGTCACCATCCCGCTCGGGTTCCTGCTCGGCATCGTCGGCACCCTCACCAGCCGCGAGAAGGGAGACAAGGCCAAGTACGCCGAGATGGAGGTGCGCTCCCTCACAGGCGCCGGCTCCGAGAAGGCCGCCACCAACCACTAGAGCGCGCACCCGCGCCCGTCCTCATGCCCGTGGCGCGCCCGCGCACCCCTCCGCGGAGGGGTGCGCGGGCGCGCCACGGGCATGAGAGGGGGTGGGGTGTGCGGGGTGGGGCGAGTGAGGGAGGGGTGGGGCGGTGCCACCTCGGTGTGGGGTCGTGGGACAATCGACCCGTGACTCCCATCCCCTCAGCGGCCAACCTCGCCCGTATCCAGCCCGCGGCCACTGCACCGGAGCTGCTCCGAAACTTCTGCATCATCGCGCACATCGACCACGGCAAGTCGACGCTGGCCGACCGCATGCTCCAGATGACCGGTGTCGTCGACCCGCGCGCCATGCGCGCGCAGTACCTCGACCGCATGGACATCGAGCGCGAGCGCGGCATCACCATCAAGTCGCAGGCGGTCCGCATGCCGTGGGAGGTCGCCGACGAGCACGGCGTGCCCACCGGCTACGCGCTCAACATGATCGACACCCCGGGCCACGTGGACTTCACCTACGAGGTCTCGCGCTCGCTCGCCGCCTGCGAGGCCGCGGTGCTCCTGGTCGACGCCGCGCAGGGCATCGAGGCCCAGACGCTCGCCAACCTGTACCTCGCCATGGAGAACGACATGGCGATCATCCCGGCGCTCAACAAGATCGACCTGCCGGCAGCCCAGCCCGAGAAGTACGCGGAAGAGCTCGCGAACCTCGTCGGCTGCGAGCCCGAGGAGGTCCTCCAGATCTCCGGCAAGACGGGTGTCGGCGTCCCCGCGCTGCTCGACCGCATCGTGCTCAAGACCCCGGCGCCGGTCGGCGACCCGGACGCCCCGGCCCGCGCGATGATCTTCGACTCCGTGTACGACACCTACCGCGGTGTCGTCACCTACGTCCGCGTCGTCGACGGCAACCTCGCCCCGCGCGAGCGCGTCATCATGATGTCGACCCGGGCGACCCACGACCTCCTCGAGATCGGCGTCTCGTCCCCCGAGCCCATCCCGACCAAGGGGCTGGGCGTCGGCGAGGTGGGCTACCTCATCACCGGCGTCAAGGACGTCCGCCAGTCCAAGGTCGGCGACACCGTCACCAACGCCGCGAAGCCGGCCGACGACGCCCTCGGCGGCTACTCCGACCCCAAGCCGATGGTGTTCTCCGGCCTGTACCCGGTCGACGGCTCGGACTACCCGGTGCTGCGCGACGCGCTCGACCGCCTCAAGCTCAACGACGCCGCGCTCATCTACGAGCCCGAGACGTCCGTCGCGCTCGGATTCGGGTTCCGTGTCGGCTACCTCGGCCTGCTGCACCTCGAGATCGTGCGCGAGCGCCTCGAGCGCGAGTTCAACCTCGACCTCATCTCGACGGCCCCGAACGTCATCTACGAGGTGACCATGGACGACAAGTCTGTCGTCACGGTGACCAACCCGAGCGAGTTCCCGGGCGGCAAGATCGGCGAGGTCCGCGAGCCCATCGTCAAGGCCACCGTCATCGCGCCGTCGGAGTTCATCGGCGCCGTCATGGAGCTGTGCCAGGGCCGCCGCGGCGAGCTGCAGGGGATGGACTACCTCTCGGCCGACCGTGTCGAGATGCGCTACATCCTCCCGCTGGCGGAGATCGTCTTCGACTTCTTCGACCAGCTGAAGTCGCGCACCCGCGGGTACGCCTCCCTCGACTACGACGTGATCGGCGAGCAGGCGGCCGACCTCGTCAAGGTCGACATCCTGCTCCAGGGCGAGCAGGTGGACGCCTTCAGCGCGATCGTGCACAAGGACAACGCGTACTCGTACGGGCTGTCGATGGTGGGCAAGCTGAAGAACCTCATCAACCGTCAGCAGTTCGAGGTGCCCATCCAGGCCGCCGTCGGCGCCCGGATCATCGCGCGCGAGACCATCCGCGCCATCCGCAAGGACGTCCTCGCCAAGTGCTACGGCGGAGACATCTCCCGCAAGCGCAAGCTCCTCGAGAAGCAGAAGGAGGGCAAGAAGCGCATGAAGACCATCGGGTCCGTCGAGGTCCCGAAGGAAGCCTTCATCGCCGCCCTGACCTCCGAGCAGACGGAGTCCCGAGACAAGAAGAAGTGAGGCAGTCGTGACCCCGGCTCTCCCCGACGGCGACCCGGCTCCCGACGACGGCACGCTGCCCACCTGGGTGGCGTCCGGCGCAGCCGACCGCCGGTTCGGCGTCTACATGCACGTCCCGTTCTGCACCGTGCGGTGCGGGTACTGCGACTTCAACACGTACACCGCGAGCGAGCTCGGCGGTGGCGCCAGCCAGTCCGCGTACGCGACGACGGCCGTCTCCGAGATCGAGATGGCCGGGCGTCTCATGGACGCGGCCGGTCTGCCGCGCCGTGAGGTGTCGACCGTGTTCGTGGGTGGCGGCACGCCCACCCTGCTGCCCGCCCGCGACCTCGCGACGATGCTGGCGGCCGTCCGCAGCACCTGGGGGCTCGCGGACGACGTCGAGGTGACCACCGAGGCGAACCCGGACTCGGTGACCCCGGAGTCCCTGGCGGTCCTGGCCGACGCCGGGTTCACCCGTGTCTCCTTCGGTATGCAGTCGGCGGTCCCGAGCGTCCTCGCGACCCTCGAGCGCACCCACGACCCCCGCCGCATCCCGGACGTGGTGCGCTGGGCGCGGGACGTCGGCCTCGACGTCTCGCTCGACCTCATCTACGGCACGCCGGGGGAGACCCTCGACGACTGGCGCACGAGCGTCGAGTCGGCGCTCGCCACGGGCGTCGACCACGTCTCGGCCTACGCGCTCGTGGTCGAGCAGGGCACCAAGATGGCCGCCCAGGTGCGTCGCGGTCAGCTCACGCTGCCCAACGAGGACGACCAGGCCGCCAAGTACGAGCTCGCCGACGACCTCCTCACCGAGGCGGGCCTCGGCTGGTACGAGGTGTCCAACTGGGCGCGCACCGTCGACGGCGTGCAGCGCGCGTGCCGCCACAACCTCGCCTACTGGCGCGGGGACGACTGGTGGGGCGTGGGCCCCGGGGCGCACTCCTACCTCGGCTCCGACGTGCCCGGCACACGTGGCCTGCGCTGGTGGAACGTCAAGCACCCCGTGCGCTACGCCAACCGCCTCGCGGAGGGCCTCAGCCCGTCGGCCGGCCAGGAGACCATCGGCGACGACTCGGCCCAGCTCGAGCGCGTCATGCTCGGCGTCCGCCTGCGCGAGGGCTTCGCGACGGCCGACCTGTCGCCACGAGCACGGAAGGCCGTCGCCCAGCACGTCGCCGACGGCCTCGTCGACGGCCGCGCGGCCATCGCGGGCCGTGTCGTGCTGACCCGCCGCGGGCGCCTCCTCGCCGACACCGTCGTCAGAGACCTCACCGACTGACGATGGCTGCCTCGACGCCTCGTGAGCCACGCCCGACCCCCGGACCGTCGACCACGGTCCGGCAGCTCGGTCGTGTCCGGATGCCCGACGGGCTCGAACGTCTCGACCGACCGGCGATGCCGGTCGGCACGGTCCGCAAGCCCGTCGCGCCCCGCACCTCGTCGCGCCCGCCGCGCATCTACGGCCTCGACTCGCTGCGCGCCGTCGCGGTCCTCGCCGTGGTGGTCTACCACTTCTTGCCGGCCCTGCTGCCGGGCGGGTTCATCGGCGTCGACGTGTTCTTCGTGCTCTCCGGGTTCCTCATCACCACCCTGCTGGTGCGCGAGCGGGTGCAGACCGGTCGCGTGTCCCTGCGGCACTTCTGGACCAGACGGGTCCGACGCATCATCCCGGCGATGGTGGCCGTGGTGGTGGTGTGCACCGCCGCGGCCGGCGTCATCGGCGGCGACGTGCTGGTGGGCATCAAGCTCCAGGTGCTCGGCGCACTGACATTCGCGAGCAACTGGTTCGCGATCGCCCAGGGCACCTCGTACTCCGCCGACCTCACGCCGCAGCTCTTCGCGAACTTCTGGTCGCTGGCCGTGGAGGAGCAGTTCTACCTCTTCTGGCCACTCGTGCTCCTCGCGGTGTTCTCCGTCCGACGGTCGCGTGCCACGGGGCTCGTCGTCACGGGCCTGTTCGCGGTCGGGTCCGCCGTGTGGATGGCAGTCGCCGTCGACCCGTCGGGCGACCCGTCCCGCGTGTACTTCGGCACCGACACCCACCTCTTCGGGCTCATGGCCGGTGCGTTCTTCGCGCTGTGGTTCGCCCCGCGCACCCCGCGGGACACCCCGGTGGTGCCCGACGACGACCTCTTCGCGGGGGAGTCGCTGCTGCCGGTGCAGAGCCGGTTCGCGCGCTGGTTCCCCCCGTCGCGGCGCCGGTGGTCGCGTCACGCCCTCGGGCTCGTCAGCGCGCTCGGACTCGTGGTCCTCTCGCTCACGATGTCGATCGACGACTCCTTCACGTACCGCGGCGGGCTGGTCCTGGCGTCGCTGTTCTCGCTCGGGCTCATCGCCTTCCTCATCCGCAGCCAGCCCCTGGCCCGGCGTGTCGAGGTGTCGCCGCTGCGCTGGGTGGGTGTGCGCTCCTACGGCATCTACCTGTGGCACTGGCCGATCGTGGTGATCGTCGCCAGCCTCATGGGTGCCGAGAACCCCGGCCGGTCGAGCTCCTGGTCCGTCGCCCTGGTCGCGACGGCCGTCACGGCGCTGGCCGCCTGGGTCTCGTACAAGTATCTCGAGCGGCCGGTGATGATCGCCGGGATCCGTGCGCTCGGTACGCGCGTGACCGGCCGCGCACGACGCCTGCTCGCCTCGGTGCGCGCCGAGCGCAGCGCCCCGACGCGCTCCTTCCGGGCCCGGGCGCGCCTGGTGGTCGTCTCGGTCGCCGCGCTCGGCCTGGTTGCCGCCGTGGTCCTGGCCGGTGTCCGCGAGCCGACCACGTCCTCCCTCGAGGCGCAGATCCTCGAGGGCGCCGCCGCGGCGCAGCAGGCCAACGAGGCCCAGCCCGCGCCGACCCCGGAGCCGTCGGCCGACCCCTCGGCGGACCCCTCCGCCGACCTGTCGGGCTCGCCCAGCCCCTTGGCAGAGCCGTCGCCCGAGCCCACGGGGCCGCCGCCCGGCGACCAGGTGACCGTCATCGGCGACTCGGTGAGCCTCATCAGCGTCCCGTCGCTCCAGGCCGCGCTGCCCGGGGTCTTCGTCGACGCCGAGGTCTCCCGGCAGATGAGCACCGTGCCGGAGATCGCCACGGTCCTGCGCGACGCCGGGGCCCTCCGCGAGTACGTGGTGGTCTCGCTGGGGACCAACAGCACCGTCACCGAGAAGACCATGGACGACGCCCTCGCGGCCATCGGACCGGACCACCGGGTGGTCCTGGTGACTGGCTCGGCGGACCGCAGCTGGATCGGCCCGACGAACGACCAGATGCGCGCCGCGGCCGAGCGTCACCCCGGTGTGGTGGTCGCCGACTGGGAGGCCGCGGTGGCCGCGCAGCCCGACGTGCTCGGCAAGGACGGCGTCCACCCGGGCGCCGCCGGGCAGGAGCTCTACGCGCGTACCGTCGCCGACGCGCTGGTCCGTGCGGAGGCGCAGGGCGTGACACAGCCCTAGCCTGGGGGTTTGTTCTTCCCTACGCTGTGGGGAGACGTTCCCGCGCCCGGGCCGACCGCACCTGCGGACGAGCACGTGCGGAGCCGACGACAGAGGAGTCGAGATGAGCGAGAAGACGCCGGACGACGGCACGCAGGACCCGTACGCCCAGGCGGGCTACCCGCCGCCCCCCGCGGGATCGACCCCGCCCCCGCCGGCAGGCCCCGGCCAGCCGCCGACCTACGGCCAGCCGCAGCCTCCGGCCTACGGCGAGCAGCCCGGCTACGGCCAGCAGCCGCCGGCCTACCCGCAGCCGCCCGCCTACGGCCAGCCCGCGCCGGGGCAGCAGCCCCCCGCCTTCGACAAGCAGCCGGGCGACCAGTCCTACGGCGGCGACCAGTACTCGACCGGTGGCTACCCGCCGCCCGGTGGCGCCTACCCGCCGCCCAGCGCCCCGCCCATCTCCGCCGGTCAGTACGGCGCGGCCGAGTCGCCCGTGCCGGACGGCTTCCGCTACGGCTGGCAGAAGTTCACGCAGAACCTCGGGCCGATCCTGCTGGCGCTCGTCGCCTACGCGGCGATCCTCATCGTGGCGAGCATCGTGTTCTTCTCCGTCCTCGTCGGCACCGGGGCCACCACCGACGGTGACATCGGTGCGGCGGGCGTCGCGGGGCTCGGCTTCGGCTTCGTCGTCTTCACGCTGATCATCCTGGTCCTCGCGCTGCTCGCCCAGGCGGGCATCATCCGCGGCGCGCTGGCCATCACGCACGGCCGCCAGGTGACCGTCGGCGACTTCTTCTCCTTCTCGCGGATCGGCGCCGTGCTCGTCACGGTGCTGCTCGTGGGCCTGGCGTCGACGATCGTCAGCTTCACGGGCGTCGGCCCGATCATCGTGAGCTTCTTCGGCCAGTTCGCGCTGCTGTTCGTCATCGACAAGGGCCTCGGCCCGATCGAGGCGATCAAGGCGAGCGTCCAGCTCGCGATCCGCAACTTCGCACCCGCGATCCTGCTGTTCGTCTTCGTGTACCTCGCGACAGCCGCTGGCGCGATCGTCCTCCTCGTCGGCCTGCTCGTCGCCGTGCCGGTCTCGATGATCGCCACCGCGTACGTGTACCGCCGGCTCATCGGCGAGCAGCCGGCGGTCTGAACCGACCGAGCGCGCCTGCTCGACGCACGACGCTCGACGCACGACAGAGGCCGTACCCCGTCGCCGGGGTACGGCCTCTGTGCTGTCGTCAAGAGCGCGGGGCACCTGGCGAGGGCGTGCCCGGTGCGTCCGGCGCTCAGTCGGTGACGGTCACGAAGTCGATGAGCTCCTCGACGCGCCCCAGGAGCGAGGGCTCGAGGTCGGCGTAGCTGCGGACCGTGCCGAGGATCTTCTTCCAGCCGAGCGCGACGTCCGTCTGGTTCTCGGCCGGCCACCCGAGGCGCTGCAGGATCCCGTACTTCCACTCGGTGCCGCGGTCGATCACGGGCCAAGCGTCGAGGCCGACGCGCTGCGGTCGCACGGCCTGCCACACGTCGACGTAGGGGTGACCGAGCACCTTGACGTTCCCGCCGGGGAACCGTCGCAGCACCTCGTCGGTGATGCGCTGCTCCTTGCTCCCAGGCACCAGGTGGTCGACGAGGACCCCGACGCGGCGGCCCTTCGAGGGCTTGAAGTCGACGAGCGCCTCCTCGAGGTTGTCGACGCCCTCGAGGAGCTCGACGACCACGCCCTCGACCCGGAGGTCGTCGCCCCAGACCTTCTCGACCAGCTCGGCGTCGTGGCGCCCCTCGACCCAGATGCGGCTGCCGCGCGCGACGCGGGCCCGGGCGTCGGCGACGACGCGGGACCCGCTCGCGGTGCGCGTCGGGGCGGCGGGCGCGGTCGAGGTGACGGGTGGGGTGAGGGTCACGGGCGCGCCGTCGACCCAGAATCCCGGACCGAGCGAGAAGGTGCGGGTGCGCCCGGCGCGGTCCTCGAGGACCACGACGTGCATGCCGCCGGACTTCTCGACCCGCGTCACGGCGCCGACCCACCCGGACATGACCTCCTCGACGACGAGGCCGCGCTCGGCGGCGACCGGTCGCGAGGTCGGGCGGCGCACCGAGGGGTGGGGGCCGGAGGCGAGGACGTCCTGGGAGTAGCGGTCTGAGCTCACCGCAGCAGGCTAGCCGCCGGGCGTGCTCGCCCGGCGGAGCCTCGCCGACCACGAGGCTCCGCCGGGGATGACGTCAGACGAAGGCGTCCGAGGTCTCCATGAGCCGCGACCGGATGATGAAGCGCACGCCCTCGGGGCTCTCGACCGAGAACCCGGACCCGCGCCCCGGGACCACGTCCACCGTGAGGTGGGTGTGACGCCAGTACGCGAACTGCTCGGTCGACATCCAGAACTCGATGGACTGCGGCTCCACGCCACCCTCGGTGCCGTCCTCGCCGCCGCTCTCGGAGATGTCGAGGTGCCCGAGCAGCACGTCGGCCGCGGAGGTGAAGAGCTCGCCTGCCGGGTAGCACATGGGGGAGGACCCGTCGCAGCACCCTCCGGACTGGTGGAACATCAGCGGCCCGTGCTGCTCCCACAGCCGTCGCAGCAGCGCGACGGCGCTGTCCGTCGCGGCGACCCGCGACTGCGTCTCGCCCTCGATGACGACGTCGGCCTCGATCATGCGGTCCTCCTCGGGTCCTCAGGTGCTCGGCTGCTCAGGTGGTGCGGTACCCGGTCCTAGAAGAACCCGAGGGCCGACTCCGAGTAGCTCACCAGCAGGTTCTTCGTCTGCTGGTAGTGGTCGAGTGCGAGCTTGCTGTTCTCCCGCCCGATCCCCGAGCTCTTGTACCCGCCGAACGCCGCCCCGGCCGGGTACGCGTGGTAGTTGTTCACCCACACGCGACCCGCCTTGATGTCGCGCCCGGCCCGGTAGGCGAGGTTCCCGTTGCGCGACCACACGCCTGCCCCGAGGCCGTACAGCGTGTCGTTGGCCTGCGCGATCGCGTCGGCGTAGTCGTCGAAGCTCGTCACCGCGACGACCGGACCGAAGATCTCCTCCTGGAAGATCCGCATCGAGTTCTGCCCCTCGAAGATCGTCGGTGCCACGTAGTACCCGTCGGTGAGGTCACCGCCGAGGTCCACGCGCTCGCCGCCGAGCAGCAGCCGGGCTCCCTCCTGCTTGCCGATGTCGATGTAGCTGAGGATCTTCTCGAGCTGGTCGTTCGAGGCCTGCGCCCCGACCTGGGTGTCGGTGTCGAGCGGGTTCCCCTGCACGGCCTTCTTGGTGCGGTCGAGCGCGTCGGACAGGAACGAGTCGTAGATGGGCTTCTGGATGAGCGACCGCGACGGGCAGGTGCAGACCTCGCCCTGGTTGAAGGCGAAGAGCACGAAGCCCTCCTGCGCCTTGTCGTAGTACGCGTCGTTCTTGTCGGCCACGTCCTCGAAGAAGATGTTCGGGCTCTTCCCGCCGAGCTCGACGGTCGAGGGGATGAGGTTCGCGCTCGCGTACTGGAGGATGAGGCGGCCCGTGGTCGTCTCGCCGGTGAAGGCGATCTTGCGGATCCGCGGGCTCGAGGCGAGCGGCTTGCCGGCCTCGAGGCCGAACCCGTTGACTACGTTGAGCACCCCGGGCGGGAGGATGTCGCCGATGAGCTCGATCAGCACGAGGATCGACACCGGTGTCTGCTCGGCCGGCTTGAGCACGATCGTGTTGCCGCCGGCCAGCGCGGGCGCGAGCTTCCAGGTGGCCATGAGGATCGGGAAGTTCCAGGGGATGATCTGCCCGACCACACCGAGCGGCTCGGCGTAGTGGTAGGCGACGGTGTCGTTGTCGAGCTCGGTGAACTCGCCCTCCTGCGCGCGGATCACCGACGCGAAGTACCGGAAGTGGTCGGCGGCGAGGGGTAGGTCGGCGTTGAGGGGTTCACGGACGGGCTTGCCGTTGTCCCAGGTCTCGGCGACCGCGAGGAGCTCGAGGTTCGCGTCGATGACGTCGGCGATCTTGTTGAGGACGTCGGCGCGCTCGGTGCCGGTGGTCTTGCCCCACGACGGGGCGGCCTTGTGGGCGGCGTCGAGGGCGGCCTCGATGTCCTCGGCGGTGCCGCGCGCGACCTCCGCGAAGGGCTTGCCGTTGACGGGGGAGATGTCCTCGAAGTACTGGCCCTTGACGGGGGCGACCCAGCGGCCGCCGATCCAGTGCTCGTAGCGGGACTTGAAGGTGACGAGGGCCTCGGGGGTGCCGGGGGCTGCGTAGACGGTCATGTGTGCTCCTTCGACGACGCTGTCAGGGAGGTCGCCCGGCGGTGACCGGGCTCGTCGTCGACGCTACGCGCGAGCAGGTTGCATCGAGTTGCACGGTGCCCCGCGGTCAGCCGAGAGCCACCTCGAGGTCCTCGAGGTGCGCCACGACCGCCGCCCGGCGCGGCGAGCGGGCCGGGAGCAGCCGCAGGCAGGTGGTCCACAGCTCGACGTCGGCGGCCCCCTCGTCGGTGCGCGCGTAGGCCAGGAGGGTGTCGACCCCGGCGTCGGCCAGCAGGGACTCGCGCAGGCGTCGGCTCACCTCGGTCCGGACGTCGTCGACGCCGGGGGCGCGCGAGCCGGGCAGGACGGGGCCCACGTAGCCGGCGAGCGCGACGCGGTGCGCCCCGCGGTCGAGGAAGGCGAGCACCTGCGAGGCGTCGAGGTCGAGGTGCCCGCCGAGACGGTAGGGGCGGGAGAGGACGTCCGGCCCGGACTCGCCGAGCGCTCGGCGCAGCCGCACCATCTCTGCGCGCAGCGTCACGACGGCGTCGTCCCGACCGTAGACCGCGACGGCCAGCTCGTCGGCCCCGAGACCGCGCGGGTGCCAGGCGAGGAGCGTGAGGATCTCGGCGTGCCGACCGGTCAGGGCCACCGTGCGCCCGGCGGTCTCGAGGAGCGCGTCGGTCCTGCCCAGGACGCGCAGCAGGGCGCCTGTCCCCGGAGGCGGGGCTGCGGCCGGAGCAGCCTGCGGCACGGCTCCCGTCAGGGGGCGCGGGGAGAGCCGCCGCACGGTGAACCCCGACGGGCGGCGCGCAGGACGCCGCGCCAGCCGGTCCTCGAGGGTCAGCAGGTGCAGCTCGGCCTCGACCGCCAGGGCCGTCGCCTCGACGAGCGCGAGGGTGGTCGGGGCGACGGCGTCGTCCCCGCCCGTGATGTCGATGACGCCGAGCAGCGCGCCCGTCGCGCGGTCGTGGACCGGCACGGCCGTGCAGCTCCACGGGTGCACGATCCTGCTGAAGTGCTCCGCCCGGCGGATCTGCACCGCGCGGTCCAGGACGAGCGCCGTCCCCGGGGCGTTGGTGCCGACGGCGCGCTCCGACCAGTCCGTCCCGGCCACGAAGCCCATGCTCTCCGCGCGGCGGCGCACGTCGTGGTCGCCGTCGACCCAGAGCAGCCGACCCGCCTGGTCGCCGACGGCGACCATGAGGCCGGTGTCCGTGGTGTGCCGGACGAGGAGGGTCTCGATCGTCCCGAGGACACGGGTGAGGGGGTGCTCGTCCTGGACGGCACGCAGACCGTCGTCGAGCAGCGTCGGCTCGGGGACCGCGTCGGGGTCCAGCCGAGAGGCCGTCGACCGCAGCCAGGAGTCCTGCACGAGCGGCCTCACGCCGCCGGGCCACGCTGCCGGGGGATGCACGCGCCGACCTCCGTCCGTCGTCCGCCGCGCTCCGTCGCGCAGCGGTCCAGGTCGTCTCTGACGATACCGGCGGACCGTGCTGGTGTCAGCGCCAGACGCCACGTGCGGTCCGACGGTGCCCTGGCGTAGAATTAGCACTCCGGCGTGCCGAGTGCTGATCGAGCCCTTGCCGCCGGCCGTGAGGTGCCGCGAGGTGTCACGAGCACGACGGGCACCACCATGAGGACGAGGCACGACGAAGCACGACGAGCAAGGAGAGGTCTGTGGCGGCGAGCGACGAGCGACGGCTGGACGTCCTGCGCGCCATCGTCGAGGACTACGTCCACACCCGCGAGCCCGTCGGGTCCAAGGTCCTCGCCGAGCGGCACAGCCTCGGCGTCTCGCCCGCGACCATCCGCAACGACATGGCGGTCCTCGAGGAGGGCGGCTTCATCGCCCAGCCGCACACCTCGGCCGGACGCGTGCCCACCGACAAGGGCTACCGGATGTTCGTCGACCGCCTCGCCGGGGTCAAGGCCCTCAGCGCCGCCGAGAAGAACGCGATCGAGACCTTCCTCAACGGCGCGGTCGACCTCGACGACGTCGTCACCCGCGCCGGCCGGCTGCTCGCCCAGCTCACCGGGCAGGTCGCCGTCGTCCAGTACCCCTCGCTGCGCCGCTCCGGCCTGCGGCACCTCGAGCTCGTCGTCCTCGGCGAGCGACGCCTCCTCGTCGTCATCATCACCGACACCGGACGCGTCGAGCAGCGCACCCTCGAGCTCGACGCGACCCCCGACGAGCTCGTCCTCGTCGCGCTGCGCGCCCGGCTCAACGCCGCGGCCGCCGGCCGACGCCTGCCCGAGCTCCGGACAGCCCTCGACGCGCTCGCGGACACCTTCGCCCCGGAGGACCAGCCGCTCGTCGCGCGGGTCGCCGAGGTCGTCACCGACACGCTCTCCCAGGAGGGCGAGGAGCGCATCGTGCTCGCCGGGACCGCGAACCTCGCGCACGCGAGCATGCGCTTCGAGCACGCGCTGCGCCCGGTCCTCGAGGCGCTCGAGGAGCAGGTCGTGCTGCTCAACCTCCTCACGGAGATGGGCGACCACTCGTCGGGCGTCAACGTGCGGATCGGCCACGAGACGCAGCTCTCCGGCCTGTTCGAGACCTCGGTGGTCACCACGGGCTACGGCTCGGACGGCGACGCCGTGGCGACCATCGGCTCGATCGGCCCCACCCGCATGGACTACCCCGCGACCATCGCCTCGGTCCGCGCGGTGGCCCGCTACCTGTCACGGATCCTCGGTGCCTGAGGCCCGCGCGGCGCACGGCACCGGCTCCGCCGGGCGCCCTGCAGGGCACCGGGTGCCTGACGTGACGCACGCGATGAAACACATTCCCCCGTCCAGACGTTGCAGAGTTCAGAGCGAGCACCGCGGTGCCGCGACGGACCGCCGAAGCAGCCCCCACCGACGAACGGCAGAGATCAACCAGTGAGCGACTACTACGAGGTGCTCGGTGTCGACCGCGACGCCAGCCAGGACCAGATCAAGAAGGCGTACCGCAAGCTGGCGCGCGAGCTGCACCCCGACGTCGCGGGCCCGGACGCCGAGGACAGGTTCAAGGACGTCGGTCGCGCCTACGAGGTGCTCTCGAACCCCGAGAAGCGCCGCTCGTACGACATGGGCAACGACCCGTCGGCGCCCGGCGGCGGCATGAACGGTGGCGGCGGCTTCGGCTTCCAGGACATCTTCGAGACGTTCTTCGGCGGCGGGCAGCAGCAGCGGGGCCCGATCCCGCGCTCGCGCCGCGGCCAGGACGCCCTGGTGCGCCTCGACATCGACCTCTCGGAGGCTGCCTTCGGTGCGCGCCGCGACGTCCAGGTCGACACCGCGGTCATCTGCGGCACCTGCTCCGGCTCGTGCTGCCGACCCGGCACCTCGCCGCGCACCTGCGACGTCTGCAACGGCCGTGGGACCGTCCAGCGGGTCGCCCGCTCGTTCCTCGGGCAGGTCATGACGACGGCGCCGTGCGCCGCCTGCCAGGGCTTCGGCACCACGATCCCCGAGCCCTGCGCCGAGTGCTCCGGCGAGGGCCGCGTCCGCAGCCGCCGCACCGTGGCCGTCGAGGTCCCGGCCGGCGTCGAGACCGGCAACCGCATCAAGCTCACCTCGCAGGGCGAGGTCGGCCCGGCCGGCGGCCCCGCCGGCGACCTGTACCTCGAGATCCGCGAGCGCAAGCACGAGACCTTCCTGCGTCGCGGCGACGACCTGCACTGCACCCTCGAGGTCCCCATGACGGCGGCGGCCCTCGGCACGGTCATCGAGCTCGAGACGCTCGACGGCCCCGAGTCGGTCGACCTGCGCCCGGGCACGCAGCCGGACCAGGTCATCACGCTGAAGAACCTCGGTGTGGGCCACCTCCACGGCAGCGGGCGCGGCGACATCAACGTGCACGTCGAGGTCCAGGTGCCCACCTCGCTGTCCGAGGAGCAGGCGGAGCTCCTCCGCCAGCTCTCGGTGCTGCGCGGCGAGGAGCGTCCCGAGGGGCGCGTCGCCGCAGCCCACCCGGGTGTCTTCAGCCGGCTGCGTGAGAAGCTCTCAGGACGCTGATGAGTGCGCCGGTCTTCCTGGCCGAGTCCGGGAACCTGGGTGGGCTGACCCAGGGTGACACCTACGTCCTCGACGGTCTCGAGGGACGCCACGCGGGCGTGGTCCAGCGGCGCGGCGTGGGCGAGCGCATCGACGTGGTCGACGGCGCGGGCCTGCGGCTGACCTGCCGGGTCACGGCCGTCCAGGCCGCCGAGGTGACCCTCGAGGTCGTCGAGTCGGTCCAGGAGAGCACCGACGGCGTGTCCGTGGTGCTCGTGCAGGCCCTCGCCAAGGGGGACCGGGACGAGCTCGCGATCGAGGCGGCCACCGAGGCCGGCGTCGACGCCGTGCTCCCGTGGCAGGCCGAGCGCTCGGTCGTGGTGTGGCGCGGCGACCGTGCCGCGAAGTCGCGGGCCCGCTGGGTCGCGACGGTGCGCGCGGCCACCAAGCAGGCCCGGCGGGCGAGCCTGCCCGGTGTCGGCGAGGTCGTCGACGCCAAGGGGCTCGCGGCACGGACCGCGCAGGTCGTCGCGTCGGGCGGCGTCGTGGTGGTCCTCCACGAGGAGGCGACCCTGCCCATCGCCCAGGTGCCCCTGCCGGCACGTACCGGTGACGCGGTCGCCGAGGTCCTCGTGGTCGTCGGCCCCGAGGGCGGCATCAGCGACCGGGAGTGCACGCTGCTCACCGAGGCCGGGGCGACGCTCGCCCGGCTCGGGCCGCACGTGCTGCGTACCTCGACCGCCGGTCCGATCGCCGTCGCGCTGCTGTCCGAGCGCCTGGGCCGGTGGGCGTGAGGGGGCGAGCCGACGGCCGTCCCGCCAGCGGTGCCGGATTCCGCCTGACGATGTCGTGCTCAGCGGATAGCCTCGAGGTATGACCACGAGCGCACCCGAGCCCGACTGCCTGTTCTGCTCGATCGTCGAGGGGAAGATCCCCGCGGAGATCGTGGCGCGCAGCGAGAACGTCGTGGCCTTCGCAGACATCAACCCGCAGGCACCCGTGCACGTGCTGGTCGTGCCGACCGAGCACCACGGGGAGGTCGCTCAGCTGGCTGCCGCCCGGCCCGAGGTGCTCGCCGAGCTCGTCGCGCTCGCCGAGCAGGTCGCGGGGGAGCAGGCCGACGGCCAGTTCCGCCTCGTCTTCAACTCCGGCCCACAGGCCGGGCAGTCCGTCTTCCACGTGCACGGTCACGTGCTCGGCGGCACCAGCCTCGGCGGCCGGTTCGCCTGACCGCCCCGCCCGCCCGGCCGCCCTGCCCGGCGCCGAGCAGTCCTACACTTGACCACCGCACGACCGCTCCACCAGACGTACGACCACCCATCTGACCCGAAGGACCGAGAACACCGCCCTATGACAGCTGCAGAGAGCACTGGTGGCACCCTCCCCACCGACGTCGAGCACCGCATCGTCGTCCCGGCGGACGTGTCCATCGCCAGCCTGCTGGGCCCGGTCGACTCCGTGCTGCGCGCCCTCGAGGCGGGCTTCACCACGGTCGACGTCCGGGTCCGCGAGGACGAGATCGTGCTGCGCGGCCCGGTCGGGGACGTCGCGCTCGCTGCGCGGCTCGTCGACGAGCTCGTCGAGGTGGCCCAGTCGGGCGCGCCCCTGTCGGCTGACGTCGTCACCCGGTCCATCGCGATGCTCACCGCCTCGAGCATCACCCGACCGGCCGAGGTGTTCTCCCTCGACATCCTGTCGAGCCGGGGCAAGAGCATCCGCCCCAAGACGGCCGGCCAGAAGCACTACGTCGACGCGATCGACGCGAGCACCGTGACCTTCGGCATCGGACCGGCGGGCACCGGCAAGACGTACCTCGCGATGGCCAAGGCCGTCCAGGCGCTCCAGGCCCGGCAGGTGCACCGCATCGTGCTGACCCGCCCGGCGGTCGAGGCCGGCGAACGGCTCGGGTTCCTGCCCGGGTCGCTGTCGGACAAGATCGACCCGTACCTGCGCCCGCTGTACGACGCGCTGCACGACATGATCGACCCGCAGTCGATCCCCAAGCTCATCGAGGCGGGCACGATCGAGGTCGCCCCGCTGGCCTACATGCGCGGGCGCACGCTCAACGACGCGTTCATCATCCTCGACGAGGCCCAGAACACCTCGGTCGAGCAGATGAAGATGTTCCTCACACGTCTGGGCTTCCAGTCGAAGATGGTCATCACCGGCGACGTCACGCAGGTGGACCTGCCGGGCGGCACGCAGTCCGGGCTGCGCGTCATCGAGGACGTCCTCACGGGCGTCGACGACATCGAGTTCTGCCGCCTGTCCTCGACGGACGTGGTCCGGCACCGTCTCGTCGGTGACATCATCGAGGCCTACTCCCGGTGGGACGTGTCCACGGCCCGCCACACCACCCGTCAGGACCCCCGGTCGAGCGACCGGACCACCGAGAAAGGCCACCGCAGGTGAGCATCGAAGTCAACAACGAGTCCGGCTACGAGGTCGACGAGGCCGAGTTCGCCGCCCTCGGACGGTTCGTCCTCGACGAGATGCACGTGCACTCGCAGACCGAGCTGTCGATCCTCTTCGTCGGCACCGAGGTCATGAGCGAGCTGCACGTCCAGTGGATGGACGAGCCCGGCCCCACCGACGTCCTCTCCTTCCCCATGGACGAGCTCCGCCCGGGGCGCGAGGGCGAGGTCACCCCCGCGGGGCTGCTCGGCGACGTCGTCGTCTGCCCCGAGGTCGCCGCGATCCAGGCCCAGGGGGCCGGTCACTCGACCGTCGAGGAGATGCTCCTGCTCACCACGCACGGCATCCTGCACCTGCTCGGCTACGACCACGCCGAGCCCGAGGAGGAGAAGGAGATGTTCGGCCTGCAGCGCCGCCTCCTGCTCACGTTCCTCGCGGGGCGTCCTACCGGATGAACATCCTCGACGACGCACCGGTCGGCCTGCTCGTCGTGCTGGCCGTCGTCGGGATCCTCCTCGCCGCGCTGCTGAGCGCGGGCGAGGCGGCGGTCACCCGGATCAGCCGCTCGGCCGTCGCGGAGATCGTCGACAACCGCCGGGACCTCGCGTACCGGGTCCAGCGTCTCGTCGCAGAGCCGGCCCAGACCGCGGCCTCGGCCGCGTTCCTGCGGGTGTTCGCCGAGATGCTCGCCACGGCGTGCATCACCGTGTGCTTCGCGGCCTTCGTCGACGAGTGGTGGCTGGTGCTGGTCCTCGCGGTGGTGGTGAGCGCGC